>JAQUNZ010000028.1 GCA_028717345.1 Candidatus Methanoperedens sp.
GAATACCTTAGCAAGAATACAAAATTCAAGTCGTTCGATGAACTGGCAAAAGCAATATGCGAAGGAAAAGCTTCGATCCAAGATGTTCCGAAACTTAAACCGGTATTCAGGCTGCATCCGGCAAGAAAAGGGCTCAGGGGAACTAAGAGAAATACCCTCGAAGGAGGATCACTTGGATTCCACGGGGCTGAAATAAATTTCCTGATCAATAAGATGAGGTAATTATCATGAGCAAGCAAAAAACCAAGAAATTCCGCGGAAAGAGAACGTTCGGCGGCGGCACGCATAAGAACAGACGCGGCGGAGGAAGCCGCGGAGGACGCGGGAATGCAGGCACATGCAAGCATCATTTCGTAAGGTCGATGCAGCGGGGTTTGAGCTTTGGAAAGCACGGCTTCAAGAGACCGCTGTGTTCAGCCAACGATAAAGTCATTGTCAACATCGGAGAACTTGATGAGGCTATTGAACAGCTTGTGGCTGATAAGATGGCTGAGAAAAAAGGGGATGCGTTCCATATAAATCTGGAAAAACTTGGCATTGAGAAAGTGCTGGGAAGCGGAAAAGTTTCAAAACCCCTTTTTATTACCGCGTCCGAGTTTTCTTCTGTTGCCAAACAAAAAATAGAGGAAGCTAAAGGAAATGCGATAGTGTTATCTGAAAAGACGACTACTGAGTAAAGAATATGGCTTTTGAAAGTCTCGCACCCCTATTGAACCGATTGCCAGCGGTAAAACGCCCTGAAGGTCACGTACATTTCAAGAAAAAACTTGGATGGACGCTTGGTATCCTTGTGCTGTATTTTGCCCTGGCGAACATACCTTTGTTCGGGCTTGATAAGAACTCTATAGACCTTTTCGAACTTTACCGGGCGTTCTTTGCCGGCGCCTCGGGTTCGCTTATGGTGCTGGGTATAGGTCCGATAGTTACTGCATCGATCGTGCTGCAATTACTTGTGGGTGCAGGCGTAATTAAAATGGATCTCAGCGATCCGCATCAGCAGGCTATTTTCCAGGGGCTGCAGAAACTTCTTGTATTCGTGATGGTAGCACTGGAAGCACTTCCCCAGATACTTGGCGGTTATATGCGTCCTGATGCAAGCCTTGCAGCTTTGCTCGGAGTGCCGGATAGTTATATCACTATTTTGCTGTTCATCCAGATATGCATCGGAGGCATACTTATCCTGTATATGGATGAGATTGTTTCCAAATGGGGTATTGGCTCAGGCGTTGGCTTGTTCATTATCGCAGGTGTGTCCCAGCAGATCGTCACAGGTATTTTTAACTGGAAATCTGATAATACCGGACTCCCGATAGGGCTTATTCCGAAGTGGATATATCTTGCGGGACCATCTTCACCCATATCAGGTCTTGATTATATCATGAGACCGGAAGGTATACAGTATCTGCTCGTCCAGGGCGGAATTCTTGCTCTTGTAAGCACGGTTGTCATCTATCTCATGGTCGTGTATGTAGAAAGCACCCGTATCGAGATACCACTGGCTCATGCAGCAGTTCGCGGCGCACGCGGGCGCTTCCCTGTGAAACTTATTTATGCAAGCGTTCTGCCAATGATCCTTGTAAGGGCGCTTCAGGCAAACATTCAGATGATAGGGCTCATCCTTTCAAGCAAAGGCATTATGTTTCTGGGAGAATATAAACAGGGAATCCCCGTAAGCGGGCTCATGTATTATCTATCTCCTATTAACAGTCCAAGCGGCTGGATACCGTCTCTTGTTTCATCGCAATTCACCAGTGTTGGAGCAACGCCGCCCGCTGTCTGGCAAATAATTCTGCATGTTATGACAGACGCTTTCATGCTGATAGGCGGAGGTATTATTTTTGCTCTATTCTGGATAGAAACGACTGGAATGGGTGCAAAGAACGTGGCTGAGAAGATACAGAATTCAGGCATGCAGATACCTGGCTATAGACGAAGCAGCGGGACGCTTGAAAGGGTCATGCAGCGATATATCCCCAAAGTGACAGTGATAGGCGGCGCGTTCATTGGAATACTTACTCTGATCGCAAGCCTTATGGGTACCCTTGGAGGTGCGGGCGGGACAGGATTGCTGCTGACGGTCAGTATCATGTACAGGCTGTACGAGGATATAGCGAGCCAGCAGATGATGGAAATGCATCCAATGATGAGAAGCTTCTTCGGGAAGGAATAGAAGCATTCATCATTTTTTGACTCCGTTCATTTTAAGTAATTATAGATTAATAAAATTAAACGTGATGGAATATTGAATAAGATAATTTTCAAAGATGCCAGAATTACCCAGCCGCAAGATAACCAGCCAGAGCAGATAAAAAAGATCTTTCCAGATATATCACCTGTAAAAGAAGGAGATATTGTAGCCATAAAAATCCATCCGGGTGAATATGGCAATACCACACACGTAAGACCAGTTATAGTAAGAACGGTCGTTGACCTTGTAATAAAAGAAGGCGGCATACCTTTTGTGACAGACACAACGACATTATACAAAGGCATGAAACTCAATGCCGCAGAACTCATCCAGGGTGCAGCTATGAATGGTTTTACCCATGCAAGCATGAATGCTCCCTTTATTGTTGCAGACGGGTTAAGAGGCGGTGATGGACGAGAGATAAAGATCAATGGAGAAGTTCTTGATAGCATTACAGTCGCTTCAGGTATTGCCGAAGCTGATTCAATGATCGTCATCTCTCATGGGAAAGGGCATCCGGCATCAGGATTCGGTGGCGCTGTCAAACACCTTGGCATGGGTTGTCTTGACAGGGCAGGAAAAATTAAAGTCCACGAGGTGGGAAGACCTTCGATCGATCCTGAAAAATGTATCCAGTGCGGGGAGTGCGTGGAAGTTTGCCCGTGGGGAGCAATCAATCCACCCATTATAGACCATTCCAGATGCTGCGGTGAGTTATCCTGTGCAGACGCCTGTCGGCAAGAGGCGATCATACCGCCGCAGGATGCCTCTGATAAAATGCAAAAAAGGTTAGGGGAAGCGGCATTAGGTCCTATAAAGGCGCTCAAAGGGCGTATCGGTTATATCAACTGGGTTTATGACCTTACCCCTGGATGCGATTGCTTCAATTTTTCAGGCGAGCGTTTTGTGGAAGATATAGGGATTCTTGCAGGAACAGACCCGGTAGCTATCGATTCTGCTACGATCGATCTAATCAATGAACGGATGAAAAAAACCGGGAAGTCGATATACCATGTATGGGGCGTAGATCCTTCCATACATCTGGAAGCCGCAGAAAAAATAGGATGCGGTAGTCGAAAATATTAATATCAATCCTTACCTGATCTCAAATGGCACGCGCTCTATTTCCCCGCCTGTTCGACCATTTAATTCCACTCCGCCTTTTACTCCTTTAACTTCAAGCCCATCGAACTCATCAGCCCCGCAGAGTATATCCTGTTCAGGATGTGTCCCTGGAGTGATGCTGCATGAAACCCGGGTTCTTCCTCCGGCAGATACCACGACTTTAAGTCGCCTGGATGCAGGATGTTTTTTTGGCAGTACAATGAAGGGTGAACCTACCTCACGTATCATATACAACACGCATTTTATTCCATTTATTGTCTTCTCATCTATCCCGAAACCAGAAGCTACAAGCAGGTCATCGGGGTCAAGCGCCAGAATTATCTCCTCTTTTTCGGTCTCAAGGAAAAATTGAGTATGGTCTCCTGCCTTTACTATGCCCAGAGTCCCGTCCCTTCCCCGAAGAAGGAGCATTTCATCATAGTTCAGAGGGATCATTCTTCTTTAAACATCTGGCTTACACTGGTCGAATGGCATGAGGGGCATGTCACTTTTTTCCCAACGCCTCTGAACTCATTCTTGCAGTCACTGCACTTGTAGAATTTCGCGTTCAGGGCTGTAATCTCGATATTGAACGCATCACCGACGCTGCACATGTTTTTGTTCACCTCCGCAATATTTGGATATATACGTTTAATCATGTTAAGGATATATTAAACTTTCTTCCGGCTTACTTTCACACCGCACACATTAGATTTATAATCACAAAGGATACTATTAATCGGATGACTGATGTGCAGTATATTAATCATCCTCTTTTAAAGCCGGATACGGTAGAGCAGAGACTATACCAGCTTTCACTGGCAGGAGAGGCTCTTAAGAAATCCACCCTTGTTGTACTCCCTACCGGGCTTGGTAAGACCGTAGTGGCTCTTTTCGTGATGGTTTCACGCCTCTCCAAAGGAAAAGTCATGGTACTATCCCCCACGAAACCTCTTGTTGAGCAGCATGCTGCATTTTTCAGGAACGTCCTTAACATCCCGCCTGAAGAGGTGGTGCTTTTCACAGGCGGCACACCTCCAGGAAAAAGGGCGTTGATGTGGGAAAAAGCAAAGGTGGTAGTATCCACGCCCCAGGTTATAGAGAACGACCTTCTTGCTAAAAAGATCGACCTTGAGAATGTCTCGTGCATAATCTTTGACGAGGCGCACAGGGGGACAGGGGATTACTCTTATGTGTATATCGGGGAAAAATATGCCCTCCAGGGTAAAGATCAGCTCGTGCTTGGAATTACTGCAAGCCCGGGCAGCGACCCCTCAAAGATACAGGAGGTTTGCGCCGCTCTTCACATTCACGCGGTCGAGATAAGGACTGACTCTGACCCTGATGTCAGACCGTATGTTTTTGACAAGGACATCGATTGGAGATACGTGTCTATCCCTGTAGAGATTAAAGCGCTAAGGCAGTTGATGGATAAGGTACTCTCTGACAGGTTGAACAAACTGCAGGTGCTTGGTCTTATCCCATCATCAAAGAGATTATCAAAACGGGAGATGCTTGACCTGCAGGCGCGCCTTCAGTCGCAGTTACGCTCATCTCCTGACCAGAAGATCTACCAGGGTGTCTCTCTTCTGGCAGAAGTGTTCAAGGTAAGCCATGCCATCGAGATAGCGGAAACCCAGGGCGTATCAGCGCTGGAAAAGTATTTTGAGAGACTTACGAACGAAGCTCTGTCAAAAAACGGAAGCAAAGCCGCAAAGCGCCTGATGGATGACCTTAGCATGCGCCAAGCGGTACATCACCTGGCAGGATGCAACGGCAATAACCCGAAACTGGGGATCGTAAAGGAACTTGTTGAAAAACAGGTTGCTGCGGCTCCACAGTCACGAGTGATCGTTTTTACGAATTACAGGGATACTGCTGAACTTGTCACAGAAACACTCAAAGAAGTGCCCGGGGTAAAACCTGTGCGGTTTGTGGGTCAGGCAAGCAAATACAAAGATACAGGGCTGACTCAGAAACAGCAGGTGGAGATCCTCCAGAAATTCAGGGAAGGTGAGTATAATACACTTGTCGCCACATCCGTGGCTGAAGAGGGATTGGATATCCCTGCTACTGATCTTGTGGTGTTCTTTGAGCCTATTCCTTCAGAGATCAGGAGCATCCAGCGAAAGGGCAGGACCGGGCGAAAACATGCAGGGCGTGTTGTAATACTCATGGCAAAGGGGTCAAAGGACGAGGCGTATCACTGGAGCAGCAACCGGAGGGAGAGGACGATGCTCAACACGATGAAGAACATGGACTTTGATTTAGAACACAAGGAGGAAAAACCGCTTGCTGATGTGGACAAACAAACGAATTTACTGGATTTCCCCCAGCAAACTGAAAAAGAGCCTGGGGATAAGAAAATAAAGGTTTTCGTTGACCAGAGAGAAATTCGTTCCCATGTGGCGCGCTCGCTTGAGAAGCTTGGGATGGATATTACATTGAAGACTCTGGAAGTCGGGGATTATGTGGTGAGCGACCGCGTTGGTATTGAAAGAAAAACTGTGGAGGATTTCCTGAGTACGTTAATGGACGGGAGAGACCTGTTCGGACAGATCTCTGATCTCAGGCGCACGTTTGACCGCCCCGTGCTTATTATAGAGGGCGAGGGGCTTTATACAACAAGGCAGATACATGCAAATTCAATTCGCGGCATGTTGTCAAGCATTGCAATTGATTTTGGTGTGCCTATAATCTTTAGCAGGGACGAAGAGGAGACCGCTGCGTTGATAGCTATTATGGCAAAACGTGAACAGGCAGAGGAAAAAAGGGATGTCAGTCTCCATGGGAAGAAGACTTCGCTGACACTTAAGGAGCAGCAGGAATATGTCATATCATCCCTTCCGGAGATAGGCCCGGCTGTTGCAAGGAACCTGCTTTTGCATTTTGGAAGCGTGGAGCGCGTGATGAGCGCAACGCGAGAGGAGCTTATGGAAGTGGGGCTTGTGGGTCCAAAGACAGCGGACAGGATAAGGGAAGTGGTGAATGGGGCTTATAAGGGGTAGCCAGTTGGTGCAAATATGAGCAATTTAAGAAGGTGAATACTACCCTAAAGAAAACCATCCGGTCAGGGAAATTATAATTTATACAATTTTATAAATACTCTCCAAAACCTTTTTATATCATGCGATTTCGTTCATCTATTGATGATGCTTATCACCGCGGCGCTTGCCTACTGCCCGCTGTATCCTGCATTGAAGATCAACACAGCGTCAAAGCCGAAATAAACCGAACGATTTTGGATTTTTTTTCTTAACCCTTTTTTCTTAAACTTGCTATATTTCTCAGCATCTGAGCATCCAGCCTGTCTTTTTCACGAAGCGATGATTCTTTGGTGTGGTATTCATAAATGATATTGAACCTTGGCTGCTCTATGAACATTAAATCAACTCCGATGAGCAGATATTTTGTCTTATGTTTGTTAAGAGTTTTGATGATATTTATGAGTTCTTTTTCCATGCCATCCCCATTTTTAGGGCATTCAAGACGCGAGGGTCTAACCTGGATTTGATGAGGTACTTTGACATCTCATAGTCAGCAGGAGCGTACTTCAGGATACTTGATATTGTCTTGCGCGTTGGGTTTGCAAGTGTCTTATCCTTTAAGTGAATTGCGGTTTTCATCTGAGATATATTTATTATCGTCCAATCATTTTAAAGCTTTGTCTTCGATCTTCCCTGCTCCTGTTTTTTTAGACCGAAGCATGAACAAAGTATCGATCAGCCAGCATCTCATAATGAGCAGGGATTTATTCTAAAAGCATATCTTTTATTATTCTTTCAAACTTCTTAATCGTATCCAGATCGTTCTGGAGTATTCCATATATTGTGTCAATATCGAGCTTCCAGTAGATATGGACCAGCACGTTCCTGAATCCAGCAAGCTCAGACAGGTCATGGCTCAATTGAAGCGGTATAAAACCACCTTCCTGGAGTATTTCAAAAGCCTCCCGGTATGTTGCTGGCTTTCTCAGCTTTTTCTCGGCAATAATGTGGTTAGAGATATCGATAGCTGATTGGATCGCCACCAGCATTGCATGCAGCACCATGTTCATCTTATCCCGATCATTTTTCAGATCCTCAAGGCTTATGGTCATGTATCTTTCCCAATCACTCAGTGCAGCATTCAGTTCACGAAGATGACCGATCATTCCTTCTTTATCTAGAATCATTATCACACCTCTGCAAGGAATCGCTCATCGAGCCACTGTGATGCAGGTGCATAATCGAGAAACTCTCCAATAACACTTTCTTCGTATCTGATACGCAGGCATTCATCCCTACAAAAAACCAGCCTGCCAGTGCTTGTGACATTGTACTGGAAATTTAGGGGGCATAAGTTGAGCATCTTAACATCAAACTCCAGCCTGGGCATGATCTCACGTTCAAGTTTCCTGGCGATCTGCATAGAAAGCTTGAACCCCTCGTATGGAGTTGGTTTTTTCCTCGTTAGAACGGCAATATCCACATCTTCGAATTCATCGCTCCTGAGAAAAGAGCCAAATACATAGCCGAGGTCAACTTCAAGACCTGAGAGCTCCTGCCCGATTTTTTCGAGGATGTTATTTTTTATCATAAACTCGATGATTAATATGTGACTCTATATTTATAGCCCCTTCTCTTTACTTATTTACTTATCTATATATTCGAAGCCTGAATAAATTATCTATCAGCCAGCATCTCATAATGAGCAGGGATTTTTTGATAAAACTGCCGCAAGTTGGCATATCTTCAGAGAAATTATTTATATAATGAGTTCTTATGATGTTTGATTCATCGGAAGGGAGAATGCTTCACGGTGATATGGTTAAAGGATGATAATGAAAGAGACTCGAAATGAGGGGAAATTATGGTAGTTAAAAATGCATTGAGAAGAATAGGGATAGTATTGGTTTTGATTAGCTTTGTTTTGATAGTGATGGCAGCGGCGCCCTCACTTTCCAATGGGGGAGTCTCTCCCTTATCGGGTGATACATCAACCACATTTACTTTTAATGTGACTTTCACGGATGCTGATAATGATACTGCAGACTATGTAAGGGTCAATATCGACGGTGTTGCATATCCTATGACCGGGTCTGATCCCACTGATTTCAATACGACAGATGGCAAATATTATACATCATCAAGTATAGGACCTTTTAGCAATGCAACACATTATTATAACTTTACTACGGCTGCGAATGGTTCTGGTACAGTTTCAACCACGGACAGTTCTTTTGTTGTTACATTAAATCCTCCAACCATAACCGACCCATTACCTGTATCATCAACTGTAAACTCTTTTACAAATCATACTCAAAACTTTAATGTAACCGTCAATCAAGATGCCAATGTAAGCTGGAAAATCGGTAGTATTGAAGTGCAAAATTTATCGGTGTTAGCTGGTCAAAAGTCTTATTATTCAAATAGCTCAATCGGAGCAGGAACGTATCAAGTTACTGCACAGGCAATTAATGCAAATGGCACATCAAACGTCATAACATGGACTTGGGCAGTAACACAACCCAATACCCAAGCAGGGACTAATGTAAGAGTTTCCTTGGCTGGAAATCTAAATGTTGTTTTCGCTTCAGTTACATCTGAAGGAAACACCACTGTTGTTTTATCTACAACTTTAGGATCAGAGACACCTCCCACATTTTCTAAAATTGGAAGTTATTATTATTATATCTCAACAAATGCAGGATTTACAGCGCCCATTACTGTGGAATTAAATTACACGCCTCCTTCTGGTATAAATGAAAGCAATATTAAACTCTATCATTGGGAAAGTTCATCTTGGGTGGATAAAACCACATCTATTGAAATCAGTAACGATCGTGTGATCGGAAGTTTAACCAATTTCTCCCCCGTTGTTGCAGGTGCACCTCCAGTACCTGTAATAGCTAAAATAGATCCAACTGGAAGCAGTTTAGATACAATAGGCGCTGCAACACAAACATTTAAAATAAGTGTTGATCAGGATGCAACTGTAACATGGTACCTTGGTTCAACCCCATTGAATACAAGTTCGGTTCTAAAGGGTGTCACAGTTGAATATACACCATCTACACCATCTACTAATACTTACGATTTTTCAGTCAAAGCAAACAATACAAATGGCACTGATACTGAAAACTGGACATGGAATGTCCGCCCCAAAACCTACGCCTCAGGCAATCGCATCTGGGACGGCGGCAAGGACATGAGCACCACATACACCTGGAGCCCTATGAGCTTCTATGCCTTCTATTACGATGTTGACGACAACGTGGGCAATGAATCGCTCAAGATAATCTTGAACAGCAAAACTGACAGAAATGTCCCGGCTGACAAACTCATTTACACAACTGCCCCTGAAAATGTCAACTTCAAGTACGATAAATGGGGAACCTACAAAGTCATCGGGTTCATGGCAGACAAATACTTCGCTGGTTATACAGCCAATACCAAGATACCTGATGTTGACCCGGTCAGCACATTAAATTACAAGCAGCTTCACAAGGTATTGATGGATGACAAGGCTTCCCATACACTTCGGGCTTCAACCACATTCCCGCTGGGCGACGGCTATGCCCTGAGCCTTAAAGATATCGGAACAGGCAGGGTAGCTATGATCTCGATTACAAAAGACGGCGGGGAAGTTTATACTGATTTCAAAGAAGTAGGGCAGACCCTGGTATATACAAAGAAAGTTGGCTCAATTAACGATCTCCCCATAATCGTTCTGCACATTGGCAAAGTGTTCATGGGAACAACTGAAAGCATGGTGCAGATAGACGGCATATTCCAGATATCGGAAAGCTATACATCAGTCAGCCAGAACAACAATTACGGGATGATGGAAATAACAACAGTTGGTGATTCCGGTATTACAATGAAGAACGAGAACAGCTTCACTCTTTCCTCAGGTTCCACTATTGACATAATGGGAGATATGAAGTTCATAGTAGCAAATAACGACTCAGTGCTGCGCTTCGCCCCGATGGTGAAAAAGACAGGGGAATACGAGGTGCGCGGCACGATATCAAACAACGAAACAGAAAGTTTGTGGACGCCTCTGAGCTTCGAAGGATTCTACTATAATATAGACGAGGATATTGGCACTGAGAGTTTGAAAATCACCCGAACGGACAGGAATATTGGCATAAATAATATCGAATATTCAACATCATCCGCGCTGGTTTCACACAAATACGGCGCTCTTGGCAAGTACAACGTAATAGGCTTCATGGCTGAAAAGTACTTTGCTGGATACGAAGTTGGATTGATATCTGATAGAGTCATCTCCACTATGGGGCGCAACCAGCTTCACAAAGTGCTAATAGACGATGACACCCAGCGCATAATCTATGCAGGAAGCACACTCACGCTCAATGACGGCTACGTCATAAAGATAAAAGACGTTAACATGGGCGCAGGTTCTGCAGAAGTCTGGCTCTCAGTGTTAAAGGACGGCAACGAAGTGGGAGATGGCGTCAAAAGCAACGGACAGGTATTTACATTTGAAAAAGACGTTGGAGCTGTAAAAGACTTGCCCATAATCGCACTGCGCATACAGAATATCTTCCGCGGGAAAGAAGCAACAGCAGCTTTCGTCAAAGGAACGTTCCAGATATCTGAAAGCTACAAGACAGTTAAGCAGGGCGATAATTTTGACAAAATGGAAGTCAAGACAGTTTCCGCAAACACAATCACAATGAAAAATCCAAGTGCCATAAGTCTTGATGCAGGAAGCAGCGACACTCTCATGGGCAAGATGCGATTGAAAGTGGCAGACTCATCAGATATACGGTACTATCCATACATACTTTTCAACGGCAGCGCACTTGCGGCGAACCAGCTGGCGATAAGCGTGCCCTCATCCATGATGGTCAAGGATGTTATCACGATATCTGTAACCTCAGGCGCAGGAACCAATGCAGACAACGCAGAAGTGAGCTTTGACGGGCAGGTCATAGGAACCACCAACAGCACAGGGAAACTTGACTATATGCTCACAAAAGCAGGAAGGCATAACCTCACAGCCACAAAGCTCGGATTTGAAAAAGCAACAAAGACTGTGCAGATATCAGAGTATGTGGATAACAGATTAAGTTTCGAACTCCCTGAATTCATTGACCAGTATATCCCCGTAACGATCAAAGTCAAAGTAAGCGGCACAGGCAACGTCACTTCTGGCGTAAATGTCACTTTTGATGGAAAAAGCATCGGCAAAACAGACTCAAACGGCATTCTGACCTATACGTTCACAGAAAGCGGAACTCACAACCTGGCAGCTTCAAAGCCAGGTTATATTGATGTGCAAAGAGAGATCAGCATCAGGCTGCCTTTCATAGAATTCAAGGCGCTTGATATCAATTTCATGCCCAATGTAGTAAATAAAGGGCAGAGCGTCTATGTCCGGGCTAACATAACCAACACAGGCACCAAAGAAGGAATGCTACCGGTAGCTCTTATTATCAACAGCACCGTAGTTGAAAATGCCAATGTCACGCTTGCGCCCGGAAAACAGGGTGTGGCAAATTTCACGCATAAGATAGAATTACTGCCAGGAAATTACACGGTTGAAGTACTTGGTCAGAAGACCACGATGCCGGTAAAAGAAGAACCACTCAACCTGTTCTTTGTTGCTGGAATAATAACGGTTCTTGGCGCGATCTCGATAATTGTCCTGACCTCAAAGGAGATCCTGAGCATAGAAGCCCTGAAAGCCAAACTGAACATGGCGCCGACGACGAATAAACCTGTGATCAATACGGATGCGATCAATAGAGCCATCGAAGATATTAAGTCAAAGTTCAAGAAAAAGTGAATTTTGCATCCATGGATATCAAAGACCTCATCCCTCTCCTTGAATCGATCGCACCTCCAGAATTAGCCGAGGAATTTGATAATGGCAGGATCGGTCTTGTCCTTGACCGGGGCGCAGAAATACAAAAGATCGCTGTATCCCTTGATCCAACAGATCAGGTTCTAAAGGAAGCGGCAGGACTTGGCGCTAACCTGCTGGTAACCCACCACACACTGATATTCGATCCTATTAATCTCATTTCAAGACAGCTTTCTGATACATTGAAGATCGCCATTGACAACGAGATCTCGATATATTCAATGCACACGAATTTCGATAAGGCGCAGGGTGGAGTGAATGATGTACTTGCAGAATTACTGGGATTGAAAAATATCACAGCGCAGGGAATGGGAAGGATCGGTGAAATAGAGCCTTTGAATGCGAAGAATCTTGCTGTTGTTATTTCTAAGAAACTGAACACTCACGTTCAGTATGTCGGCGACTCCGAGATCAGAAAGGTCATGGTGGTCGGTGGAAGTGGATTTCGCAGGGAGTATATTGATATTGCTGTTGAAAATGGCGCTGATGCACTTATCTCAGGGGAATTGAGGCATGATGCCATACGGTATGCAGGGGATCTATGTTTATTCGATGCCTCACATTATGCCACTGAAGCGCCTGCGATGAAACAATTATGCAAGCGTCTTCCGGTGATATCCGTTTTTATCGAAGACAAGCCTGATATCAGGTTAGGGTGAACGATATTCACCAGTTCCGCACAAGCCGTATCGCTCCGGGCTTGCATGACGCAACGCATGTGGTGCACCCGATGCAGAAGCTCCTGTCAAGAACTTCTGCCACCATTTTACCGTTTTTTTCCACGAGCCTGTATATCCTTGGACCTTTGGGACAGACTTTTATGCATTGCCCGCATCCGGTACATTTTTCAGGATCAACATATATCTCGATCATATATCTCTAATATCTCTATTAAGACTGTAATAACTGTAATATTCCAAGAAGTTATATAAATGCTAAGACTAAATAACAGCGCATGTCTGGAAATACCTTTGGAACACTATTTCGGATAACAACATGGGGCGAGAGCCACGGTTCTGCGGTAGGCGTTGTGATCGACGGCTGCCCTGCCGGTCTTCCTCTGGGGGAAGCTGATATCCAAAAGGAACTGGACCGCCGCCGTCCCGGGCAGAGTAATATTACAACGCAGAGGAAGGAAGAGGACAGGGCAGAGATACTTTCGGGGATATTTTCCGGGAAGACCACCGGTGCGCCGATCTCCATAATGGTCAGGAATAAGGATGTTGATTCTAGTAAATACGAAGCCCTGAAGAATACACCGCGTCCAGGACATGCAGACCTGACCTACGAAATCAAATACGGCTTCCGGGACTGGCGCGGAGGGGGCAGGTCGTCGGCGCGCGAGACCATAGGACGCGTCGCTGCTGGTGCGGTTGCAAAGAAAATATTAGGGCTTCATGATATTGAAATTCTCGGTCATGTAGTGGAACTCGGACGTGTCAGGGCAAAAGCAGTGAATATCGATGACATTCGTGAAAACACTGAGAATAATCCGGTAAGGTGCGCTGACCAGGATGCTGCTTCGGAAATGGAAGCCATGATACACGAAGCAAAGAGCGAAGGCGACAGCCTGGGAGGAATAGTCGAAATAATAAGCATCGGTGTCCCCGCAGGAGTAGGTGAACCTGTGTTTGATAAACTGAGCGCAGAGCTTGCAAAAGCTTTGATGAGCATCGGCGCTGTGAAAGGTGTTGAGATTGGAGCTGGATTTAGAGCCGCATCCATGAAGGGCAGCCAGATGAATGATCCTTTTATGATCAAGAATGGAAAGATAGCTGCAAATACCAATAATGCAGGCGGTATCCTTGGTGGCATCAGCAGCGGCGAACCCATTGTACTGAGAATTGCAGTTAAGCCCACGCCATCAATCTCACAGGAACAGCGCACTGTTGATATGAGCAAGATGAAGGATACAAAAATAAAGATACAGGGTCGCCATGATCCATCCATCCCGCCGCGCATCGTTCCAGTGGCTGAGGCGATGGTTGCGCTTGTCCTGGTGGATCAGATGATGAGAGGTGGGTTCATTAAACCATCTAATATTAACCATGAGAAATTTTAAACCGCAGATGAACGCAGATGAACGCAGATTTATGAATCCACGCATGCCCAGCAAAGCACGCATTTTCATTCAATTTATTGGAGACATATATTCATGAAATTCAATCCTGATGAAATAAAAGAATCAACAAAGGCTGACTTTGATGCAGCATGGAACAATGGAAAAAAATACGTTTCCCGACCTGGCATTAATGAACAATATCCGCGCGTTTCGCTGAAATACGGGAAACCACATCCTGTTTTTGATACCATACAGCGTCTTCGCGATGCATACATGCGCCTGGGATTTGAGGAATATATGAATCCCATTATAGTGGAAGATAGGGATATTCACAAACAGTTCGGGTACGAGGCGCTTGCTGTGCTTGACCGGTGCTTCTATACAGGCGGTCTTCCCAGACCCAATGTCGGCATCTCGGATGAGAGGATAGAACAGATAAAAGGCATACTTGGCGACATGAACGAGGAAGGGATCGAGAAGATAAGACAGATTCTTCATTCATACAAGAAAGGCGAAATAGAAGGGGACGACCTTGTGCCTGAGATGGCTAAGGAATTGAAAGTTCCTGACTCAAAAGTGGCAGTGATGATCGACCATGTTTTCCCTGAATTCAAGTCACTTGTCCCTGTTTGCTCACAAAACACCCTGCGCAGCCACATGACGTCAGGATGGTTCATCAGTCTTGGTGAAATGGTGGATTACTGCAAAGTTCCTTTAAAGCTATTTTCAGTTGACAGGTGTTTCAGGCGGGAGCAGGCAGAAGATGCCACGCGACTTATGGCTTATTATTCCGCATCATGCGTGATAATGGATGAGAACGTAAGTGTCGATGACGGGAAAGCCGTGGCTGCGGGACTTTTGAGCCAGTTCGGTTTTTCTAATTTCCAGTTCAGACCTGATGATAAAAGAAGCAAGTATTATGTCCCTGATACGCAGACCGAGGTATTCGCATTTCATCCAAAGCTTGTTGGTTCAAAGACAAAATACAAGGACGGCTGGGTGGAAGTTGCGACTTTCGGAATTTACTCTCCTTCAGCGCTTTCACAGTATAACATCCCATACCCTGTGATGAATCTTGGTATGGGTGTGGAAAGGCTTGCGATGATCCTGCACGATTCGATGGATGTCCGTGCGCTCACATACCCGCAATTCCAGTATAAGACCAACTGGGTGATGTATGATAGCCAGATAGCAAGCATGATATCTGTTGAAGATGCGCCAATGACAGAAACAGGGAAAGAGATACAGGGTGCTATCGTCAGGATTTGTGAGCAGCATGGGAATACACAGAGCCCGTGTGAGTTCACAGCGTGGGAGGGGCAATTGTTTGACAGGGGTATCATAGTGAAAGTTGTGGAACCAGAAGAGAATACAAAGCTTTGCGGTCCTGCTGCGATGAATGAGTTAATCTCATACAAAAACGATATACTTGGACTGCCCAGGACATCAAGATGGGATGATGCCTTTAAGAACGGTGTCAGCACAGGCATAAGGTATATCGATGCATTCGCAGCGCGCTGCGCTAAGGAAATAGAGGATGCTGCAAAGAACGGAAGAGGCTCTGAAACAAGGGTCAGGATAATCAAAGTACCCTCTGAAATAAATATCAGGATTGACCCGATAGCGCAGAGATATATTACAGGATTGAAGAAGAAAATAGACACAAGAGGACCTGTTTTTACAACCGTGAGAATGGAATTGATATGAAAAAATCAGGATACGCTTACGCTTACGGCGCCGGGACTATAATAAACGCCATTTCAACATGGAAAGGTGCAGCATTTGGTATCGAACTTAAGACCGAGGCTGAAGTCGTGCTTACTGATTCAAAAAAGGTACAGGGCTATATGGAGGAAGGTGGCGATACAAGGCTTATCGAGCGGTGTGTTGAGCTGACACTTTCGCATTTTGGCTCAACAAGCGGTGCAAAGGTCGCGACAAAGAGCGAAATACCGATAGCAAGCGGACTGAAATCCTCAAGCGCCGCTGCAAATGCCGTGGTGCTTGCCACACTTGATGCGCTGGGTGAGGATCTTGAATCTCTTGAGGCTGTAAAAATTGGAGTCCAGGCAGCGCTTGACGCAAAAGTTACCATTACAGGCGCTTTTGATGATGCCTGCGCCTCGATGCTGGGGGGATTTGTGATAACTGATAATAAGAAAAAAGAACTCTTAAGCAGGGTGGAACAGGATTCAGGTGTGCTCATCCTTGCTCCTGAGAAAAAAGTATTCAGTTCTTCCACGAATGTGGCACGCTCACGATTAATAGGGCGGTGGGTTGAGATGGCTTATAAAGAGGCGCTTTCCGGGAATTACGAAAAAGCCATGACCCTTAACGGCTTCCTGTATTGCGCTGCGCTGGGGTTCAGCACAGAGCCCATGATGGCGGCGCTTGAAGTGGGTATAGAGGGCGTGAGCCTTTCCGGTACAGGACCCGCATATACTGCCCTTGGAAGCCCTGAATTGCTGGGCAAACTTGAACCTGTATGGCGCGGGATGGGCGGAAAAGTGATAAAGACCAAAGTCAATAATAGTGGTGGAAGAATATGCCGCTAAAAGAGGTCAGGGCAAAGATAGAAAAGATCGATGCGCAGATACTCAAACTTATCGAGCAGAGGACGGAGCTTGCAAAGGATGTACTTGATGCGAAAAGGGCTATTGCCATGCCTATAAATGATGTTGAGCAGAATAAAATGGTGCTTGACAGGGCGGCGAATTCTGCGACAGAGATGGGGCTTGATGGTGAGTCTGTGAAGCGGATATTTGAAATACTTATCAAGATGAATATAGAGCGGCAGCATGAGATGAGCGGGGAAGGTAATCTGCCATAATAAGATATAAATGGATAAACAAATATTATAACATTAAATGGATATTGAAAAAATAGATTTAAAAATATTAAAAGATGTAATATTTGAGATCGCAAAAAATGATGGCGCCATTTTCAATGAGATGGCGAAAACCAAAAAAATAAACCCTGAAATATTTAAAGAACACATTCTTTTTTTAGAGAGTCTGGGTTTGCTTGAATCACAAAATATTGTTATTAAGCTCTCAGCAGGTGAAGAGTCTTTACCCCTTAAATTCAAACAGCGTATTGAAACTTTACAGAAAATTGCAAGCATACTTGATAATATTGAGTTATCCCCATTCCTAAAAACGCAATTTTATAAAGACAACGTAAATGATTATTGCAGGAATTTAATTAACTCTCTCAAGGAACATGATCTTTATCCATTGCCTGACGCTGAATATCTGGAATATGCGCTGAAAAACTCGCCATCTGTGGTTAGATACTTTTTGGTAGATAATGATTTGAATACATTAAAGTCCTTTTATCATCGATGTATCTCATCAACGAACGAAAAAATAACAGACAGGAAAAAACTGGAATTAATGGAAAAATGCCACATGTATCTCATATGGGAAAACGTGATTTTTGGAAAGATCCAGGATGATAAACACAATAATATCCTTGTTGAGCATGTGCCTTATTTTACAGGATATCTACCGATAGCGAAAAAATCGTTTGAAAAGTTACTGGAACTGTACAGCATGGTGGAACAGGAACCGCCTGAAGGAAAGTCAAGGCTCAAGAAATATCTTGAATCATTTGTTTCCAGTAAATAATATACATTTGTATTTTTCTAAATTAAACGAAAAGCTGAAATGCTTGTAGCCCTATTTAGCCGACTTGTCTGGTGATGATACATGAAAGTACTTGTAAGTGACCCTATAGCAGAACAAGGCATTGAGATATTAAAAAAAGATATTGTTGTGGATATAGCTACGGGTCTTGAGCCTTCGGAACTCATAAAGCGTATTGGGAATTACGAGGCGCTCATTGTCCGTAGCGAGACTCAGGTGACAAAAGAGGTCATAAATGCGGGTAAAAAGCTAAAAATAATAGGGAGAGCAGGTGTGGGTGTGGATAATATTGATGTAAATGCAGCGACTGGACGTGGTATCATAGTTGTTAATGCGCCTGAAGGGAATACCATATCAGCCGCAGAGCATACGATCGCCATGATGATGTCAATGTCGAGGAACATACCCCAGGCGAACGCCTCGCTAAAAGGAAAGAAATGGGACAGGAAGAAATTCATGGGCGTAGAGGTCAGGGGAAAAACGCTTGGCGTTGTGGGGCTTGGAAGAATTGGCTCAGAAGTTGCAAAGAGGGCGCTGGGTATGGAGATGGTAATACTTGCTTATGACCCATTCATATCTGCGGAACGGGCAAAAGACCTTGGCGTGGAGCTTACTACTGTCGAAGACATTGTTAGACGTGCTGATTATATTACTGTACATACACCGCTTACCAAGGAGACAAAAGACCTGATCAGCACTAAAGAATTTGCGATCATGAAAAAAGGCGTGCGTCTCATAAACTGCGCAAGAGGCGGCATCATCAACGAGGAAGCGCTTGCAAAAGCGGTCAAGGATGGCATTGTCGGGGGTGCGGCTATCGATGTGTTCACAAAGGAACCGCCATTTGATAACCCATTGCTAGAGTTAGAACGTGTCATTTTGACCCCCCATCTTGGTGCATCGACCGAGGAGGCGCAGATAAATGTGGCAGTCACGGTCGCAGAGCAGGTTGTCAACGCTCTTAAGGGACTGCCTGTTAAGAACGCCATAAACATGCCTTATGTTAAAGCAGAGGTCATGCAGATCATTGAACCGTATTTACCGCTTGCAGAGAAATTGGGTAAATTAGGAACGCAGCTTATCGGAAATTATGAGACGATAGAAATTTCATACTGCGGCGAGATCGCAGACCACAATGTAGCTCCCGTCACTCTTGCGGTGTTAAAAGGGCTGCTTGAACCCATGCTTGGCGCGGGTGTGAATTATGTGAATGCGCCCACTATTGCAAAAGAAAGGAAATTGAAGGTAGTAGAGAGCAAATCAAAGACCGTGGTGGGTTATCCGAGCCAGATATCCATAAAATTGAGAAAGAAGGGAGAGGAGAGAATAATCAGCGGCACAGTTATCGGAAAGGAACCAAGGATTGTACAATTGGATGAATATCTCATTGATGTTATCCCGTCAGGTTTCATGATTGTGACAAGGATAGAAGACCGTCCCAATATCATAGGTCCTTGCTGCATGATTCTTGGAAAGAACGATATCAATATCGCAGGGATGCAGGTCGGAAGAATAAAGGCGGGAGGAGAGGCGATAATGGTTCTCAATATAGACAGCGAAGTGGACGGCAGGATACTGGATGAGATAAAAGAAGTTGATGGAATTACTGATGCAAAGCTTGTGGTTCTATGAAGAAAATACAAATTGAGATATTCACGTCTGTGGGTTCCCTCATGCTATTGGTTATTTTATTGGTATTGTCGAAGATCACAATGCAGTCACCGGGATATGGATATCTGATAGCTCTGGTGCTTTATGTTCTAATAATGTCTGTTGCTGGATTGAAGCTTGCAGAAATTCCGGAGAAATAGAAAGGAATTTAAACGCCGGAATGACATTTATTTTATAAGCTCCAATTTTTATTTGCTTTTCAATTTCATAGGAAATTATATAACCTTCAGTTATTTTGAATTTCTTCATAAAGGCAATCAAGCCGCTTGTATCAAGCTTTCCGTATTTTATTTCTATCGGGATCGGTATTTTTTCCGGAACGATCACATCAACCTCATTTTTATATGAATCCCTCCAGAAGAATCCTGCGTCCAACCGGGTTACAATGAGCCATTCAAAGACTTTTGACCGGGATATGTCATCATCTTTATAAATCAGGTCTGAAATAATTGCAGGATAATACTTTTTCAACTTTCTTTCTGTTTTCCTTCTGTTTTTTGAATAGTTGTATAACTTCCTGATAAGGAATGCCTCTTCCAGATATACAAGATAATTTGACAGTGTCTGCCTTGAAAGTTTCAATTCTTTGGATAAGTCCGAAAGCTCTATTAGCTGTCCGGGTTCTTCCATAATTATTCCCAGCAAAGACTCCAGAATGGCTATATCTTTAATTTTGAACAAATGTGGAAGGTCTCTGTAAATTACTTTTTCCACAATGCTCTCTTTAATATATTTCCTTATTACCTCCTTGTCTTTGATCCCGACAAGCTCAGGAAAACCCTGGCAGAGAATGTATTCTTCAAAAAGCCTTGCGAGTTCCCTTTCATAAAGCGGGACAGGTTTGTACTTTATATCCTTGAAACTCAGGAATTCCTTGAATGAAAGTGTTTCAACTTTAAAATCGAATATCCTGCCGGATAATGTTTCTTTTGACTTTTTTTTAATGAACATGGATTCTGAGCCTGATATAATTATTTTCAGGTTTTTCCCATATGTATCATAAAATCTTTTGACCTGGTCTTCCCAGTTAGTTAGTTTCTGTATCTCGTCAAACAGGAGCAGATATTTACCCTGCCTGAGATTTTTTTCCATCAGTTTCTCATATTCTTTCATCACATCCCTGAGTTCTGTTTCCCTGAACTCATCGAATGAGAAATAAATTATGTTCCCTGCGTCAAATCCTTTCTTGATGAAATCTATGGTGATTTTGAACAACAGTGTGGTCTTTCCGACCCTTCTTAAACCTGTAAGGGCGATTATCTGGGGCAGGGGCAGGTATTTTAATATCTGCTTATGGATATCTCTTTCATGGTATTCGATCTTGAATTCTTCCTTCCACCAGGGGTTGGATTCCAGGAGCACGTCTTTAATTTTTGACATGTACAGTTAACCTACTTTCTATTCTATGTTAAGTGTATTAGTCATATTATTTAAAAGTATTCTTTTTATATTACCTTCAACAATCTCACACAAAATGGTCAAAATCATCGTCATCAACAATTACGGTCAATTCTGCCACCTGATCCACCGGGCTGTGCGCGACTTAGAGCAGGAGGTGGAGTTAATGAAAAATACATCCACGATAGACGAGATAATGGCAAAAGAACCGGATGGGCTCATATTAAGCGGCGGTCCCACCCTCGATCGAGCTGGTAATTGCGCTGGTTACGTGAAAGAACTTGACCTCCCCATCCTCGGCATCTGTCTGGGTCACCAGGTGATGGCGCTGGCATACGGCGGGAAGGTGAGGACTGGTTCAGCAGGCGGCTATGCAGCTGTTGAGATAGAGATCGTTGAAGAAGATGATATCCTAAAAGGACTTGGCACAAAGACAAGGGTCTGGGCGTCCCATGCTGATGAGGTTTCGGCGTTGCCTCCTGATTTTCAAAGGATTGCGCGCTCGTGCATCTGCGAGATAGAGGCGATGAAACATAAGACAAAGCCATTGTACGGTGTCCAGTGGCATCCTGAGGTTTCGCATACTGAGAGGGGGAACGAATTACTTTTGAATTTTTTTGAGGTGTGCAGGGAATTTAAGAAGACTTGACCCTCACCGCCGCATATCCCAGCACAGCAAAAAAAGCCCCGGCTGCCATAACGACCTTGAAGCCATAAAGTTCAAAAATGATACCCCCCATAATGGAGCCTATTATAGACGCCAGCGCTATCGAAGAATTGAGCAGTCCCGCAGCAGTACCTTTATTCTCGTTGTTCTTGATGAGAAAAGCGGTAGAGCCCACATAAAGACATGCGTAAGATATCGCGATAAGCGCCTGTCCCACCGCAGCCTGGTAGTATATTGTCAGGGGAATGAGTGATAAAAACGCTGCCGCAGAGAATAAGTCCCCCACATGGATAAGTGACTTTGTATCATATTTATCAAGTTTCCTCATAATGAAGAATTGCAGCACCGGATTTATCGCGTAGATCATGGCGACCTCGTATTTGTTCGCGCCAAGGCTCACAAGGTACAGAGGAAAAATGACCCATACATTGTTCGCTCCAATTTGTCGCAGGAAAAACCCGAAATATATGTCCCAGTTCTTTTTCAGCACTGCGAGCGAGAAGTAGTCGCCTTTCTTTTTTGACTTCACGCCAATATCAGGCAGCGTGAGAGCGATCAGAAATGACGCTGCAAAGAACAGTGACGACAGGGCAAAAATGTCCCTGTAAACTTCGCCGTTCCCTACAGTATTATCTACCGCAAAAAGTTCCCAGTAGATGGCGACCATAAAAGCAGTCATGTTCCCCACAGCCCATCCGAGCGGCATGTAGGAACTGAATTTCCCTATGCTGCGACCTGAGTTGTGGACATAAAGTATCATTACCGCGGGATATATTCCGATACTGAATCCTGTAAGCACTCTCATTATCCCAAGGCTCAAAGGGTCGGTTGCGAACATTTGCATAAAGAATGTGGCTGAGGAGCTTAAGAAACCGGCGTAAAAAAGCGTCTTCGGGGGCATCGAATCTGCAGCCCTGCCGAATATATAATTTGAAATGAACATCGACGCGCCATATCCTGCAACTATCAAACCTATCTGAAATCCAGATGCTCCGAGCTGCTGTGCAAGGAGTGGGACGAACAGTACTGACATCATTATGGCTGAGTTGGTTAGAAGCTGTATCGCGTTCAGTCTCATCACCTATTTTATGAAAGGATATGTATTTAAGGAATACAGTTTGTAGAACATTTATCATGACTTCCCTTGACTGGACAGAGAAATACCGCCCTCAGACGCTATCGCAGGTCATCGGGCACAATAAGGCAGTGGAAGAGCTCAGGCAGTGGGCACAGAGCTGGCAGAATGGTGTACCGAAGGATAGGGCGGTGGTTGTTTATGGAAGAGCAGGGATAGGCAAGACCACAGTGGCGCATGCCCTTGGGCACGATATGGGATGGGAGGTCATCGAACTTAACGCAAGCGACCAGCGCACGGCTGATATAATAGAAAAAGTCGTGGGTTCAGCCTCGCAAATGAGCACCCTTGAAGGTGCGGGCAAGAAAAGACTTGTGATAATGGATGAAGCAGATAATATCCATGGGACGGCAGACAGGGGAGGGGAAAAGGCAATAGTTGAACTGATAAAGAAAACAAACCAGCCCATCATCCTTATTGCAAATGAACTCTATGACATGTCAGCAGGGTTGAGGGGGGTATGCAGACCAATCCAGTTCAATTCAGTATTGTCGCGTTCCATGATACCTGCATTGAAAAAGATCGCTGAGGCAGAAGGGATAACCTGCGGTCTTGGCGTTCTTGAGAAGCTTGCTGAGAATGCTGGAGGAGACCTTCGAAGCGCGATAAACGACCTGCAGGCTGCTGCCCAGGGGAAAAAAAAGCTCGAACCTGATGAAATAGCAACAGGTGAGCGGGATACAAAAGAGAACATATTTAAGATCATGGTAAAGATCTTTAAAGGGACAGATATCATTGAAACCCATAAAGCTACTTATAATCTGGATGAGAACCCTGAAGACCTTATCCAGTGGGTCGATGAGAACCTGCCTCTTGAATATACAGCTCCCTGCGACCTTGAAAGAGGATATCACTATCTTTCAAGGGCTTCACTTTTCCTGGGAAGGGTAAGCAGGCGGCAGAACTATAATATGTGGAGATATGCGGGTGTATTGATGACCTCAGGGATCATGGTCGCAAGGACGAACCGTTATAATGGATTTGTTAAGTACCAGCCTCCATCACTGTGGAGAAAGCTAGGACAGACAAAAGGAAAAAGACAACTTCGCGATTCTATTGCAAAAAAGATAGGTGTTTACTGTCATGTTTCGATGAGTTATACCCGCTCCCAGTTATTTCCATTTTTCAGGATGATGATCCAGAATGATGAATATGCGCCCTCTATCACCGCGATACTTAGACTTGAACCTGATGAGATCATGTTCCTTGAAGGCTCCAAATCAGTGACAAAGAAAATTCAGAAGATATTCGACGATGCTCAGTCGATGATAGAAAAAGAAACTGAGCATGAAATCGAGGTTTTTGGGGGTTTTGGGGCAAATACCGGGATAGAAGATGAAGTGGAAGAGGACGAAGCGGAAGCTGCGCCGGAAATAAAGACCAGAAAAGAGACAAAATCCCAGAGTTCGCTGTTTGATTTTTGATTTTAAATCAATTCGACCCCTGTTCTTTCTTTGCCATCCGGATCACATTCTCCTTGCCTTTTCGGATCTTGATTATGCGCCCTTCATCTTTCATCTTGGAAAGAACTATACTGATCTTGGACTTTGATAACCCGCTTTCATTGACGATATCTGATTGATATGCCTGCCCCCCGCATTTAATTAGATATCTTTCTATCATATCTTCATCTCCTAAGATATCTTCTGTGATCGGAGGTAGGTCTGAACTGGTGTCTGATCGTACTGCTTCATCCTCATCCAGGTTAACTTCTTCTTCGCCTTCTGTAGCAACTTGTTCCTGGTCCAGTTTATTATCTAATCCATGATCAACATCCAGATTTTTCTTTGAAATATACCATCTCACAAATAAAAATAATATACTGCCGCCCACAAGAATTGATATTATAGCAATTCCAGCGGGGTATGAGTCATCTGATGTTAATTTACGGGATAGCACTAATGACGGCTCTCCTATCTTAAAACTACGGTATATCGTTCCATCCCATATCAGCATGTTCTCTTTATCATCGCGTCTATCTATGCCGGGGGATGCATTTACCGCTTCAAATCCATGGGGTGGCTTTATAATAAGCACATTATTCACTGATGGGACAATGGTGTTTGAGAACGCATCGCCTATTATTATGTTTGAGTCATTAATCCTTGAAAAATTCACCCACTCAAAACTCAAACGTATCACTCCGTAGGCGTCAGGAGAAGTATCTTCAAGGTCATAAGATATGCTAAAGTTCCTGATGCTCATTGGGCGACCTGAGTAATTTATTGCGGAAAGCAGTGACATGTTAATTCTTTCATATATCTCTATGCCTCTACTATTGTTTTCTTGATCTTTCAGGCTAAGATTCCATTCGCTTATTGCTGACAGGGAGGGAAGTGGATAATATTTTTCTTCCGACCACAGGGCACTTCCATTTTCGAATACACTGATCTTGAAAATGCTCTTCTCATTGGTTATTTCAGACTGTGCTCCAGCTATCTGTACCATTAAGATTATAATAATAAAAAGTATGCCTGCCCTTCTCATCAATACTGCACTTGTTGGCATTCGTATTAAGATTTACTGTAAACCTGTTTTTTCAAGTTTTTTGGGTTTTTGGGGTATTCCAGAGTTTTTAATTGTTTTTAATTGTTTAATATCTGGCAATCGTAATAAACCCGGTATGACCCACCCGTGAAGTGGAAGGGCGCGTTCCCCTGACCGTAAAAGATATCTCTCTCTCAATTGTCTCGATGGTAATCACATCTGTAACCCGTGTTTTTTCTATGGCTTCCCTGATTTCCTTTGCCTGTTCGAAAAAGGGCGAATAAACTGCCAGAAATCCGCCAGGATATAAAACTTCAGGAACATACGGTATAACCTTTGACGCATCTAATGTATCAAGGGTTATCACATCGAACTTCTCATCCAGCCCCCGTATCTCAACAGCAATATCGCCATGGCGTAATTCGATATTTGAAAGTCCGGCAAGGCCAAAATTTTGCCGTGCGACCTCCATGAACTCCTCGCGGATCTCATACGTTACAACTCTTTCTGCTATCCCCCCAAGAAATATTGCAAGTATACCCGAACCTGTGCCAGCGTCAAGCACATGATCCGAAGAGCATAAACCGGTATTTGAAATTATCACGCCAATGTCCTTGGGCATCATTGGCGCCCCGGTTCGTTTTGCATACTTGAAAAGATCAGGAGCTTTTGGCTTCTGGATAACAAATTCAGTGCCAAGATGCGAGCATATAGTGTCGCCGAATGATCTGGTCTGCAGTTCATCAAGGTCGATGATCCCCATATCTGTATGCAATTTTCCAGCATGAACTGCAAAATACTCTTTTATCTTCCCTTTACAAGTTGTCTTTAGAATTACCGGTGTTTCCATTATCTCTCCGTCTGGCTAATATAGGACATGATAGATAAAGAATATGTGTGGTAAGCATGGAACATGTAATAATCAAGGATAAGAAATATTCTCTCGATACCCTGAAACTCCTGACAGGTCAGCAGGAAATGGAAACAAAGAAAATACCGCAAACTGTGCTTGTTATTGCAGAGGCGGTTGACGGGCCTGATAAACTGCCGTATCTCCTGGAGACCATCAAATCATTGGAAATAGATGACATGGATAAGTTCAGATATGTACTTCTGAGGGTCCAGATAGATTCGGAACTACATATGAATGAGGACATTCAAAAGTACCATAAGCGCCTGTATGTGTCGCAGGTGATTGAAAAATTGCTGTACGGGGAGCTGTTCTTTGAGGCTGGCAAAGATGAAGATGAGAATGATGACTAAAGATATGGAAAAAAAGCTCATATCTTATATACCATAAACAACATCTGAACGCCCGACGGATTATGTACGCTGACAGGATCAATTCACTACCACCTTATTTATTTGCAGCCATAGACAAAGCAAGGCAAGAAGCTGTCAAAAAGGGCATTGATGTTATTAACCTGAGCATTGGCGACCCTGATATGCCCACCCCGCCGCATATTGTTGAGGCTATGAGAAAAGCAGTGGGAAATCCGGAAAGGCACCGCTATCCATCTTATGAAGGCATGCTCTCGTTCAGGGATGCAGCTGCAAAATGGTATAAGAAAATCATGAACATTGACCTTGATCCTGAAACCGAGGTACTCACGCTCATTGGTTCAAAAGAAGGGATCGCGCACATACCGCTTGCATTCCTGAATCCCGGGGATGTTTCGCTTGTCCCTGACCCTGGATACCCGGTATATAATATCGGTACTATCCTTGCAGATGGCAAACCCTACAAGATGCCGCTCATATCTGAGAACAACTTTCTTCCAGACCTTGATGCGATACCATCCGGCATAGCGAAAAAAGCAAAGATCATGTTCCTGAATTATCCTAACAATCCAACCTCTGCGACAGCGACTGTGAAATTTTTCGAAGAAGTTGTGGATTATGCAAATGAAAATGAGATACTTGTCATTCATGATAATGCGTATTCAGAGATGACATATGACGGATACAAAGCCCCAAGTTTTCTTGCGGTGGGCGGCGCCAAAGATGTGGGTATTGAGATGCATTCCCTGTCCAAGACATATAACATGACTGGATGGAGGCTTGGTTTTGCAGTCGGGAACCGCGATATACTTTCAGGTCTTGGAAAGGTCAAGACCAATGTTGACTCAGGAGCTTTTGAAGCTGTGCAGGAAGCAGGGATTGCAGCGCTATCAGGTCCGCAGGATTGTGTAAGGTCAATGAACAATATATATAAGGAAAGACGGGATGCCCTTATCTCAGGATTGAATGAACTCGGGCTGGATGTAAAACCGCCAAGAGCTACGTTCTACGTCTGGGTTCGTGTAAAAGGCAAATCACTCGACTTTACAAAGATGCTTCTTGAAAAAGCCGGGATTGTAGCCACGCCAGGTCCGGGTTTCGGAGAATATGGGGAAGGATACATCAGATTTGCACTCACGCAGACCGTTGAAAGGATTAACGAAGCGGTCGAAAGAATGCATAAACTGAAAATTGAATAATTGATCATGACAATTTTGAAATTTAGAAAAGTCTATTTAGGATGAATTAAAATCATGAAGGAATATGCATTTAAATAGAAACTCTTTTGAATACTTCTGCCATGGGAGAACCCGATGGAAATAGAACAGCTTTTAGCAGAGCGCGCAGACATAGTAGATGCAGAACTTCCAGCCTTGCTTGGCAGTATCAAGCCACCTGAACTTGCAGCCGCAGTCGCCTATGCGATAGCATCAAAAGGTAAACGCATACGTTCAGCGCTTGTCACCCTTGCAAGTGAGGCTGTGGGCGGGACAGCATATGATGCAAGTTTCGCAGCCGCTTCAATTGAATTGATACATTCATCATCGCTTGTCCTTGATGATGTGATAGATAAATCTGAAAAAAGACGAGGCAGTGATACAGTGCATAAAAAATGGGGCACTGATATGGCTCTTCTGACAGTTCAGGTGCTTGCCGCCCTTTCACTCAAGCTTGCTTCACGCGACCCCAGGTTGATCCGGGCTATCGCTGATTCACTGCTTTACATGGGAGAAGGGGAAGCCATGGA
>JAQUNZ010000029.1 GCA_028717345.1 Candidatus Methanoperedens sp.
CTTGTCGGGGGTTTTGACAGGGAAAGCGCAAGTTACATCGGCTAATGATAATTGTGGGACGCGCATGCCTGCCGCCCAACCTCCCGCACAAACGACACCAGGCAGATTCTGGTTACAAAAGATGCAGCGCTTAATAAAGAGCCGCTGCTCACCTGGCATCTTTCTGCGGCATGGGCATAGGCGGCACGATCCCCGGCTCTGTCTCTTTTACGAACTCTTTGTCCTCCCACATATCGTATGCTATCGCGACCGCCGCAGCCTGGGTGATGATCGCGAAGGAGTTGACGACATGTAAGAAAAGAATGAGCCCGTAAAACGAGACATTGATCAGCGGGATGACCCATGCTTTGCCAACGTCAAAGAATAGAAGTGCCCCAAAGATGGCTACCAGCACGGAGATGTTGAAACTCGCCTGCGAGATGCGCTTCACGCGACCAGGGACGCGGGTCTTTCGGAGCCCTGAGAAGTTGTAGAACGCAAGTCCCACAATGGCTACTCCGAGGACAAAATGCGGGTAAATCATGACCGGTGAGCTTCCAGGGGTCATCGCAAGAAGGAACTCGATAAGCACGATCCAGATCATCGCATACAGAGACATCCAGAGCTTCATAATTCTGATAATTTGAATAGTTATATACTTAAATCTTCCTCAAAACAGTGTCTTAAAAGCAACTCCAAGCAGCCTGACAAGCCGCATCTTATCCGCTCCCTTTAGCATCTCCTTCAAAAGAACAGAGGGATGGTCCATGTCGCCATATTCCGTAATGCATTCACTCATACCAGGCCGGTTCAGGAACGAAATGAACTCATTCAGGTTCTCATCGCTTAACTTCCCCAGGCTCTTATGAATAATCATCCCCAGAGCAAGCTCCCTGCCCACTGCACTGCGCCATTTTTTTTCATACTCTTTGATGTCCATCTCTTTCCGAGCTGCCCTGGCTGCCACCTCACCCGCGATCTTTGCGCACACCGCACCCATATAAACACCCCCTCCTGATGTGGGTTTCACCTGTCCTGCCGCATCACCCACAAGCATTACATTATCCTTGACCGTTCTCTCAGGCGCACCCAGCGGGATACCCCCCACCACATGCTCCGTGCGTGAACCCCTGTATCTTGAAGCAAGAACAGGATGCTTAATAAGCTCTTCAAGATAATGCAGGGCTGGTCTGTCTCCTGCGTTCTTAGCAAGACCGATACGCGCCATTCTGCCAAAAGGAACAGCCCATGCAAAAAAACCAGGTGCGAACTTATTCCCTGTAAAAATCTCGACAAATTGGGCGTCACAGGCGTCATACGGAGCCTCGAACTGGATTCCGGATAGGAACTTCTTGCACCGCGGGAGCCCTGCCGCCCTGCCCACGCTCCCCATAATGCCATCAGCTCCTATAACGATATCAGCATGGATATCTTTTCTCTCCCCGCTTGATAACACTGATATTCTGCCATGGTGCAACCCCATAAAACGTGTCTTTAACATTAGATCAGCACCAGTATCAATCGAGCGCCCTACCAGCTCCCTGTCGAACAGTTTCCTGTCAATAACATATGCCTTCACATCCTTTCCCCGGATGGTGAGTTCTTCTCCACCTGGTGAGTACACAAATGCCCCTTTCATTTTAGCAAGGACAAAACTCCCCTCGCTGATCTCACACTCAGTAAGCGCGGCTTTGCTAATTAATCCAGTGCACTGGACAGGAGAGCCTATACTTGCATGTTCCTCTATCAACAGTGTCTTTGCCCCGTTCAAAGCGGCATACTTTGAAGCCATAGCTCCTGCAGGACCTGCCCCGATTACCGCGACATCATACTTCATGTTCTTCTAAATGCACCACCTGGATAATTAATCCTTAGCAGAAAGCTTTTAAGATTCACGGATTATACAGAAATCATATGAAACGCACTTATCATCAATTTCCCCAGAAGCCTGAACTTGAACGAAAATACAATTTTAAAGCAGATCTTCACTATATCGTAAGAACAATAGCCGGGATAGACGGACAGTTCGGAGAGTTCATTACAGATTCACCCGACCTGAAAGGGCGCCCTGTCCATGCAAAGAGAAGCATAAACATTGAAATAACCGACAGGAGCGTAAATTTTTATCCACTCAACGACGACACTGTCGAATCCATACTGAGGGATGTGACAAATGAGGGAACAATAGATTTCAAAGTAACTCTCAAATATTCATTTCTTGACGATAAGTTCGACCGCGTTCCATTCAAAGGAGACTCATTCCTCGTACGAACCCGGCTCGATAGCGGCATACTAACGATGAACGTGCACCACATAGATGGTATGGGGAGGACAGAAAGTGGAAGAATTGCAGATACCATTGTTGATGAGATAATAAAGAACGCCTCCAAATGACCGACCTGCTATATACAGTTTCAGTTCCTTTCAAAAGAAAAGGAAAGGATGTGCTCAAAGAAACTGAGTTCGTTCTTGCGCTCTCAATTGACCTTAACTGGTTCTCTCCAGAGCAGGCAAAAAATGTTGTTCGTGAGGCAGAAAGAGCCGGACTCATAAAAAGAGAAGGGGATCTCATTCGTCCTGCTTTTGATCTATCCTCGGTTGTCCCTCCTCAGGGATTCAAGCCCGGTATTCTCGAGGAGCGCTCGCTCTTTGACCGGATAATCGAGCGCATCACGATAGAAACAGGCATGGATAAACGAAAGGTGGTAGCCCAGATCAATAAGAACCATGACGAGCTGTCCAAACTCGTTGAAATAGAAGTCAGCGCCATACTCGTAGCTTTAGAGCATGGCGTAGCTATGGATAACCTTATAGAAGAGGAATATAAGGCGTTAGTTAATTCTTCGTCTTCTTCTTAAACAATTTTATAAACTCATCGCATTCCTTGACAAGTTCCCCTGACGCTTTTTTTATCACTTCTATGGGGTCAGCGCCATCTGTTCTCACAAAAAGTATGGGTTCGCTTATCGTGGGGTGTTTTATATCGTATGTGGCTATCTCCACATGCTTGTTATTAAGCAAAGCAGTCTTAAGCGTGTTAAGTAGAGTATGGGACTCTCCTGCCACTTTAATACTGATCTCATTTTCCGTTTTATTTACTATCGTAAGTTCCATGTTCTCACCTAAATTATGCCGGTCCCGTAATCAGAGGACATTTTTCTCGTTTCTGTTCTCTTACAGTTGGGACATTTAAGTTTATCATTTTCTCTTTTCAGCACTGTCCTGCAGTTGCCGCAGTAAGCTTTCATGACACCGAGTTCTTTATTCACGGTTGAGAGTCGCATATTCCGCAGGTCAAGAACCCTTCCCTTCACTATATCAAAAGGTGCAAATTCATATGACAGGTCTTTGACATATGCGTCCTTGACATTTGAAACGTGAATGGCTGCGCCCTCTGAATTCACTATCGCACGCTCGCCCCTGCCTTTGATCCCGGCTATCTCGACAAGCGCTACAGATTCTTTCAGGTCTGTGACCTGTCCGATGACAATATCCCCTACAGCGAGTTTCGGGGGAGTATTAGTAACAGGTTCAACTGAAATGGAGCGTTCCTTGGGGTTTGTTTTAACATATCCTGTGGCAGTTGCGTATATGTTTCCCTTCTCTTCAAAAGTCCCTTTCTTAGGAATGAATTCCTCTGAAGTCCCGATCAGCTCCCCAGGCAGCACCATCTTTTCTTTCTCTTCCTGGACTATTTCCACTGGCTGCTCAACCTGTTCAACCTCTTCTTCTGTCGCTTCGATCACTTCATCCGTTGTTTCAATTTCTTCTTCGGTTGTCTCGATATCTTCTTCCTCTTCTTCTATTTTCTCTTCGAACTCTTTATCTTCGTTCTTGAATGTTCTTGGTTTTCCTTCGCCTTTCACAAGCTTTCGTCTGCCTGTGGCTTTCTTTCTCTTGATTCTAATAATAATCCCTCTATCTTTTCTCTATTCTGTATATCTCTACTTTTATGACCTGTACTTCTTTCGTATGGAAACTGAATGTCCTTTTGATCGGAAAATCGATCATTCTATAGTCCGTTATGACTGCAGGACTTATGAATTTTTTTATGAATTCCATGCTGCCGGCGTTATGAATGGAATAAACCACATTACTTAATTCGAGGGCTTTCCTCAAAAAAGGTCGGTCGCTTCCTTTCACCTGGGCGCCAAACGGGGGATTCATCACTACTGTATGCGTTTTCCCGCATACGTCGTTTATGCTGCTGCACACGAACTCAACATTTACGCCGAGTTTTTCTGCATTTGCCCGTGCAATCTCAAGTGCGTCACTATCATCATCAAAACCTATAACCTTTTCTGCTCCCAGAAGCTTTGCTCCGATAGCCAGGATACCCCCGCCGCACCCCAGGTCATAGACCGTATCAGTCAGGTCTCCTCTCATTAAGGCAAAATGCAATAGTTCTGCAGCCACCGTGGCAGGAGTTGAGTATTGCTCTTTTGAGGGGTCAGGGGTCAGAAAGCCAGAGAGTTTCTCAAGCATCATCTCAAGATGTCTTTGTCTCATATCTTTTTTGCCGTGAAATGAAGGGCAGGGAGCATGGCTTCTCCATATTCTTTGACCTGCTCAAAGTACGATTTTGCAAGTGGTTTGATCCCTGCGACACCTTCTTCCTGTTCCTTTTTCACAAGGTTGCCAAGCAGCATAAGGTGCGACCGTATAAAATCCCTTGGAATTAATATATCGCGTTTTATTGTCTCGACCGTGATGTCGCAAAAACCAGAATCCGAAAGCTCCCTGCTGATGCCTGTGAACTCATGAGAATATATAGCTCCGCTGGCTTTTAAAAGCTCGTTGAATAACAGGCTTGAGCGCTGTGGTTCATTCTGCGGCGCCCACAGCTGTACCATGAATGAGAAATTTGAGCCTTTCTTAAGCACTCTTGCAGCTTCCTTGAATACATAACCGAGCAGGTCGGAGGGTAATAGATCAAAGTAGTGGTACGATACCACGGCATCAAATGAAGCATTTTTGAACGGGACAAGAGCGGGTTTCATGATGACAGCATTTGATAATTGCTTTCTGGCTGTTATTCCTGATACGGCTGAAGGTAACTCCTCATAAAGCACACCTCCGAAATCAAGGATGCGGGTGCCTGGAGCGATACCTGAGCGTTTGATGAATTCCTGTCTATCTGTTGCTGCGTAAGGCATAAGAAACCTGTCTTAATATCTTTGTTCGCATTATATAATTATTTCACAGCAACTATCTTCACGATATCCCCATTCTTCAGTTCATGTTTCTCCCCGAGCCTCATCTTGGTGCGCGCGTCTACAGCATATAGAAACCCTTTGCCAATGTCGGTATGCACCATGAATGCAAGGTCTTTGGGCGTACTTCCTTTCTTTATGAGGAAGGCATCAGGAAGAAGCCTCCCTTTCTTGTCGCTGAATTTATTCTCGTCCTCAACCGGATAGACCACAACAAGGTCAAGCAGGTTGAAAACCGTCTCATTGATACATTTCTGTATCCCGGTGCCTCCATATATCTTCATGAGGGCACGAAGCTTGGACAGACCTTCTTTTTGGGCGGTAGAAAGGTTTGACGACTCTGTAAAATCAGCATCTCCAGGTATGTACTTTATCGCCCCGCTCTTATCTGCAATGCGCAGGGTTGCTTCGGCTGCTGCGCTCACTGGTATCGAACCAATTTTTTTGAGTTTCTCTATATTCTCCTGAGAAGCCATATCTATCTTATTTGCGGCAATAATGAAGGGTTTGCTTTGCTCCCTTAGAGTATCAGAAAGTTCAATTATCTGGTCATCTGTCCATGTATGGGGTTTATCGCGCGGGAACTTCAGCCGGGCAAGTGCGGTTTTAACCTGGGCATCAGTCACTCCCGCACCTTCAAGCTGTTCTGCGATGGTTTCTTCGATCTTAAGCCCCTCTGCGTTCACCTTGCGCGACAGTCTTTCCCAGTTACGCTTCAGGATGCCGAAGATCCACATTGTAATTTCATGGTCCAGGAAATTAATATCATCGAGAGGGTCATGCGAGCCCACAGGGACAGGAGCGCCTTCGATATCTGTGCCGCCGGATGCGTCTATCACATGAATTATCGCTTTTGCCTGCCTCAGATTATCAAGAAAAGCATTACCAAGACCGCGTCCTTTGTGCGCGTCTGGCACAAGTCCTGCCACGTCTATCAAGCCTATGGGTACGAACCGCACGCCATCACTACAATGACCGCAATCAAGTTTCAGTTCCCTGCACGGGCAGACCGTCCTTGCGTATGCTACGCCGTGATTGGCATCGATTGTCGTAAAAGGATAATTGGCTATCTCGACATTGGCAAGTGTGGCGGCTTTAAAGAAAGTGGATTTTCCGCAGTTCGGTTTTCCAGCCAGTGCGATTGAAATTGTCATGCTCTTAATAACATTCTATATTATATCTCTTATCCTGTCCACGGTCTTTTCAAGCTCGCTGATGATAGGGTCAAGGCTTGCATCCTGTGTCGCCATCACTGAAATTACCACTTTTGGTCCTGCGGAAGCCGCAATAAGCTTTTCACCTTCGAAATCAACGATCACGCGGTTAAGACTTACTCTGTCGAGCCTGTTTGCAGCCTTTTCCGCAGCCTGTATCATTGATGCAGCCATATGTGTAATTATTTCTGAATCGTCGTTTTCATATTTACTAATAAGAAAACCGTCCCTGGTTCCCAATGCCGTCATCTTAACGCCGTTCACTTTGTTGAGTCCAAACAGAAGATTGTTATATATTTCAGACATATTTCCCCCGTTTCATAAATTATCAAATTTAATTCATGAACGTTTAACAATATATTTTTTTCTATTGAAATTAAGAAAATGATAACAGGTAATGTTATTAAAGATAGTTATATATTGATTCAAATAATATTAGAATACAGTATGAGTATCGAATATACTGGAATTAACAAAGATACAGCGGCAGGGGAGTTCGACAATTTTCTTAAATCCTTCCCCGAAGGGACTATATTCAAGATGGTGATAAATTCAAAACGCGGCTACCTTCGGGTCAAGATAAAAAACGTCAGCAAGAGCAAATTCAAAAAATGGATTGGAAAACTCAGGATACGAAGGTCAGCATGAATAATGAGATCATCGTTGCCATAAGCGGTGCATCGGGTGTGCAGTACGGGATACGTCTCCTTGAAGCCTTAAAGAAAATGAAAGGAGTTAAAACCCATTTAGTCCTGTCAGATTCAGCAAAGAAACTCATCGAAATTGAAACCGATTATTCAGTTAAGGATATAGAAAAACTTGCAGATCATGTTTACGGGGATGACGATTTCACGGCTCCGATAGCTAGCGGTTCCCACAGGTCAAAAGGAATGATAGTGGCTCCGTGCAGCATGAAGACCCTTTCTTCGATAGCTGTCGGGATGTCGGATACTCTTATCTCACGCGCTGCTGATGTATGCCTGAAAGAGAAACGCCCCCTTGTCCTGATGGTTCGTGAGACACCGCTTAATCTTATCCATATAGAGAACATGGAAAGGGCAGCAAGAGCAGGAGCCTCAATTCTTCCCGCAAGTCCTGCATTCTATCCAAAGCCTGAGTCTATTGATGATATAATTGATTTTATGGCTGGACGCGCTCTTGATCTTCTGGGTATCGAGCATACTCTCTACAAACGGTGGCGTGAATGAGCCTTCGGGATTTCTTAGACAAACTCAGGGCTGAAGGTAAACTAAAGGAGGTTAAAAAGCCCCTCTCGCCAGTATATGAGGTAAGCGCCGCAGTCGGAAAAGAGCCGACCCTTTTTACTAACGTGAACGGCATGAAAGTGGTCATGAACGTCCTGGGTTCAAGGCAGCTTCTGGCAGATGCGCTTGGGGTTTCGCCTGATATGATAATCCAGACCCTTTCTTCATGCGCTCAAGATGGGATCGTAAAGATCGTAAAAGATTCTCCCACAAAAGAAATATGCGAAAAACCAGACCTGTCAAAGCTTCCCATTCTCACGCATTATGAAGGCGACGGTGCCCCCTACATTACAGCAGGTGTTGTTGTTTCTGAATATGAGGGAGTGATGAACGCATCCATACACAGGCTCAGGGTTATAGGAAAGGACAGGCTTGCGGCGCGGCTTGTTGAGTTCAGGCATACCTACAATCTTCACAGGAAAGCCGCCGAAAAAGGAGAACCGCTTCCGATAGCGATCGTTATCGGGATAGATCCCGTAACGCTTTTTGCAATATCCACGCGCGTACCTGAGGGTCAGGAGTTCAGCTATGCTGCGGCGCTAAAAGGCGAACCACTGGAGGTATTCGAATGTGAGAACGGCATCAAGGTACCACATGCCGAGTACGTTCTTGAGGGGTATATCCACCCGACAGAGCTTGTGGATGAGGGACCTTTTGTTGACATCAGTGGAACGTATGATATTGTAAGAAAACAGCCAGTCATACATATAACGAAAATGATGCACAGGCGCGACCCGATATATCATGCGCTCATGCCGGCTGCGAACGAGCATAATATCATGATGGGGGTACCCTATGAACCCCTGATATTCAGGGAAGTTAAAAAAGTGGCTGATGTCAGGAACGTGGTGATGACGCCAGGAGGATGCTGGTACTTCCATGCCGTGGTGCAGATACACAAGAACAGCGATGAAGAGGCAAAGAAGGCTATTGACGCTACTTTTGCAGCGCATAAGAGCCTGAAGCATGTCGTGATAGTGGATGATGATATCAATATCTTCGATCCGAATGACATTGAATTTGCGATTGCCACGCGCGTTAAGGGGGATGAGGACATTTACATTTATCCGAATGTGAGGGGTAGCACGCTTGACCCGCGCTCGGATAACGGTATAGGGACGAAGGTTGGTGTGGATGCTACGATGGATATGAGCAAGAAGTGGAAGTTCGAGAGGGTGAAAAGGCCGGATGTTTCATGAAGGGGGCAGCGGGGTGAAGAAACAAATCAACCGATCAACAGATTTAATCAATAATAGTTTCTCTTCAACCGTTATCAATCAACAGCTTTTAGGTGATCTCAAACTTCTTATAGAATCAAGTAAAGCCAGACTCGCACAAACTGCCAATGTCGTGCTGGTCTCGTTGTACTGGAATGTTGGTAAGCGCATTAAAGCAGAAATCCTCGGAAATGAACGCGCACAGTATGGGAGAGAGATTGTCTCCGCACTGGGGAGACAATTGACTGAAGAGTATGGGGCAGGTTTTTCTGAAAAAAGCCTGTGGCATATGATTCGTTTTGCTGAGGTCTATCCCGATGAAAAAATAGTCTCCGCACTGCGGAGAGAATTAAGCTGGACCCATTTTAAGGAAATTATCTATATCGATGACCCGCTAAAGAGGGACTTCTATGCTGAAATGTGCCGGATCGAACGATGGAGCACCCGCACCCTGCATGCCAAAATCCAGAGTATGCTTTATGAGCGAACTGCTCTCTCAAAAAAGTCGGAAAAACTCATCCAGCAGGAGCTCGCTACACTGCGCGAGGAAGACCGCATGACTCCCGACCTTGTATTTCGCGACCCATATTTTCTTGATTTTCTGGGTCTTTCCGACTCATTCAGCGAGCGCGATCTGGAGGCTGCTATCCTCCGGGAACTTGAGCGGTTTTTGCTTGAACTTGGCACGGATTTTACATTCGTAGCACGCCAGAAGAGGATTACCATTGATAATGAAGACTACTATCTTGACCTGCTGTTTTATCACCGAAGCATGCGCCGTCTTGTGGCGATCGAACTGAAACTCGGAAAGTTCCAGGCGCAGGATAAGGGGCAGATGGAACTTTACCTGCGCTGGCTTGATAAATATGAGAAGCGCGAGGGTGAAGAAAGCCCACTGGGGCTGATATTATGCGCTGGGAAGACCGCAGAGCATGTTGAGTTGCTGCAACTGGAGACCCGCGGGATACGGGTTGCTGAGTACCTTACAGAACTTCCGCCGCGCCCGCTTCTTGAAGCAAAACTGCATGAAGCGATCCGTCTGGCGCGGGAACAGATAGCAGCCCGCGAGGTGCCAGGGCTGGAGGGGGCAAAATGAGTTTGTCCATGAAAAATTCTATTTTGAATGAACTTGAAATTTTCATTCAGAATATTGGACCAAATTTTATTTTTCTATCAAAACAGAAACGGTTCATAGTTGACGGAAAAAACTGTGATTTTGATTTTATTATGTATAGCCGAGATATGCGATGTCTTGTGCCGATTGACCTCAGGTTTGGAGAGAGGCAAATTGATGATATTGAGAGAATGAAACTTAAGCTTCAACTACTTGATATTTACAGGATGCATGATAACGATGATACACCCCTTGGGATCATACTCTTTGTGAAAAATCATACACGGTCTGTAGAAATTATTCATAATTCAAAAAGTCAAGGATGGATTTCAAAATATCTTGTGGATTATCCTCTTCAAAAGTTATTTATGGAATTTCTTAAAAAGGCAATTCAACATGCTAATAAAGAACGTTATGAAATCACGACTGTGCAGTAGGCAGCATGAGCGTAGATGCCTCACATGCGGGGGATAATGAGAATAAATATATCAGACATCCACAATAATAGAGATAGTTAGAATGGCAAAAAACAGCAAATCTGATAAGAAGCCCATCGAGCAATACGACCACAAAGGCAAAGAGCGCTGCAACAACCCTCCCGTCGGTCTCGTGACCCCTGAAACCGATAGCGACAGCGGCAAAAAGACCTACACTTACGACCCGCATCTTGACCCCGCGCTCGTGTGGGCAGGAAAAGCCGAGCACACATCTTTCGAAATCCCCACAGTCTCCCTCCACGTTCATGAACGTATCGACCCGCGCACGATCATCGAAGCAGTCCGAAAGCGCAACGGTGCGCAAAAGCAGATGTCGCTGTTTGAATATACGGAGGAGAACCCGCCACTTCGTGAAGCCATCGAGTTCTACAGGCACAACTGGTCAAACCGCATGATAGCTGGTGACAGGGTGACAGAGAGTTTGAAGATAGTAGAGGCGGTGTGATGGTAAGCCAGGCCATCCTTAAAGAGGCTGTGCGCCGCCTGGTGGATAAATTCCACCCTGAGAAGATCATACTTTTTGGCTCGCAGGCGCGCGGGACTGCTGACAAGCACAGCGATGTGGATCTTCTAGTTATCTATCCAGTAAAGGGAAACCGCAGAAATCTTTTGATGGAAATGTACTATGCGTTGAGCGGTCTCGGTTTTGCCCGTGATATTATTGTACTCAGTCCAGAAGAATTCGAGAGAGACCGTTTAATCCCAGGAACAATCGCACGTCCTGCCTGGAAGGAAGGGAAGGTTCTATATGAATGCCATTGAAAATGAAATTCTCCGAAAAGTAAATATTTGGATTGCCTTTGCAGAGGAAGATTTACGTATGGCCCAATATGCCATTACGATGAAAAATTTCATTCCATACAGGCTGATTGCCTTCCACGCACAGCAGTGTGCTGAAAAATATCTCAAAGCCTATCTGGTGTTCAAGGGTGTTGATTTTCCTTATACTCACGACATATTTCGTTTGCTGGAATTATGCGCTGAACATGGAAATTGGGCAGGGACAATAGAAGAAGCTAAGAGACTAACTCTATATGCTATCACGACCCGCTATCCGGGAACAGAGGATAAAGTGACACGAGAAGAGGCACTTAATGCGATTAATCTGGCTTCCAGAGTTAGACAGGTTGTTAGAAGTACACTTGCTGAGGAAGGTATGATTATCGAGGAGGATACTTCGCAGTGAAATCCAGCATCGATCACCTTATAATCAACTCACCCTATGAAGAACCCGCTCATTACTGGAGTTATGACCGTGAAATCTGCTTTTTCACAATGAAAGAAGTGGCAGAAATAATTGAAAAAGCGTGTGAGGTATAACATGTACCTCACCAAGGAAGAAGAAAAAATCCTCAACGGCGAGCGCGGCGCCACCTACCAGAAAGCCATCGAAATACTCGTGGCGCTTGGCGATATCTACGACGCTGACAGGCTCATCTCCATAAAGAGCGCCCAGATAGCAGGCGTTTCCTACAAGACCATAGGCGATGCAGGTCTTGAATGGATATCAGACCTGAAAGGAAAAGTGGCAGTCCCATCCATCCTGAATCCCGCAGGGATGGACCTGGAATGCTGGAGGGAGATGGGAATATCCGAAGAGTTCGCCAAGAAACAGAAAGAGATAATTAAAGCATACAAAGCTCTCGGTGTAAAGATAGAATGCTCATGCACTCCGTACAATATTTATGACAACATTGCCTCCTTCGGAGACCACATTGCATGGAGCGAATCCTCTGCCATCTCGTATGCAAATTCAGTCATCGGGGCGCGTACCAACAGGGAAGGAGGACCGGGCGCGCTTTCTGCTGCGTTGATCGGAAAGACTGCAAATTACGGTTTCCATCTGGACGAGAACAGAAAACCGGATGTTTTGATAAAAGTCGAGGGGGAGCTTCGTGATTCTGATTACGGCGCGCTGGGTTATATCGCTGGAGAGATAGTTGGAGATAAAGTTCCTTTTTTCAGGCTGAAATCAAAACCCTCAAAGGACGAACTCAGATCACTCGGCGCGGCAATGGCAGCCTCAGGCGCGGTGGCGCTGTACCACGTTGAAGGGGTCACGCCTGAAGCAGACAGATATGAAACACCGCGGGATGCCATCACGATCGAGGAAAAACAGATAAAGGATGTTTATAAGTCCGACACCTCACCAGACCTGATCGCATTCGGCTGCCCGCACAGCAGCGTGGATGAGCTTTCGCGGCTGGCGCGGCTTCTTGACGGGAAAAAAGTGAAAAAGGAAGTCTGGGTATGCACATCGCGCGCCATAAAGGACAGGAATCCGGAACTTGTGAAGCGCATCGAGAAAAGCGGAGCAAAGGTGTTTTGCGACACATGTATGGTTGTATCCCCGGCGAGTGAGAGGTTCAAATGCATGATGGTGAACTCAGGGAAGGCGCACAAGTACGTGCCGAACCTGTGTAAGGTCAAAAGTATAATGGCAACCACGGAGAAGTGCATAGAAGAGGCGCTGAAGGATTAACTTAAAAAAATAATACGATAATATACAGATGCGCCCATTGTTAAAACGATACTACTTTCCCTGCTTGAATATGGTTCTATTAAAGGGAGATTTATCATCTGAAATATCATGTCTCATATTGACCTTATTATAGTATCCTTTGCTCATTCCCATTCTAACAAAACTATCATTGACCAAGGTAAATTGAGAATAGATATTGATACCATGATATGAATTGGCACTATTATTATGGCATACTGTACAATCCCAGATAGCTTCAATATAATATTGCCGGGTATCATTATTCCATTTAACTGGATGACAATCTGTGCACTCGTATAGTCCCTTTTCCACAAGAAGATGATGAGTTTCTATATGATTTTTATCAGGGTGACATGTCAGGCAATTTCTGATTACCCCAGGATAATAGCTCTTATTCAGGTCATCCCATTTCATCTCGTGGCAATCTATACATTGAAATGTTCCATTTTGCACCAGCAGGTGATGCCTGTTTACTGTAATCCAATGGCAACTTCTGCAATCTGCTTCTGAATTGTAAGAAGGAGATGCCAGAGATTGATAAGTAATTGCAGTAATCATCAACAGTACAGTAATTATTATCTTCAACCTTCTTTCATGTGTCATTTCTTTACCTCCCTTTTAATATCAATAAGCTGACCAATGGCAGTCCAAACACGCATCTCTAGATACTCCCGATATACTATGGACATATTTACTTGAAACCTCAGGATATGTTCCATTTATTGGATGACAGGATTTACATCTGTCATCACCAAAATTGTTATTTAAGAAATTTGTGTGATTTATCCATCTGTTATTAGCTGTATTTTTAATAGTGATTAATGGCGGCACCGGATCCCATAGATATCCTTTATAATAATTGTTTATGGAATCGTTATAGTGGCAGTCTGCACACCATGTAGTCCTGTTTAAGGAACCGTTCCTTTCATTTGTTACGTCCAATGTGAGATTTGTAATTTTTCCTAAAGCGATGATATCATGCTTAATATTTCCATGACAATAAAGGCAGGATATATTATTTCGTTCAGATGACCAGTAATATCCCCATATACTTCCATTGTCGATTTTGGAACTGTGTTTCAATACAGGAATAATAGGTGCATTAAAACCAGGAACCCCCATTTCATGACAATCGTTACATGTCGCAGCAGTTGAAATATTCCCTAAAGTCCCATCTGGCTGGATATAGTTCATTCTGTGTATATCTGTTGCATGACATTGTTCACACATGACAGTATCGTTATGAGGACGTTTATATTCAGCAATTGAACCATTATGGCAATCTATACACTTGGATGTAACAGGCGTATACCCCAGAGATACAGGAATCAAAAATACAGAAATGATAAAAATCGTGTACATTATTTCTTTCATGGCATCCCCCTTATCGTTACATACCCTGTTGAACCTTGACCGCCATAGGGTTTGAATACGATATCGAATACAGATGAGCCAACATTCATATCAAGATATATATCATCCGAACGGTTGAATTTAAACCTGGAGGATATATCTTTTTGAATAACTCCATTGACATATACTTCCATTTCGATTTTTGACAGATTGTTGTTATGTATCGTTATCGAGTAGTCACCTTGCGATAATGTAACTTTTTGTGTATCTTTATCGGCTGGACCATTTGTCCTGATAAGGATCAATTCAATATCAGCAATTCCAGGGACCCCCAGGACTGCCATCCGGGCATTCACCAGACCATATCCATAGATAATATCCCTTCCCGGGTCTCCCAGATCTTTTGCGTAGTGCAGCAGTTCTCTGACATCTTTGTTGTCTTTAATTCCATCGCCATTGATATCCTTGAAATCTGATGAAAAAACCAGAGCCGCCACACCTGCTACATGAGGAGCAGCCATAGATGTCCCGTTCATAAAATTATAGCCTCCACTTACAGTAGAATATATATTCACCCCAGGCGCGGCAAGTTCGATCTCATGACCCGTGGAAGAAAAACTTGCTGTTTTATCAGCATTATCAGTAGCTGTAACCGCAATAACTGAGTCATATGCTGCCGGATAAGTGACACCGCCTCCATTAGTGTTACCTCCTGCCGCTACCAGAAGCAGGCCGGAGTTGTATGCATTGTCACTCGCAATACGCAGAGACTCGTCATATGGACCCTCCAGGCTCATTGATATTATCTTCATATCGTTATCTACTGCCCACTGTATCCCTGAAATGATCCAGCTGGCATGACCAAAGCCTGCACCGTCCAGTACTTTTATTGCGTATATTTCTGCATTTGGTGCGACCCCAACGACTCCAATTCCGTTCTTTTCTGCGGCGATGATGCCAGCAACATGGGTACCATGACTAAAAGTGCTATCATCAAAAGGATCTGCATCATTGAATACAAAATCATACCCCCCCTTATAATTGTAATTCAGATCTTCGTGGCTGTAATTAATACCGGTATCAAGTACAGCTACTTTAACCCCGGTTCCATTGAAGCCGCTATCATGTACGGTATTACTGCCGATGTGCGAAACTCCCCAGGAACTTGTATACTCATCAGACGCCTTGAAAATTTTATCATCTTCTATATAGGCGATCCCTGGGTCTTTTTTTAATACCTCTATCTTATTTTCTGGTAATCGGGAAGCAATGGCTGGAATTAGATGGAAACTCTTTTTTATAACTCCGCCATGATTTTGTATCAAAGCCTGTTCTGGTGGACCAACTGGTTTTTTAAACCCGACAATTACGTCGCGATCTGCTCCTGACGCTATTCCATTTATAAAAATTAGAATAACACAAACATAAAGAAAAACACTTAATTTTTGTGTTTTCATATTATTTATCCTCCTCTTTTATTTTTTGTCTCCACCCCGATATTTTGTGACCTTTGCTGAACTGGTACCATAGATACTGTTTACCATTGCAGTATCTCCGGCGGCTGTATCGCCACTTATAACCCGGATCAATGTGTCTGACCAGCCATTGATTTCAACAGTTCGGTATTTAACAGTTCCTTTCTTCACTAATGTGACCGTTATATTGACAAAATCTTTATATGCTGGATCATATGGACCAAACCCCGAGCCCGAAATCTCTAAATTGCTCCCGTTCTTCCTGACAGATTTAATTATTACCTTTGGTATAGCAGTTACCGGAAGTCTATTACTCTTTACATTTCCATTCTTAAGAGCATATATTCCATAGGTGCCCCTGTTCAATGCCGGAACTGTTACAACGATATTATCAGGAGTTATAGAACCGGGAGTCAATACATTGGTTCCTGTTCCATTTGTGATAACCACGACGGAAGAATGAGTAACACCATTGACTGAAGTCACAAGGTCTTTTCCATGAATGGTCAATAGGGTAGTTTCTCCTTCATAGACTCTGCCTGTACTCAGGGCAGCAATAGTCGGCACTATAACATCAGTTCCCGGTGCTGTTGCGCCTGCAACGTACCAGGCGTGGCACCCGTTACAATCCCAGTTGTTTCCTATATGACCGTATCCTGATTTGCTTGAAGTATTGGCATAGTCGTATTGTATGTTATGTAGAGATCTCGTAGCATGACATCTTTCGCAATATCGTATGAAATCCGGGCCATACTGGCTGCTATGTGTATCGTGGCAGGTTGCACATTTTGAAACATTCTGTGGATTAAACCCGCTCAAACTTCCAAGTCTGTGGTGTGTTTTATTATTGAAATATACAGGAGGGGTCAATGTTGCATCCGCTTCATGGCATGCCTCGCATCCGCCCCACTTCTTACCTGTGGTTGAATTTATTATTTTATACTTTGTATCTGGCGTTACCAGCGAAACATTGTACGCTGGAATGTAATGACCATCATCAAAATCATCCACGATGTTACCATGGCAGAAACTGCAATGTCTATCCTGTGCGATTTGTGTCTCATGATGCGGTACTCGAATATTTAATCCATTGAATGTAGTACCATGACATCGCAAACAATCCCTGGGTATGGTAATATTCGGACTTCCATCTGGATTTGTTACCACAGGGTGGCAGTTCATACATACATACTCTCCAGTTGGAACGAGTTTGTGATGGCTGTCAGGGACCCCTGAACTGTGACAAACTCTGCACTTAATCTCTGTCAGATTAGCAAAGTTGGTATCGTATACCCCCATAACTTGATTTACTGGAGGGGGTGGAATTAATGCAAATACAAGGGTTTGCATTGTCAGAACTAATAGTATGCCAGATATTAGAATATATTTTATATTCATAACCTTTATCTCCTATCCATGTTCCGAAAGAACATAATAGAAAAAAATTATATGAAAGAAGAGATTTTCATCCCTTCTTTCTTTAAATCCAGCTATTTTTTACCTCCACCTCTAATTCTTGTTGAGTCTTCTCCATTCAGTGATTTAACTGTCAACAGGTTACCTGCGCTTGCACCTGAGCCGGAAATCACTATTTCAGTATTTGACCAGCTAATGATATTAGCTCTGAATATATTCGTTTGCCCTTTCTTGCCAGAATCTGCAATGAATACCCCAAGATCATTGAACATTGTGTCTGGCTGAGGACCGAATCCTGTACCGGCAACAAGTATTTTTCCCTGGGATAACTTCGCTGACCCAACCTCGACAGGTGAGACAACTACCAGTGTAGATAGTTTGCTAGCAGCGTCCCCTTTCACGAGCTGGATCTCATGTACTCCTGTGCCAAGCGCAGGAATAGTCAAAGTTATCTGCTTGTCAGTAATTGATGTCGGTATCAATGCAACTCCATCTACAGATACAGCAGTTGTGAAAGGTTCTTGCACAAGATTGATACCTGTGATTGTTACTTGTGTTTCTACGCCTGGAGTCAATTTGTTCGGGGTTATGCTGAACATGTCAGGATTTATAGGTCCTGCAAGTGGTATCGCAGCGCCTGCGTCCCAGAATGCGTGACAACCATTGCAATCCCAGTTGGTTCCAATATGTCCGTATCCCGCCAGTCCATTGGTGTTGGCATAGTCCCACTGAATGTTATGTATAGACATTACGCTATGGCACTTTTCGCATCCAGTACCATTTAATGCGTCAACCGATGAATTCCGAAGTTCCAGGATCCTTCCGTATGGATATGTTAACGATGGGTTGTTCAAAGGTCCGCCCTGACCTGAACCAGCAATTACTCTTGCTACACCGCCAGACGTCACATTGATAACATGGCACCAATTACATGCATTACCAGATGTGCCTGTTGATCCAAGAATTGCGCCATGGTGTGTATCATGGTTGTTGAGGATAGCCGGTGTCACATCACTTCTGTTCTGATGGCATGCAATGCATCCACCCCAATATCTGCCGCTTGTGGCATTATATACTTTGTTATCCGCATACGGAGTTACAAGCGATGTGGCATATGCTGGAACGTAATGTCCATCATTATAGTTCGCTACAACAGCGCCATGACAATGTCGGCAATCTCTGTTTATTGCGTATGTTGTATTATGATGCGGTCGTTTAGGAATGTTTACCACAGGATTTGCCCAGAATGCAGTGCCATTGTGGCAATTTATACAATTCCTCTCAATGTAGACTTGTTGGTTGGGATAAGTACCCATCATCGGGTGACAGTCCAGACAACCTAAAGTCGTCCTACCGGGTTCTGATAACATCAAATGGTGCGTATCAGGAGCGCCTGGATGACAACTTCTGCATGTTGTGTTTGTGACACTGGCTAGACCTGCGTCATACAAGTTCAGGTTCTGATTCACAGGTGGCGGTGGCACAAGCGCCATTCCAATCAATGCTATCGCTAAAATAGCTATAGCTGATAGTATTACTCTCTTCTTTTTCACTTTCATACCTCCTATTTCATTTAGTATAACTTGCTTTTTGCTCGTTATCACTTGATGGAGAGTGAATTTTTCGTATATTTTCCCCTTCAATTTAATAGATAACCTATCCTATTCAATTTTTATTCCCCTTTTTCATTTAGAAACAACCGGCTTGATGCAAACATTACCCAACTGTTTTGCATTCGTTTTAAGACATTCCCACCAAGCTTAAAGTTGCTTAATGTCCATATAGCCTTAATGGTATATAAATTTTCTCTGTGCAAATGGATATGCAAAACGAAAGCTGGATACTGGAAATCAGTATGTTATTTTATCCCGATCATATCCTTCAACCCGTGCCCGGTCGCGACAGCCACCACAGTCCCTGCGAGCTTCTTTTTAATAATTCCTGCATAAGCCACCGCGCCGCTTGGCTCCACAAATATACCATTCGATGCAAGCATATCCCGCGCAGACATCGCTTCCTTATCGCTCACGCGGACAGCTTCGCCGCCGGACTCTCTTATTGCACGAAGTGCAGCAAGACCGTCTATGGGGTCGCCGCATGCGATAGCTGTAGCCACGGTCTGCGGGTCTTTGACCGGGATTATCTCGCCAAGTTCATTCTCCCATGCATGCACCACAGGATCGCAATTCTCGACCTGCACCCCTATTATGCGGGGTATCCTGTCGGTAATGCCCACAAGAACAAGCTCCCTGAATGCCTCAAAAACACTCCATATGAGCGTGCCGTTGCCCACAGGAACGACCACATGATCTGGTATGCGCCAGTATAACTGGTCTGCTATCTCAAAACCCAGGGTCTTTGTCCCTTCGCTGCGCCAGGGATAGTCGCCTGTCAGGAATGAATCCGGGTTTGAGACAACAAAATTCTCGGCTTCTGTCATCGCAACTGAGTAATCCCCATCTACCATTATGGTCTTTGCCCCATAGGCTTTTATCTGCGTGAGCTTTTCTTTACCCACGATATCAGGAATGAACACGGTGCACTCAAGTCCTGCGTAGGCTGCATAGGCTGCCACAGAAGCACCCATGTTGCCAGTAGATGCAAGAGCCACTTTCCTCTTGCCGAACTCAAGCGCCTTTGTTATCTCAAGTGACGACCCACGGTCTTTGAAGGAGCCTGTGGGATTAGAAGCTTCATATTTTATCAGTAGCCGCCCTTTTTTCCAGAGCCTTATATTCTCAAGCAGCGGCGTGCCGCCCTCTCCCATAGTGATGATCTTTGATAGGTCCTTCACAGGCATGAACGCCCAGTATTTCCAGTGCGCAGGCTTGTCGCGCATAAAGTCGTCGCGAAGTATGATCTTCCGGATGGAGCTATAGTCATATTCTGCATCAAGAGCAGAGCCACAGTTACTGCATCTTGGGATTGGCAGTTTTTCAATTTCTTCGGGTTTATACTGCCTGGAGCAGCGGAAGCACCTGAAAGATGTGACATATACCATGGTAATTAATTTGCAGGCTTTTGATAAATATTATTCGCTATGATGAAGAAAAAGAGGTTATCTTTATATTGTGTATGATTATTTTAAGTACAGAGCTCTCTTCTACCAATGAAAGACCTAAAACATTTTGATATCGAACAGAACTTCATTTTCTGGTGCACTAATTGCAATGTCCCTTTGCTTGATGATGAGTGCGGGGTTTGCCATGAAAAAGGCGCACAGATAGATCTCACACAGCCCGGTGATGTGCGTTTTGCCTCCCCGCATGAACACAGTATAATTGACGAACTCATCTTGCAGTCATTTGGCGCAAGTCCTCTTTCAGGAAAACTCATTCTGCTGAACAAAATTCCGGGGGAGGACAAGACTGATGAAATAATAGTAGATGGTATTCGGTTCGGGGTTTTGAGATTTGACATGCAGGAACTGGCTTTCAGGCTTGACCTGATGCTTGAGGGAGCGCAGGCGCTCATCGATTCAGGGATACTGAAAAAACTCGTCAGAATATCCTCAAAAGGAGGACATCTTAGCGGAAAGACAATAGACGGGGGCGAAATCCTTGAATCCACGGACGATATAAGAAAAGGCGATACAATACTCATTATTGCAAGAAACCTGGGCGGTTTTGGAGTATCGTACAGGGACAGCAGTGAATTGAAAAACACGGGGCAATCTATAAAGATACGAAAGATCGACTCAGGAAAAGCGAGTTTCAACCCAAAAAACCAGTCACTTGATAAGGTTATCCTTGCCAATGCACCCCACATGAAAAGGCTTGTAAAAGATGCGGTGAACACCATACGCGGTATAGCCAACCAGAAGGAGTTCATGGACTCGCCGGTCTATGTTTCATTCAGCGGAGGAAAGGACAGCCTCACCACGCTTGACCTGACAAGGAGCGCCGTAAAAAAACCCATAAAAGTGTTCTTTGCAAACACAGGCATCGAGTTCCCGGAAACAGTGGAGTTCATAAGGCGGTTCTGCAAAGAGAACAATATAGAACTTATCGAAGTGGAGGCAGGGAACGCTTTCTGGGAGAACCTGCCAAGTTTTGGTCCTCCTGCAAAGGATTTCAGGTGGTGCTGCAAGGTATGCAAACTTGCGCCCATCAACTCGGTCATGGAAGAATGCACGCAAGGGGGACAAAAGTGCCTCACCATTGATGGGAAAAGAAGATACGAGTCTTTCGCTCGTTCTCGGATCGCGCCGAAGGAAGAGAACCCGTTCATTCCCGGGCAGGTCAGCGTGTTCCCAATCCGCAACTGGCGAGCCATCGAAGTGTGGCTGTATATTTTCTACCGCAGGCTCAGGTACAATCCCCTGTATGATATGGGCTTTGAGCGTGTAGGCTGCTGGCTCTGTCCCGCTGAGCTAAGCGCTGAATTTTACAGGTTCAAGGAACTGCATCCTGAACTTTTCGCGCGCTGGAACAGGTACCTGCTGGAGTGGGCAAAAGAACACGGGCTCTCGCAAAAATTCATCGAGCACGGCTTCTGGCGCTGGAAGAGCCTGCCGCCAAAGATGGTGCGCCTGGCTGAGGAACTGGAGATAGATACAACACCTGAAGGTGGGGATGAAGAGTTCAGCATCGTTGTGACTGGAGGCATTTCACCATGCAAGACCGGAGGATATACCATGGAAGGAAAGGTCGCAGGGCTCATGATCGGGGAAGCGCGCAATATTGCGAATATGCTTGGGGATAACGTATTCTCGGAAGACCTCGGAGTGCTCCTGATAAGAAAGAATGCATCAAGCGTCAAGATATTCTCATCCGGGCATATCTCTGTCAATTCGCCTGGAATGGATGAAGCTTTATCACTTTTTGAGAACACAGCAAAGCAATTGATAAAGGTGAAAAAATGTACGAAATGCGGGATTTGCCTGAAAGTGTGCCCCGCAGGTGCGATCACGCTTGAACCGCATATCCTGGTCGGGAAGGAATGCACGAGATGCGGTAAATGTACTGAAGGATGCGTTGTGGTGAAGTATTTCGACAGGCTGTTGCCTGTTATATTACATTCACTATTCCCTTAAATTCCGAATCAAAGGTGAAAACAGACTCAATATCAAGCCTTTCCATCAGTGCGATATTGGTGCAGTCAGTAAAACTGAGATTCTTATCATCATACTGCCTGTATAGTTCCCATGCCCTGTCAAAATCTATCGGCTCAATGAATCTCATGGTTATTGGTCTTGCCCTGGCAAATAAGCCAATATCAAAAGCAAACCTCTTGCTCCCTGTCCTCATGTAAGCAAGCGTCACAGCCTCATCAAAAATATAGTCGCTTATAAATACCTTGCCGTATTCTCCTTTTAATGCTGAAGTCATGTTATTAACTGCAATTTTATGATTCCTATCTTCTGCATTCCTTGCTGCGATAAGTGCTGAAGTATCTATCAAAATACTCATGTACCGCCATACAGATATCTGTCAATATCTTCTGATGAGTCTTCGATCCCCCAGTGAACAGGCTTTTTGAGCATTGAAAGCGCTACGTTTTCCTCTTTTTTGATAAGTTTTCTAATAACATTTACATCTGAATATTCAATGAGAGCATCAAGGATTTTCTGTTCTGTGACTTTAACCCCGCTGCTACGCAACTTCTGATGTATGGTGTCAAGGAGCAATTTTGCATCCCTGCTTATTTTAACACTTACGGTTTCTGCCATATTTTTCTACTTTCTACTTTCTACTTAATATATGTTGGTATCTCAAAACCAACAGATTTAATAACCATCTAAAACATTTCACACCTGTTTTATAGACAGGGATCACGATGAAAGATTATATTATAAAAGACATTAAACTTGCAGAAGAAGGAAAACAGCGGATCGAATGGGCACGAAGGCACATGCCCGTACTTTCGAAAATAAAAGAGCAATTCGAAAAGGAAAAACCCTTAAAGGGCGTAAATGTGGTGGCATGCCTTCATGTCACAGTCGAGACAGCTAATCTTATCCATGCCATGAAAGCAGGAGGCGCAAATATCGCCCTGGCAGCTTCAAATCCACTCAGCACACAGGATGATGTGGCTGCCGCTCTGGCTTCCGAGGGAATAAAGACCTATGCAATAAAAGGTGAGAACGAGAAGCAGTATTATGAATGCCTGGAAGAGGCACTCAAGATAAAACCACATATCACCCTTGATGATGGCGCTGACACAATAGCGCTTGTCCACTCAAAGCACCAGGAACTCATAAAAGATATTCTTGGAGGATGTGAAGAGACCACAACAGGGGTCATAAGGCTTCGGGCAATGGCAGCCGAGGGTGCACTAAAATACCCAGTCGTGGCTGTGAACGATGCAGAAACAAAGATGATGTTCGATAACCGCTACGGCACGGGACAGAGCACTTTACACGGCATATTGAACGCCACCAATATCCTGTTCGCAGGAAAGACAGTCGTTGTGGCAGGTTACGGATGGTGCGGTCGCGGTGTTGCCTCCCGGTCGCGGGGTCTTGGCGGTAATGTTGTTGTTGTCGAAGTTGAGCCGCGAAAAGCGCTTGAAGCTGTCATGGACGGCTTCAGGGTAATGCCAATGAAAGAAGCAGCAAAGGTCGGTGACCTTTTCATAACAGTTACTGGCGACATCTCTGTTATCCGCGAAGAGCATTTCAAGGTAATGAAAGACCAGGCAATAGTGTGCAATTCCGGGCACTTCAATGTGGAGATAGATATCCCGGAGCTCACCAAAATGTCAAATAAGGTCAACCAGATAAAGAATGACGTTCAGGAGTTCGTCATGAAAGACGGGCGAAGGATATACCTTCTTGCAGAAGGAAGGCTTGTGAACCTTGCCAGTGCCTTCGGTCACCCGCCAGAGGTAATGGACATGAGCTTTGCCAACCAGGCGCTGGCTGTAAAGTACATTGCGGAAAAAGGTAAGACGCTTGAGAACAACGTTTACAGGGTTCCTGTGGATATCGATAACAGGGTCGCAAGACTCAAGCTCGAAGCCATGGGCATACAGATAGAAACACTCACAAAAGAGCAGGAAAAGTACCTGCATTCCTGGGAAATGGGAACATAATGCAGCTTCAGGTTAAGGCAGTTGAGAATTATTTAACCGGCTTGTACGGAAAGACAAAAGTAACTGGCATCAGCGAACTCGGAGGTATGCCAGTCGAGGTCGAGGAGGGGATAAAAGGGTTCGGCTACGGAAAGCCATACCTCATTGATTTTATGGCAGGCGGGGAAAAACGATCAGTTGTGCTGTCGTCCATGCGAGTGCAGAAGGGCTTCGGGCATGACCATTTCTCTGACAGGGCGCAGATATTGATATGGCAGAACTCCGTATTCAATAACCTGCCCGGACATGTGAAGTCGCTGGATGTCGGGTATTTTACAAATAAAGGCGAGCTTTTTTCATCAGGAAAGGCTGATGAATATTTTATCTTAATGGAAAAGATCGAGGGAAAAGAGTACTTCTTCGACCTTGAAAGGATCAAGAAGGATGGCAACCTCACGCCCCTTGACATTGAACGGACAGAAGCGCTTTCCACCTATCTTGCAGAGATACATGCGAACAGGCACGATGACAGCGAATTGTACCTTCGAAAGATCAGGGACACGGTAGGGCACGGGGAATGCATAATGGGTTTGACCGACAGCTACCCTGACGATCTTGATTTCGTGACATGGGGCGACCTTTGCGGGATAGAGAAAAAATGCGTGGACTGGAGATATAAGATAAAAGGACGTGCTCATCGCCTGTGCATGACCCACGGCGATTTCCATCCATGGAACATAATGTTCCGGAAGGGTGCGGATTTCACTGTACTTGACCGCAGCCGGGGAGAATGGGGCGAGGCGGCAGATGACGTTTCTTCCATAACGATGAATTACCTGTTCTACTCATTGCAGAAATACGGGGAGCTTGCAGGACCGTTCCAGGAGATGTATGAACTCTTCTATGATAATTACCTTGAAAGAACAGGCGACAGGGAACTGCTTGAAGTAATACAGCCATTCTATGTGTTTCGAAGCCTTGTGGTAGCAAGTCCGATATGGTATCCGAACCTTGACCCTGGGGTGAGGACAAAACTTTTTAATTTTATCAATAATATCCTTGACAGTGAAGTATTCGATTACCAGGACGTTAATTCGTATATATAGGGGAAAAATGGCTTTTGCAATCTGGTTCACTGGTCTTCCGGGAAGCGGGAAAACAGTTATTGCTGCGCGCACGTCTGCTCTACTTGAGAATGAAGGCATAAAGGTAAAGATACTACAGCTTGATGAGATACGGCGCGTCCTGACTCCGAACCCCAGGTACACGGATGAAGAGAGAGATATCGTATATGCTTCGCTTGCCTATATGGCAAAACTGCTGACAGAGTGCGGCGTCAATGTCTTTATAGACGCCACTGCGAACAGGAGAAGATACCGTGACGCAGCTCGAAGCATCATCCCGGATTTTGCCGAGGTGTACATAAGGTGCCCGCTTGAGGTGTGCATGGAGCGCGAAGCCCGCAGGAAGGCTGTATTTTCGCCAAAGGGCATCTACAAAAAATCAACGCAAGAGGGGGCTAATGTGCCTGGAGTCAATGTTCCATATGAGGAACCGCTCAACCCGGAAATAGTGATTGATAGCTATAATATGATGCCTTATGAGGGCGCAAAAGTAGCAGCCGATGCGATCATAGCACGGTTTGGAGTCGGGCATGGAAATTGAAACGCTTATCGATATCGGAACAGAGATAAGGGATGTAATTCGCTTATTTATACATGATAACGCGGATTATGCGGAAATGCTTGTGCAGCGCCCAAAGGATATCACGCGAAGGATGGATATGGCTGCAGAACATGCACTTGATGCTGCACTTGTGAAGCGCGGTCTGTCGGCAAGGATAATTTCAGAGGAACTCGGCGACCGCATCGTTGGCAGGCATCCTGAGTTCATGCTTGTCTTTGACCCTATTGACGGTTCAACGAATGCTACGTGCGGCATTCCGTTCTTTTGCACGTCACTTGCTTATACTGAAAAGACCGATATTGCGGGATTCGGGGACATCACCATGGCAGTGATATGTGATATTACGGATAATACCTATTGCGCGGAGAAAGGAAAAGGTGCGTTCCTGAACGGAAAACGAATGACCGGTGGAAAACGCGGCGCGCGCCCAAAACCAGTAGTATCAGTATATTCTTACGGTGTTCCTCATGTCCCGGCAGGTCTGATAGAGCTTGAAAAATCCATCATAGTAAGGGCACTGGGCAGCATTGCCCTTGATATGTGCTATGTCGCGGACGGAACGCTGGACGGCGTTATTGATACCCGTGGGCTTGTGAGCGGCTATGATATCATGGCATCAGCTCTTGTATTAAAAGAAGCGGGCGGACAGCTTTGCGACCTCAGGGGAAAGCCAGTAATTGATGATGATGTGAAAGCTACGGGAATTTCGATGATCGGGACGAAAAATAAAGACCTTAATGAAAAAATTGTAAAAGTATTAGCGATACATTAAAATGCTATAAAAACATAAAAGGCGTTTATGACAAAAAAGAAAGAAGGCAGCGGTCTCATGTCCTCTGCGGGTTTAATGCGGTATTATGACGCAGAAGAAACCTCTTTGCAGATACCTCCAAAAACAGTAGTTATCGTTGCCCTGGCAGCCGGACTGGCAGTTCTTGCTTTGAACGCGAGTTTTGGTATATGGCCTTAGAAGGAAAAAACCTGCGTTCATCCGCGTTTATCTGCGGTTTGTCCTCTAAAAATTCGTCACTTCATTTTTGCTCAAGTCCTGAGTCCTTCCATGTGCTGAATCCTTTTCCTGATAAGTTCATCAGTACCAATGTCCCGCCTGCTGTAAAGCCTTCCTTTTAAGGCATACAGACCATCCTGTGCTATTTTTTCTGCATCACGAATTGTACTTGCTGTACCCAGGACTGCAACTGCTCTTGAACCTGTCGTGAAAACCTTCCCATCCTTTTCATACACGCTCGAATAGAAAACATGCGCATTTTTGATGCTTCCGATCTCCACGACCGAATCCTTTACCGGATCGTCGGGGTAGCCTTCCGGGACAGCATACTTGCATACTGTCGCCTGTTTTTTAAAAGAGACCTTTGATTTATCAAGAGTTCCGCTTGCCACTGCTTTACACACATCGAGGAAATCGTTCTCAAGAAGCGGTATCACGTTCATGGCTTCAGGGTCGCCAAAGCGCGCATTGAACTCAATGACAGATATGCCCTTTGCTGTTGCCATGAACTGACCGTAAAGTATGCCCTGGTAGGGGATGCCTGTCTCTTTCCTGATAGCTGAAACGGCATCGCTCATAATCTTTTTTGCATCTGAGTAATCGGATTCTTTCATGAATGGAAGGATATCTTTCGCC
>JAQUNZ010000030.1 GCA_028717345.1 Candidatus Methanoperedens sp.
CTTAAGTCGCTTGATCTGGCTTTCTTATCTCCTCAAGCTGAGCACTGTCCCTCTCGTCGTGGATGCAACCGCTTCTCATTGTGTTCCCAAGCGAAAGCACGATGTCGTGCTTTTTTAAAACTTCAAGTATCTTATCAAAATTTTCCACGAATGGATTTTCACATCTGTTGATCGTCATGTAAGCGCAGGTGATGGAGCCGCCCTTTGAAACCACACCCATTATCCTCTCTTTGTCTTTGAGCATGTTCAGGGTGGCGCTGTCTGTGCAGTGAAGCACGAATGAGCTTACGCCTTCCTCTGCCTGCAGGGTGAGATTTCTTAGAAGATCATCTTCAGTCATGTTCTCAATACCTGTCTGGGCTGCGGTCTGGTATATGGGAACTGTGGTCAGTGGGATGATAGTATTCTCCAATATCTTTTTGCGTATCTCGCTTATGTCCCCTCCCATTGAAAGATCTGAAAGCGTATCGGCGCCGTGCTTCTGTGCAATTATGGCTTTTCTCACCTCTTCCTCAGGATCGATCTTCAGTGAGGAAGTGCCTATATTGACGTTCACCTTTGTTCTGAGTCCCTTTCCTATGCCAACCGGTTTCCCATCCCTGCACATAATGACTGCGCTTCCTTCTGCCAGGTTTGAAAGTAAGGAAAGAATATCAACCCCTTCATTTCTTGCCACCTCTTCCATCTGCGCCGTGATATTTCCATTCCGTGCATGCTCAACCTGTGTTATCATAATCCCGCCATTTCCAGTATCTTTCGTGTATTTTCATGAGTTCCTATTGGCATGATGTGCACGCCGCCGCATATCCCGCGCAGTTCCCTGATCAGGTCGGCTGCCATTTCGATACCCAGCGCGCCGGGATCGCTTGATGAGGCAAATCTTCTGATCATATCATCAGGCACTTTTACACCAGCTATATTGCTGTTCAGGAAGTCTGCAGTCTTTCTGGATCTCAGGGGTATGATGCCTGCAATTATTTTTATTTTCTTCCAGCCCGCATCATGTACCTGATCAATGAACTCAGAGAACTTTCCTGCATCAAACACTGCCTGGGTGATAATGAAACGTGCGCCTGAATTTATCTTTTTCTCAAGTTTCATAAGAGCAACTTCTGTCAGTTCCGTGTTTGAGACTGCTCCTGCGAACAAATCTGTTTTTCCCTCAAGCCTGTTTCCTGAAAGATCAATTCCATTGTTCAGGCGTGAGATCATGCCCAGAAGCTGAACTGAATCCAGGTCATACACCGGCTTTGCCCCAGGATGGTCGCCTTTTGTTGGATAGTCGCCTGACATAACAAGCACGTTCTTTATCCCAAGACCAGCCGCACCAAGAAGCTCGGACTGGAGCGCAAGCCTGTTCCTGTCCCTGCATGTAAGGTGCATTATTGTATCAAACCCTTCCTGAGAAAGCGCGCTGCATGCTGCAATCGGGCTCATCCTCATTACCGCGCGCTGGTTATCGGTGACGCAGACCGCATCCACCGCGTCTTTTATCATCCCTGCTTCCTTCATCATCCCGCTGATATCAGTCCCTTTTGGAGGGCTTATTTCGGCAGTTATTGTGAATTTCCCTGAGAGCAGCTTTTCCCTGATCATTTCCTGCGCCTCTTTTTTGAGTGGTCTTTTGGATGATGTATCTCCTTGAGGAGTTCAAGCCTTCCGAGCGACTTTAGCTTCGTATGGATCTCATCCCAGACGCATTTTCGTTCATCTACCTCGCATTTTCCCTCAACTGCGCCTCCGCACGGACCATTGAGCATATTTTTTGAGCACTGACCTATAGGGCATATGCCCCCAAAAATCCAGATATCGCACTCACCACACATGCCGCACTGCTCTAAAACTGTCGTGTCCCTGCATACACCGCCAAGGGATTCAGTATCAAGCGCAGGATATACTGCTTTTTCTGCAACTGATGAGATTATGGAAACACCCCCTCCGCAGGACATAACAAGTAAAGCTTCTGCCTTTTTGATGTCCGGATTCTGTGTAAGAACATCATCCCATGAAGCGATATTGCACGCTGAACTCAGGACGGTACATCCAACAACGTTTTTCCCGGATTTACCAAGCTTCCTTTTCATTTCCAGAACTTCAGTTTCTCCCCCCAGATGCTGTTTTGCGGCGCATTTCCCACAGCCTATAATGAAAATATTCTGCTGTTCAATGGTTTTCAGTATATCCCTGAATTCCTTCTGTCTTGAGATTATCATGAGTACCTTTGAACTGCATCGTTGTTCTTTTTTATCAATTCACCAAGTTGAGATGCTATCTGCGGAAGCCCCCTTGCCTGGTGTTTTATTTTATTTATCAAGCGCTCGATCTGGAGAGCTGTGCCAGATATTATGATAGCGACATTTTCGGTTTCATGAGATACAGCCTCTTTCGGCAGCGCCGCGTCACCGCCCCTCGCCAGCATCTCCTGTTTTATTATCAGCGCTTCTGTGGTTGTGACGTTCTTAAGAAGGATGTTGTAAAGCACCGTCTTTTTTTTCATGACCTGGCTTCCTTCCGCGGTAACGCCTGTCGATCTCATCGCTCTTGCGCCATCGTCCTCAACATTTATGTCAAGCAATTCAGCTTCAACATCGCCTGAGCGAATTACCTGCTTTTTTCCCCTTATGCGCTCTGCCACACGAACTGTATCAACTGTGGGAGCAACATCATGAGCGCGTATAATATGAGCGCCGTTTCGCACAGCTATCGCTGTGGCTGCAAGGCTTCCGTATAGCCTCTCACCTGCGGGCTTATCAAGTGTCTCTCCTATAAAGGATTTTCTTGAGATCGCAGCAAGGATGGGCTTTCCGAACATGCGCAGCCTTCCAAGAGTGTTAATTGTTTCATAATCATATAAGGGAAGCTTCTCTTTCGTCCATCTTCCGATCGCCGGGTCTATAATGATACTATCCGGATCTAATCCTTTTTCCTCTGCCTGCGATATTATACCTGCAAGCGTTGACATTACAGCATCCATGCCAACCGGGTCGCCGGGGACCTTGTTGCTTGCCATAAGTATGACAGGACAGCCGTGTTCTCTTACTGTGTCTGCCATCCTTTCATCCGACGTAAATCCGCTCACGTCATTTATGATATCTGCGCCTTCATCCAGCGCCTCGGATGCTAAATCTGCGAACATTGTATCCACTGATATCGGTACTGAGATATCCTTTAGCTGCTTCACGGCTGGGATCAGGCGCGAGCGTTCCTCTCCTTTTGAGATCTTCTGCGCTAAGGGCCATGTGGAGCGCGCGCCAACATCGATGAGGTCGGCGCCCTCTTCGATCATTTTTAGCGCGGATTCAAGAACTGAATCTGCCCTGACCACAGAACCTGAATAAAATGATTCTTTGCTCAGGTTTATTACTCCCATTACTCGAACAGGTTGATGGTCCCCAACTTTCAATCCTGCTATGGTTTTATCTATCACGTTTTAGTCTAATACCTTTTAAGTGCTCATAAGGTTTACGTATATTTTCTTTTCCGGTTTATTTCATTCCTTCTTGCAGCATTTCATTTCGCACTCGACCATCCGTGGATACGTCATATTGATTATTTTTTCGAGATTCGCCACATCCTCAGTATTATATCTGATCAGCGTTTCAAGCGCTTCGCTGTTACCGCGTTCGTATCTGTTCCATAGCCTTACTGCATCAAATCCTGTTATCCCCGCCGTTTCATCGCTCCTTCTCATCCCGAGCGATGATTCGATCTTCTTAAGACCGCCACTGTATCCTATTTTTTTAAGGGGATACAGCAGATCGATATGAATGTGATTAAAGGTTCCCGGGAACTCACGCTCAATAAAAGGAAGGTCAAAACGCGCTCCGTTAAAGGTAATTAACTGTTGATACTTTCCAAGCTCTGCAGGCGCTTCATCAAGATCTATCCCCCTGATATATGTTCTGGTCTCATTCCCGTTGTAAATCCCGATCATTGTTATTCGGTCATTCTGCGGAGAGAGTCCCGTAGTTTCAATATCAACATATGCTGTTTTTTCTTTGAAATGCCGGTACGCCCTCCACTGCAGGTTGGTTGGGATTCTCCTTGCGAAATAAATGTGGTTCCCGGAAGACAATTGCTCGATGGATTCCTCAACTCCTGAAAGCAAAATCCTGTTTTTAGTCCTTGGCAACTTTATCATGTTATGGTTTTTCAGGTAATCTTCCCAGCTTCTTATGCCGCATTTCCAGATCTTTAGCTCAGTAGTTGCTCCAATGTTCGGAATGTGGATATAGGTGTTCTGCAGCATATTAACCAAATGAATTGATCTTATATTCCATACTTGCAAGATCGACTACTGTAGCTTTTGCGGGCATGGGCTGGAGATTCATCCTTTTCTGGAATTCTGTCTGGCTCTGCCATGTGCCGCTGTTTATTGTGAGCACGCCCTTGTACCTGGATACCCCGACTGTGTGGACATGACCGCAGTGAAGTATGTCAGGTACCGGGTCTATCACGAAATGGTCTTTTTTCTCAGGCGCGATGGAAACCCTGCCTCCGTATATTGGCGAAAGGTGCCTGAACCTGAGCATCGAAGCCATGGGTTTTGCAGGATCGCCGTAGGAAAAGCCATGAGTGCCTGCAATAATATCATCCATCGACCTGCCGTGATAAATAAGCACCTTCACGCCCCCGATGTCCACCATTGCAGGATTTCCTACGAATGTAATATCGCTCCTGAAAAGGCGGGTTATTCTCTCCGGAAAGCACGGCTGTGGCTCTGCCTGCCTTACAGCATCATGGTTTCCTGGTGAGATTATCATTTTGATGTGTCCGGGAACTGCATTCAGGTATTCGGCTGCCTTTGCATACTGTTCATAAATATCAAGTATCGCAAGCTCTTTGTCCTGACCGGGAAATATCCCTATGCCATCGACCACGTCGCCTGCAATGATGAGATAATCGATATCATCCCCAAGCCAATCCACGAACCGAAGCCATGCATCTTCCAGGAATGTCTTGCTTCCAACATGAATATCAGAAATAAATACAGCTTTTCCTCTGGCATTCTCCCTTGCGATTGAGATATTCTGTGTGTTCGGGAGATCGGGACGGATTATACTATTTGCGAACATGAGAGAGCTGTCGGCTGAAAGCGTACCAGTCACGCCGATCACTTCATCCATGAGGAGGCTGCCTGCCATTTCGAATAATTCCATATCTTTTTCTTTATGAACTAAAACCGGAATGGTGCCAGTGCTGTCTTCTATCTCGATAAGCCTGTGTCCGTTTGCAGAGGTCCTTTTATTCAAAACCATACCTATTACGGAAAGTGGTTCCCTTGTATCCATGTTCCTTTTCTTCAGGCTCTCAACAGGTCTTGCGCTTATTCTTTTTCGCAGCAGGTCTCCGAGCAAAGTATAACGGTCTTTGAAATACCCCACGAAATCAGTGTATTCCCCTATACAGGTGGACTGGTTAGATATATCCTTGAGGACTGTGACCGAAGCTGAAACCTGTTGATTTTTCCCTTCTGAGGGAATCGGTGGGGCCCTGACCTCGGGTAATGTCATCGTAATTCCTTTTCCACACTTGTCTTGTAAGACCGCTGGTGCGCTCAATAGATGCTCTGCCCCGACTACGATGACCGAACTGTCTATTGAACTGAGTAATTCCTGTATCAGTTCCGGCGAAGCGCTGGTTTTTAACATATCCAGTGCGGCAGGGTCTACCTGGAATCCGGATTCTGCAAAAATCTGTATGATCTCACCAGTCTCCATGCCGAGAACATATATGTTTTAAGAGGGATAAGATTTTTCCTCAGAAACCTTTATTATTTCACGATGGGTTTTATCCTCCCATGTCCTTCCTTGAAAAAATAAGAAAATTCTACCATAGCGACAGCTTCTGGGCAGGTCTGTTCAGGGATGTTGTTTTTGTTTTGGCTGTTGTAGCTATTTTTTCCTCGGCATCACAGATTATTTTCGGGCTATGGACGCCAATGGTTGCAGTCGAAAGTGAGAGCATGGTCCCTCATATTCAGATAGGTGATATTATTTTTATGCAGAGCGCCGAAAGGACAGGCATCGTTACTCAGAATGATGGAAAACAGAACGGCTACACTTCATTTGAAGATTATGGGGACGTGATACTTTACAAGCCGTTTGGAAGGGTGGATAAAACCCCTATAATCCATCGCGCCATGTACTACGTTGAGAAGGGTGAGCCTATGTGGAGCGGGGGTCCGCCAGCGCCCCACGCAGGATATATCACTAAAGGGGATAATAATCCATCTTATGACCAGAAAGGGAGCATCAGTTACTTGCAGCCTGTGAAAAAAGAGTGGATCACAGGTGTGGCACGCATTAGCCGCATTCCTATTCTAGGTTGCATTTCGCTTGCTGCCAGAGGCAATCTGGTCTGCATCAAATGATGTTTTTCAGGGATGATGGCAAGCAGTCGGGCTATAAGACTTTTGATGAATACGGGGACGTTATTCTATACAGACCATTCGGGCGTGATGGCGTCACGCCCATAATCCATCGCGCAATGTATTATGTCGAGAAGGGTGATCCCCTGTGGAACGGGGGTCCGCCAGCGCCCCATGCAGGATATATCACTAAAGGAGATAACAATACCTCATATGACCAGAAGGGGAGTATAAGCTACCTGCAGCCTGTAAAAAAAGAATGGGTAATAGGTGCGGCGCGCTTTGCCCGCATCCCGCTTGTGGGCTGCGTTCCGCTTTTTCAAAGAGGTAATCTCGCATGTCTTGAGGGCTAAGCATACAGTTTCGTCTGGCTGGGAGGTTTGAACCCCTCAAGCTGTTTTAACCTGTAATCCTCAAAAAGCACTCTGCTTGTGCTTTCGGTCGGGACGCTCAATGCAATTTCTTTTGTCCTGCCGTACCTGCCTTTACTTACCACCGTGGCATTGAGAATACCAAGCATATCTAACTCTGAGATCAGGTCTGTCACACGCCGCTGTGTAAGTATGTCGATCCCGATGATACGGCACATCTGCTTGTAGATGTTATATGCCTCACCTGTTGTTATATTACTGTCACCGACGTTGTTTAGCATGACTGCACTTAGCAGAACGAGCTTCGACTGTGTGGGGAGGGTCTTTACCACTTCAACGATCCTGTCTGTCTCTATTTTATCCTGCGCCTGCTTCACGTGTATTTCAAGGACTTTTGCTGATTTTGAGCGCTCCGAAAGTTCCCCTGAAACACGTAAGAGATCAAGAGCTCTTCTTGCATCTCCATGTTCCTGTGCAGCATAAGCGGCGCAGAGCGGGATGACGGTTTCCTCAAGAACGCTGGGCTTGAAAGCTGTTTTGGCTCTCTCCTGCAAAATATCCCTGAGCTGGTTTGCGTCGTATGGGGGGAATATGATCTCCTCTTCCCCAAGAGAACTTTTTACCCTGGGGTCAAGGAATTCCGTGAATTTCAAATCATTTGTAATACCTATAAGGCTGACCTTCGCCTTTTTGAGGTCTGAATTTATCCTTGTGAGATTATATAATACATCATCGCCTTTATCCACAAGCTTGTCAACCTCATCCATTATTATTATTACAATGCGCTTTTCAGAGTCCAGCGCATTCTTGAATTCTGTGTAAACCTGATCTGTCGGCCAACCGGTCATAGGGATATCTTTATCAAAATGCCTGGCAAGAGAAGCCAGCAGCCTGTACTGAGTATCCACCACCTCGCAGTTTATGTATATCACCACACTCGGTATACCATATAATTCTCCAGTCCTTTCAAGCTCCTTCCCCACGTGTTTTGCAACAGCTGTCTTTCCCGTACCTGTTTTCCCATAGATTAATACATTTGACGGGGTTTCACCACGCAGTGCAGATACTAACACTGTTGCCAGTGCCTTTACCTGGTCGCTTCTGTGCGGGAGATAATCCGGAGTATATGTCGACCGAAGAACTTCCCGGTTCTCAAAGATATTTACTATGGTGAGCATATCTTCAAAGATACCTTTTATTGTTATCGTTCCGTTATCCAATGCTTCGACCCTCCTTAACACCTATTGCAATGGAAGGATGGGTATTAAGAGTTTTGGTGATGACCCCCATATTTCCGATGGAAAGACCGTATATCACAACATATCTGGTGAATGTATAAGGTCTGCCCATCTTTGTTTTTTTTCTATATTCATTATATGCACGAAGAATAATCCAGGAATTTTCCATCAAACCCCTCTTTTTCAACTCGAACAAACCATACAAGACCCTACCCCTTCGTTTCGTATGGAAGTCGGCAAACCAATTGGCTATTGATGATAGATATACTCCTAAAAACCAATGCGTTCTGCTTTGAACTTTACAGTATATAAAAGTTTCTATTTAAAATTAATATATATAGTATATTATTTAAGTATTAAAAACGGTAATAAAGTTATTGTTACCAAGCAAGTCATGAGAGCTCATTAAATTTTTAGAAAACGAATGAAAATCTCCAGAAGAAACAAAGGGGTAGGTTCGGGCAACGCGTATTGATGATCACGAGGCTATCTATCTACAGGGATTGTTTCCAGTTGACTGGACATGCCCCAGATAAGTGTTCTTGTATGAAGTGGAACATTGGGATCATTCCCAATATCATCAAGCCTGGAAACAACCATTGCAGCTCTTGTTGAAGGGGTGTCTTTTTCATTCGAAAGCGTATTTTTCATACTTTCAGCATTGCGTCTTATGTTCCTCGGGACAGAATCATCGTTGATTATACGGTCAAGTACCCCAATGCACTGCCTTATTACTTCGTTCGGATTTGGCGGCATGATTATGGCTCCATGTATATTACCTATATAAAATAAGCCGTCCATAATTGAACTGTTGTATGAAAAGACTTTCGGTGATTCCAGATGTCAAAAATCGATGAAAACTTAAAAATGCAGAAAATCACAAAACTACTTGAAAAGGGGGGTACTATGCTGGCACAATCACACGATTGTGGAGCTCCCATGTTCAGGTTCCAGGGAAAAGTGTTATGCCCGGTGTGCGACCCAGGAACGGAGGAAGAAAAGAAGGCTGCAGGAGAGCAAGAGACGCTCAAGAGACCGCCCCAGAAAGAGAGCGTGCCAGAAACCCCTTCCAGGATACAGGGGGGCAACGGTCAAATCGCTGCTATGACAAAAAAGAAGATCCAGGCGATAGCCGAGGGACTTGAGAACGAAACCGACCTTCACAGGATCAAGGAGAAGCTGGAATGCATCGAGCTGGGGATAAGGATTTTGAAATTGCTTGAATCTTAGTCACAAACCCCGTACAAATGTTACGAGGCATGTAGCTATCGTTTTCCTTATATCTCTCTATTATATTCATATACATCTTGCTCACGAATATATTTTTCCACGACATCCCATCCATTCCCAGCCGAACCATGGAAACAGCTCGGAGCCCAGAGATGATCTCCACACCATTCCTGTAGCTGGGGAAATTCTTTCCTTAAAATTCTGCTATCTTCTCCTCTTCTTCATTATATATTCAGACAATTTCTTCTTAAGTCTCATATACTCAACATCAGAAAGCCCGGTCGATGTAAGTGCAGAATCCCTCAGGAAACAGGGTTTTGTGATCTTGCAGCACCATGCCATGCTCCCGAAACAAGTCCCATTTCCAGGCTCAAGGGGTGTCCCTCTTGTAAAATCCATCTTGAGCTTCATGAAATCTTCTGCACTTATGCCAGCCTGCTTGAGTGCTGCATGCAAAGCGCAGTTCTTCACAGGAAGACAGCAGAAAGCAAGGGCTCTAAGGTCTCCGCCCCCGCAGATATGCTTTGGTGCGTTGTACCATCCTGTCATTGACTGGATAGCGCTTATCTCAGCCACAAGATGGTTGATAAGACCCGGATCTTTAAGAACACCGCGCGCCAGAGAGACCATATCTGCGCCATGCGAGAACATCTCTTTCGCACTTTCAAAATCAACAACAGAGTTGTTACCTATGATAAACAGATCTGTGGAATTACGGGTGCGTTTGATCACACCGATATCAACACCCTGGGGGCGCATTGCATCAATATGAATGATATCAGCTCCAGCCTTCTCGATCGCTTTTGCCACTTCCACATCGTTCACCACGTTGGCTCTTGTCTTGACAGAAAGAACAACACCTGTTTTTTTGATCTCTCTGATATATTCACACAATCCCGGCACATCTCTCAACAGAGCCTCTCCTGCACCAAGTTCCACCATCTCAGGCTGCCTGCAATGTGCATTTATTTCAAGGATCGCACCATATTTTTTTGCAAGGTGCGCTGCCTGAACAAAAGGTTCAAGAGATGCTGCGCGCACATTAACTGCGATGGTCGTCAAATCCTTGGAAGCAACAAGTTCTTGTTCCAGGAAATTCATCGGATCGTCTGAAACAAATTCATTTCTACCGCGTACCACTTCTTTTCTGGCAGCTTCATTTGTCTTCCCATCCAGATTATAGCCTCCAAGTACTATTAATCCGGCATTCCTGAACTTTGCCGCGAACCTTGAATCCGTAATTCCAGCCATAGGAGCAGTAGCAATGGGGTTTTTTGGAGATGCATAGCCGATCTTAATATTGAACATGTCATTTGTCACGATAAATCCTCATAGTTTTTTTTTCAGGATTTCCTTTACAGTTGTTTGATTATTTAAGAATCTTACGCAAAAACAATTTCATAAACTTTTTATATCAATAATCCTTTTAAAACAAATAAATATAAGGTGGTCAAATGGCTGCAAATGAATTTCTTAACAACTATTTACCCTTCGCTATGATGTTAGTGATCGGAATCGTCTTCGTGGCGATCGCATTATTTATGTCAAGGATGGTAAGACCCAGTGTCAAGACAAAAGAAAAACTCTCCACATATGAATGTGCAGAGACCCCGGTTGGCGATGCCAGGATACATTACAATATACAATATTATATGATAGTAATCGTCTTCCTGATCTTTGATGTAGAGGTGCTGTTCATGTATCCCTGGGCAGTGCAGCTGCGATCGCTCGGGGGGTTGGGGTTCATCGAGATGGTGCTTTTCATTGAAGTGCTAATTATCGGTCTAGCTTACGCCTGGAGAAAGGAGGCATTAGAGTGGATCCAGTAACCATTGATACAACAAAAATAAGGATGACAAAAAGAAAGCCAGAGACAGCGCTTGAGAAGCTGGAAGATACCAACCTGATCAATACTCTTCTTGCAGCAAAGGACAGGGAAGGATTTATTCTTTTGACCACTGTTGACCAGGCGATCAACTGGGGGCGGCTCAGTTCCCTGTGGCCCGTTACTTCCGGTCTGGCTTGCTGTGCAATCGAGATGATGGCTACTTCCATGGCGCATCACGATATTTCGCGCTTCGGGATGGAGGTTTTCAGAGCCAGCCCAAGGCAGGCTGACCTGATGTTCGTAGCAGGCACTGTGACAAAACGGATGGCGCCCAGGGTAAAGCTGCTCTATGAGATGATGTCTGAACCCAAATGGGTGATCTCAGTCGGAAGTTGTGCTAACACAGGCGGACCATATCATGAATCCTACTGCGTCTTAAAAGGTGTGGACAACATCATTCCAGTGGATGTCTATATTCCTGGATGCCCCCCTCGCCCCGAGGCGTGGCTTTACGGAATTATCCAGTTGCGTGAAAAAATAAAGAATGAAGGGTATGGCGCAAAATGGGGGCTTAATAAATGAAAAACTTTAAGAAAGTTTTATCAAATGAAGGGTATGCTTCGCATACCCTGTCTGTCATAAAGCGAGGTGTCGCTTTATGAATCCGGCAGAGGAATTGAAATATTTGCTTCCCAACTCAGTTGTCAGTGTGGGCGTACAGACCAACAAACCGCTGGCTGTCATCAGGAAAGAAGACTTATTAAAAGTGGCTGAAAAAGTCAAGGAAATGGGTTTTGACAATCTTTCTGTTATCACAGGCGTTGACCGCGTGGACAGGATAGAGGTAATTTATAATCTCTTCTCGTACAGGAAAAAACAGAACCTTGCTTTGAAAGTGGTTCTTGAACACAGGTCTCCTGAAGTTGACTCTGTTACATCAATATGGAAAGTTGCGGACTGGCTTGAGCGCGAGACATACGATCTTGTCGGGGTAAAGTTCAACGGTCATCCGGATCTTAAGAGGATACTTCTTCCAGAGGGATGGGTCGGTCACCCGCTGAGGAAGGATTATGATATGAGCACTGAACAGTTCGTGACCATCGGAGAGGATGGAGAAGACATAGTAAGCACTGACGGGTCAAACCTGTTGAGGAGGAAGTAACATGGAAACAGAAACGCTTCTTTTGAACATGGGCCCTGTGCACCCCAGTACTCACGGTGTGCTGAGGTTCAAGTTAAGAATGGACGGTGAGATAATAAGGGACTGCCAGATAGTTATCGGGTATCTTCACAGGGGAACTGAAAAAATCGGAGAAATGAAAACATATCTTCAGTTCATACCTTACACTGACAGGCTGGATTATATCGCAGCTATGCCGAACAATTACGCTTATGTCAAGGCTGTTGAAGAACTTGCGGGAGTAGAAGTTCCTCAGAGGGCAGAATATATCCGCGTGCTCGTAATGGAGCTTAACAGGATCGTGAACCATCTCGTGTTCATGGGCTCGCTGCTTCTTGACCTTGGCGCATCCACAATGATAATGTACGGGTTCAGGGAACGAGAGAACGCCCTGCAGCTCTATGAGAGTCTTTGCGGCGCAAGGATGACCTTCAATTATATCAGACCCGGAGGGGTGAGGGAAGACCTGCCTGACGGCTTCATTCCAAAACTAAATGAATTCATAAAGGACATGGAGAAGCGCATAGTGGATTATGAGGAATTGGTCAACGGAAACGAGATATTCCTTATGAGGATGAAAAACATTGGTGTGATTAGCGCCGAAGAAGCCATCAATTACGGGATGACAGGTCCATCGTTGCGCGGTTCTGGCGTGGATTACGACATAAGGAAACTGGAACCATACTCTATTTATCAGGACCTTGATTTCAAAGCCTGTATGCGCAGGGAGGGGGACAGCTATGCCAGATATCTTGTCAGGGTGGAGGAGATACGGGAAAGTCTGCATATATTAAAACAGATAGTAGATAAATTACCCGAAGGAAAGACCATTAACCAGAGATACAATTTTGCGCCAAACACGGGCGCGCCATCCGCTGTCACGTCATACTTCCCCAGAATATTCACACCCACTGAGGGCGAAGTTTACAGCAGGATAGAGGCGCCAAAAGGAGAACTTGGTTTCTTCGTTGCAAGCGATGGTACAACAAAACCATACCGCGTTAAGATACGCTCCCCATCATTCTGCAATCTTGTGGCTTTACCTAAAATGGTCGTGGGTCTTAAGATACCTGACCTGATAGCGGCTTTTGGTACGATTGACATTGTTCTTGGCGATGTGGACAGGTGATACTATGATTACAAACCCAAACGCTTACGATTTGATAGTTGCGATACTTAATGCAATTGGAGTTTACAACATTATACTTGGATTCTTCCAGGAACAGGGGATGGAGTATCTCCTGAGGATAGTAATCGTCCTTGTTGAAATTGCAGTAGTCCTTGTTTTCGTGCTTCTTACAGTGATGTTCCTGTCATGGTTCGAACGAAAAATGTTCGCTGTGGTCCAGTCAAGGTACGGACCTATGGTTACGGGTCCTCGCGGACTGTTCCAGCCTATTGCGGACGGCATCAAGCTTCTTGGAAAAGAGGATATTATCCCCGCAACTGCGGACAGGTGGATTTTTACCATAGCTCCTTACATTGTATTCGTATCTGTACTGCTTGTTTATATTCCGCTCCCATTCGGTGAATCGCTCATCCTTTCTGATCTGAGGGTGGGGCTTCTCTATATAATTGCAATATCCGCTATTACCCCTATATCAATTTTACTTGCAGGATGGGCGTCCAACAACAAATATTCCTTAATGGGCGCAATAAGGGCAGTAGCTCAGGACATAAGTTACACGATCCCTCTTGCTATCACCGCGATAGCTGTGGTCGTATTCGTGGGTTCGCTGAGTACAGTGGATATAGTAAATGCCCAGCAGGGTTACTGGTTCTGGATAATCCCTAAATGGTTCATATTTTTGCAGCCGCTGGGATTCATCCTGTTACTTATTGCGTGCATTGCTGAAATGGGACGCATTCCATTTGACTTCCAGGAATCTGAGCAAGAACTTGTAGCAGGTTTCTTCACAGAATACAGCGGCATGAAATTCGCCATGTTCTTCCTTGCAGAGTACGCGCATATGTTCGCGGTCTCAGGGATAATAGTCACTATTTTCCTTGGCGGCTGGACTGGTCCTGCGATCCCGATAATACCCATCCAGATCACTTCGCTGATATACTTCATGATAAAAACATATGCTGTGATCTTCTTTGCCTGCTGGTTGAGGGACACAGTCCCTCGAGTCAGGATAGACCAGCTGCTTCACCTTGGATGGAAGATAATGATCCCGCTGGCATTATTGAACCTTCTGGTTGCAGCATTTGTGGTAACTGCCGGGGTGATATAAATGGCATGGATAAGCAGGAACTGGACAATGATCGGTATAATAAAAGGGCTTATCGTCACCATGAAACACATTCTCCAGATAGGGAACAGAAAGACCGTAACTGTGCAATACCCCTATGAACGGATGAAAGTGGCGCCAAGGTTCAGGGGCAGGCATGCTGTGGACGAGGACGCATGCATAGGGTGCGGGATATGCGAGACGAACTGTCCCAATTCCACGATACAGATTGTGAAATATGGAACAAGATGGTTCCCGGAGTTCAATCTGGGGATGTGCCTGTTCTGCGGATTATGTGTGGATGCATGCCCGATGAACGCTTTAAAAATGACTGGAGAATATGAACTGGCTGATTATTCCAGGGAGAGCCTGATTTATGGTCCGGAAAGGATCTTGTTCAAGAAAGAGGTGAGTAAATAATGGATATTATATTTTTAATTATTTCTATTATCACTATAATCTCGTCGATCATGGTGGTCTTATCAAAAAAGTTAGTCCACAGCGCTGTATATCTTGCAGGTACGTTCATGGGTACAGCAGGACTTTTCTTGCTCCTGAAGGCTGAATTCGTTGCATGGGCGCAGGTGCTTGTGTATGTAGGAGCTGTCGTGACCCTGATATTATTCACTATAATGTTAACCAGAAAAGGAGAGGAAGAGAATGCTGAATAAGATACTTAATTTAATTGTTGTTCTGCTGTTGTTCACTGTTATGTTCATATATATCGATGACAGCATCAGGGTCTGGTCAGGAAAAGACCAGCCAAATGAGATAAGCGTCGAGACACTTGCAAACGGCGCAGGGGGAATATTCACAGATTATATCTTCTCTTTTGAACTGCTCTCACTGTTATTGATCGCAGCCCTGATCGGTGCACTGTATATCGCCAAAAAGGAGGTATTCTGATGGCTGACCTGTTCATGTTCCTACTGATATCTGCTGTGATATTCACGATCGGCTCTTATGGGATTATCACCCAGAGAAGCGGAATAAAGATACTCATGAGTATCGAGCTGATGCTTAATGCCGCTAACATCAACTTAGTGGCCTTCTCCAGTTTCAACGGCAATGCATCGGGTCAGGTATTCGCGCTGTTCTCGATAGCCATTGCGGCAGCGGAAGCAGCCATTGGTTTTGCTATCCTTGTTGCGCTGTTCAGGGTGCGGGATACAATCAATCTTGATAATATCAATATCCTGAGGTGGTAAAATGTTCAGTGATTATGCCGCATTAATAGTATTGCTTCCTGTGATAGCTTTTGTACTGACGCTGTTCCTTGGCAAAAAGCTCTATTCCGGGGGAGCGCTTCTCCCCATCGCTGCAATAGCAGGCTCCTTTATTATTTCGCTGGGTATCTTTTTTGAGATATACCCTGACGGAATGGTCAGGCAATCATTGCCCTGGTTCGCGAATTTCAACATAGGCATTCTGATCGATCCGCTGGCTATCGTTATGCTTCTGATGGTCACATTTGTCAGTTTGCTGATCCATATCTATGCAGTGGGCTACATGTCACATGACCCTGCAAAACCCAGGTATTTTGCTGAAACATCCCTGTTCACTGCGGCAATGCTTGGGGTTGTTCTCTCAGATAACATACTTCAGTTCTTCATATCATGGGAACTTGTTGGATTGTGCTCATTCCTGCTTATCGGTTTCTGGTACCACAAACCATCGGCAGCAGCCGCTGCAAAGAAAGCATTCCTGGTTACAAGGGTCGGGGATGTGCTGTTCCTTGCGGGTATTGTTCTTCTTTATGTGAATATCAACGAGATAATCGCATCTGGAAGGTTCAGCGTTGTGCCAGGGAATTTCCTGCTCCAGTTCAGTACGATGTTTGAAGCCGCAAAATTGATCGATCCCACACAATTGACGTACATTACATTACTGTTCTTTGGCGGCGCTGTTGGCAAGAGCGGTCAGTTTCCCCTCCACGGGTGGCTGCCCGACGCAATGGAAGGTCCGACAACGGTTTCTGCGTTGATCCATGCAGCGACCATGGTTACTGCCGGCGTGTATCTTGTTGCAAGGACATTCCCCATGTTCGCCGCTACGCCAGGTACATTTGTCCCTGGCGTGCCAGATTCCCTTCTTGTGGTTGCTTATATAGGCGGATTCACGGCTCTGTTCGCAGCAACGATGGGGCTTGTGATGAACGATATCAAGAGGGTGCTTGCTTATTCGACAGTGAGCCAGCTTGGATATATGATGCTGGCGCTGGGCACAGCCGGCGCGGTCGCTGGAGCAAATGCTGTTGGAATATCCATGTTCCACCTGATAGGTCATGCATTTTTCAAGGCACTGCTTTTCCTTTGCGCAGGGAGCGTGATCCACGCAGTTGGAACGAACGATATACGCGAAATGGGCGGGCTGTTTGGCAAGATGAAGATAACAGCCATTACAATGTTTATCGCAGCCCTTTCACTTGCCGGAATAGGCATACCATTGGCAGGTCTTCGCTTACCGATATTTAATATTGGCACAACAGGTTTCTTCAGCAAGGACGCGATTATAGAAGAGGCATATGCTTATGGTTTTGAAAGAGGGGATTACATACCTTATGCATTTGCAGTAATAGCCGCCCTCCTCACATCAATTTATATATTCAGGTTATGGTTCATGGCTTTTACAGGAAAGCCGCGGTCAGAGAGGCATCCTCATGAGTCTCCAGGTGTAATGACCCGACCGCTTATGATACTTGCGGTTTTTGCGCTGTTCTTTGGTTTCACACAACCTGCATTCTACAGTTATGTCAGTGCGAGCTTTGATTTTGTGATGGGACCAGCTTATGAAGGCGGGGGAATTGAACCGCCGGTAATCGTAGTTCTTCTTCCTGTAATAGTTGGAGTCCTTGGGTTCCTGATATCCTATGCTATCTATTATAAGAGAATGCTGGACATGAGCAAGATAATTTCATCCGGCAACCCTCTCTACAAACTTCTGCTGAACAGATATTATGAGCCAACCATTGGCGCTAATATCATAGGCGTTAAACTGACACATGATGTGGCAGCCCAGTCAGGAGAGTTCGTGGACAGGAAGATAATAGACGGGCTTGTGATCGATACCATAATAGGCAAAACCACATTCTTCCTTGGGGAAGCTGCGAGGAAGCTGCAAACAGGCGTGGTCCAGAACTACGCATCAGTTACCCTGCTCGGAGTTGGTCTGTTGTTGATCTTGCTCAAGCTAGGCGGAGGTGTTTAAGATGACTGCATATATTTCATTAATGATAGCTATCCCGCTGATTGGAGCGCTTATTGCGTTCCTTACAAAGACAAGAGAGCAGGCGCGCGTTGTGGCACTCGTGTCATCGGGCATCTCGCTTCTTATTTCGTTGATAATGCTATCAAGGTTTGATACTTCTTTCACGGGCATCCAGCTTGACGAAATACATTCATGGATCCCCAGTCTCGGAATAACCCTCAGTTTTGGGGTGGACGGGATAGGAATGCCTCTTGTCCTTCTTTCAACAATTGTGATCCCGCTTACCGTGATCTTTGCATGGGGAGAGACAAAAGAACCGAACAAGTTCTACGGTCTTATACTCCTTGAACTCACAGGGGTTCTCGGTGTTTTCACATCGCTTGACTTTTTCGTGTTCTACATATTCTGGGAGATAGTGCTCATCCCAATGTACTTCCTGATAAGCATCTGGGGCGGACCTCGCAAGGACTATGCCGCTATTAAGTTCTTCATATATACCCACATAGCAAGTCTTGTGATGCTGCTTGCGATATTTGCACTGTACTTTAATGCATGGCAGATCACTCGCACACCCGATTTTAACATGTTCCATCTGCTCAAGAACTACCCACTCCTTGAAGGCTGGCTAATACCGAACGTGATCACGATAAAAGATGCGATATTCATCGGACTCCTGTTCGGTTTCATAGTAAAAATGCCTGCAGTTCCATTCCATACATGGCTTCCTGATGCACATGTGGAAGCACCAACAGCAGGCAGTGTAATACTGGCAGCACTGCTACTCAAGATGGGAGGATACGGTCTTTTCAGGGTGATAGTGCCGCTGCTCCCATTTTCAGATTCACCTGGAAAAATGATCACGTTGTTAGCGATAATAGGGGTGCTAAGCATCCTTTACGGCACGTTCCTTGCACTGGCACAGCGCGACCTTAAGAAGATGGTAGCGTACTCAAGCATAAGCCACATGGGGTATGTCACCCTTGGCGCAGCGGCGCTTGTTCCGCTCTCAGTGAGCGGTGCCATGTTCCAGCAGTTCTCACACGGTCTTATCACAGGCGTGTTGTTCATGTCGTGCGGTGTTATCCAGCATTCCGCAGGTACACGAATAATTGGTGACCTTGGCGGGATTGCAAAGCACATGCCAAAACTCACATTTGTCATGCTTGCAGGTTTCCTTGCATCGCTTGGATTGCCGGGCATGAGCGGATTTATCGCTGAGCTGCTAATTCTGATCAATTCGTATGCCAACCTGCCCACATTCGTGATACTGGCTCTCTTTGGCATCGTTTTCACGGCAGGATACCATCTCTGGGCAATGCAGCGTGCAGTGTTCGGGACATTCAATGAAAAGCTCGGGCATATCCATGATGGGGCTGACTATGAGATAGCTTCCATGGCTGTGCTTGTGCTCCTGATAATATTCTTCGGACTTTACCCGAACCCTGTGCTTAATATGATGACGGCAACAGCGACGCCGCTTGTCAGGGATGCAGCAGGTCTTGTAGGAGTGATAGTATGAGTTATATTTTACTTGCGCCGGAAATACTGTTGACCGTTCTTGCTCTGGCACTTATTTTGATCGGTCTTCTGGTGACTGAAAAGTCAAAGAATATGATAGGATACATCTCTGCAATTGGACTTGCGGCTTCTCTTGTAATGATCCTTGGAAGAACAGGAGAGGGAAGCTTCTTCAATAATGCTCTTGTGATCGATCCGCTTTCACAGATATTCAAAATAATTTTCATAGTTGTCTCACTGCTTGCAGTGATAGCTTCAATCCACTATTTCAAGGATAACCGCAACCAGGACGAGTATTACACACTCATCCTACTTGCAACCGTTGGAATGATGGTCGTGGCTTCGGCAAACGACCTGTTAGCCCTCTTTGTGGGTTTTGAACTTGCCAGCATGTCCACATATGTGCTTGCGGGTTTTGAGAAAAAGAACCCTGCCTCGCTTGAGGCGGCATTAAAGTATTTCATAATTGGATCGCTTTCATCAGCGTTGATGCTGTTCGGTATGTCGCTTGTGTACGGTGTCTCAGGAACTACCAACATCCCGGAGATCCTCGCGTATTTCAAGACCGCCCAGGTGTCGGGAATTGACATCCTTGCGATGATATTCTTAGTAGCTGGCTTTGGTTTCAAGATGGCTCTTGTGCCTTTCCATATGTGGGCACCAGATACATACGAAGGCTCCCCGACTGTGGTCTCATCACTTCTTGCAGCAGGATCGAAGAAGATGGGATTTGTGGCTGCTTTCAGGGTACTTGTTCTGGCTCTTGTGGCAGTGCGAGCCGATATCCAGATAGTTTTCGCGATCCTGGCAGTGGTTACGATGACCTACGGCAATGTTGTTGCGATATCACAGAAGAGCATCAAGAGAATGCTAGCATACTCATCCATTGCCCAGGCTGGATACATTTCCCTGGCATTCGTGGTCATGACACAGATGTCAATAGCAGGAGGTGTGCTATTAGCCCTTGGCCATGCGCTAATGAAAGGCGGCGCCTTCATTGCAGTGGCAGTTGTGGGATACATGGTATTGTCAGATAATAAGAACGCGAAGAACACAGATGACATTTCCAACTTCGCAGGGCTTGGTAAACGTGCGCCAATAACCGCGCTATCCCTGTTCGTGTTCTTCCTTGCTCTTGCCGGGATACCACCATCAGCGGGTTTCATTGGCAAGTTCGTGCTGTTCTATTCTGTAACGGTACAGGCAGTGAGTACAGCAAGCACATGGCTTCTGGTAATAGTGATAATAGCGATATTGAACAGCGCTCTCTCGATCTATTACTATGCGCGAGTTATAAGATACATGTATGTGCTGCCGCCTGAAGGTGAAAAGATACATGAGCCCCTTCCATATGTGATAGCGCTGCTTCTTGCTGTCATAGGAACTATCGGGATAGGATTGTATCCAGAACCAGTTATTAATATGGCAATGAATGCAGCATCTGTTTTAGGAGTGTGATCATTATGGCAGATTGTGAACTATGCGGTGTGGCAAGACCCACCCTGTGCCCTGTTAAAGTTAACGACCCGGGCGTAAGATCAGCCTACCCTACAGGCACATGGCGCGGGATAAATGAAGAATGTCTTGAAAGCTGTCTTGAGGCGAACCTGAACAGGGTGCCCTCGAATGCTAAGAAATGCGACCTGTGCGGTATAAAGAAAGTACCATTATTCCAGGTAAAGATACAAGTGCCGATTTTCCAGGAGCCATATCACAGGGGTGTCACAAAAGCCCTTTGCGATAGCTGTTTTGAAGCCTGCAAGGATACAAAGAAAAGACGAGTTGCTGAAAAAGAAGAAGTACATCACCACTAAATCCAGGAGTTAATAAAAATGTCATATCAGGGAATTCAGATTAGAAACAGGATAGGCTCAATACTTGTATTACTTGCGATATTTCTTTCCGTATCAATTGCAGAAGCATCTGTGTATAATACGGGCACATATCCCGAAGGAAGTTTCATAGATCCGGCGGCTCATATTGATGTGGATAGCTTTTCAATAGGCAGCGAGAGCTATATAGCTCCTTTCACATCCTTCACAGGAGAGTATGCAAAAATAGGCAGCCACAGCAATGTCCAGGACAGTGGGACCAACTCAGGGAAAATAAAAATAGCTGATAACGCTGTCATTGCGCATGGCGCTGATCTGATCGGGAATGTTGAGATCGGGAACATGGCGTTTGTCGGCTTCAATTCCATAATAAACAACTCAAAGATCGGGGATGGAGCATACATTGGCGTAAGGAGCAAAATAACAGGTATAGACATTCCTGCAGGGAAGTCCGTGCCTGCGGGGTCTGTCATTGACAGCCAGGATGATATCAGAAATCTGGGACCGGTCACAAAGGCTCAGGTAGTTTTTGTTAACGATGTCATAGAGGTCAACAGAGCCCTCGCTGTGGGATACAGCCAGCTTTATGAGAATAGAGGACAGGAAGCGTTCGGAAAGACAGGACCTTCCGGGGGCAGGAATATTGTTATTGAAAGCAGGGTCATCCTTGGTTATAGCGGTACTATTGAACCTTCCATTGGAAATGGAGCTTCAATAGGCAATGCACGGGTCATAGGAAACGTAAAACTTGGAGATAATGCAAGGATAGATGATGGGACATCAATAAGAGGAGATGAAGGGGTTCCCATTATAATAGGCGATAATGCTCAGATAGGAAAGGATAACACCTTTCATTCACTGAATAAAAAGATGGTCGTTATAGGCAATGATTTCAAGCTGGGCAGCGATGCTGTGATACATGGACCTGTCGATATCGGAAATAATGTCAGAGTAGGTAACAGGGCAGTTGTTTTTAAATCTAATGTTGGGAACAACGTGATCATCGGGGACAATGCTGTTGTTACAGGGGTGAAGCTTCTGGATGGCGCGGTCATTCCGCCAGAGACGATAGTTGGAAGCCAGGCTGATGCTAATAAGTTCAATGAACCTGTCAGAAGAGAAGGTCAGGCAACAGGATCAACCCCGTTAATAGCGATAATCGTGGCAGCTCTTATCCCGTCAATTCTCGGTCTTGTGGGATCAATTGTTCTAAAGAATAAGCATTAGTGAGTGCAGCAACAAGAAAGAAAATAAAAAAATTGGTTATCAAACAGAGATAACCGTGTTTTCTTTCCCGGATTTGGAAAGACTTTCAGACACTATTGAAAAGCCCTGTGCAATTGCCGCACTGACCATCAGCGCCGGGGGTACTAAAATGAACCCCAGAAGCAGGACCATGAAAGTGGTCGAAGCTGATATATAAAATGCTACGCTCAAGGTAAATATACCTGCCAGCAAAACTAACGTTTTTTTGTTACTCATTTTTAACACCTCGTTTTTTGTCATTTTTCTGACTATACGAGATTATGAGATCATGCAGTATTTATAGGTTGCTGACAGCAAGCCTACTGATACCGGTTTATTGTTTCGCGGTATCAGTTAGCTTCCCAGACCCTTCATACTTTGAAGGGCATTTTGTAAGCATCTGGTAAGCCCTGAACACATCATTATCGTCAAACTTACCTGTGACAACAGCCTGGACATTACTTTCATTATCTTCCTGTGGCGGAAGATTGGGTTTGTCTCCTGTGAAGACGACATCTATTGTGGAGATGCCATCAGTGAGTTTAAAAGTCAGGGTGCGGTTGAAGCCGTCCCATTTATCTGTACCCTGAACCATAGTACCGTTGATGAGTATCACCTTGTCTGTCAGGTTAGTTTTATCTGCGATAGCCTGGCTGACCTCGTAGTTGCTGGACGGGACTCCAATTAATACAAGGTATGCCAACAATACTATTACTATAGAAACTCCAAGTATGAACCGCTGTTTTTTTTTCATTTGTATCCTTACGAACTATAATGGATAACCCTGTCCTTAAGCCTTTTGTTTTTTTCGGGGAGAAGTAAAGATATAGCAATTGAAAGACATGATTAACTGAAAATGAAAAACCCAAGTTTCGGTGACTCAAAATCCGCAGTGCTGTGCTGCCCGGGCGATGAAAAACTAAGGAAAGAATGGCTTCTTACACTGGAAAAAGAGCATGATTCGCTACGGGTTGCGTCGGATGAAATTGCCGGGAAATTCAAGATACTCTCAAATTCCGACAGGGTAGAGATACTGCTCATGCTGGAGCAGAGAGAACACTGCATGGATGAGATCGCAAAAAAGCTGAAAGTCCGAAAATCAGCTGCGTCCTATCACCTCGGACTTCTGAAAAAACATGGTTTAATCTGCATAAAAAAGCGTTCGAGATTCGCTTATTATGCGCTCTCCAGTGAAGGAAAGAACGCTCTGATGATCTCCAGGAACATTTAGAGGAACCACAATTCAATTTTTTTTGAATCGATTTGTCAGCTTTATTTAGTGCCAGTCTGAATATAGCAAGAGGCGATCTATTGAAAGAAATATCAGGATGTGGAGGTGGAACAGGTAAAGGCGGCGATCTTGGCATTATAAGTAAATACCTGACTTTATGGATACTCCTTGCCATGGCATCCGGGATAATCCTTGGATTTGTTTATCCGCAGGTAGCGGGGATATTAAATGCTGTTCAGATCGAACATGTCTCCCTGCCCATTGCCATAGGTCTTATCTGGATGATGTATCCGCCCCTTGCAGGCGTGAAATACGAAGAATTATCCAGAATGAAGCAGCAGGGGAAAGCCTTGAGCGCATCTATTGTCCAGAACTGGGTGATTGGTCCCATGCTTATGTTTGCACTGGCATGGATATTCCTTCCAGACCTTCCTGAGTACCGCATGGGTTTGATCATGATCGGTCTTGCGCGATGCATTGCCATGGTGCTTGTCTGGAACCAGCTTGCATGCGGGGATAACGAACTGTGCGCCGTTCTTGTTGCTATGAACTCCATCTTTCAGGTAGCGCTTTATTCATTCCTCGCATATTTGTTCATAACCATATTGTCCCCATGGATAGGCGGCGCAGGTGCGGGCGCTGTTGTGGATATTTCAATATGGCAGGTCGCTAAGGCAGTATTTATTTATCTGGGAATTCCATTTTTTGCAGGTATAATAACACGGTCTGTTCTCGTGAAAAAGAGGGGAAAGGACTGGTACGATAATGTATTCATGAAAAAGCTCGGTCCCACGGCGCTTGTCGGACTGCTTTTTACAATTATCGTCATGTTCTCCCTGAAGGGCGAGTTCATTGTAAAACTTCCCATGGATGTATTGAGAATTGCAATCCCGCTGCTTGTATATTTCATTATAATGTTCAGCATTTCATTCATCATGTCCCACAGGCTTGGTTTTTCGTATGACCAGACCACGACCCTTGCATTCACTGCTGCAAGCAACAACTTTGAACTCGCGATCGCTGTGGCTGTGGCAGTGTTCGGGATAGATTCAGGCGTGGCTTTCGCCGCAGTCGTGGGACCCCTCATCGAAGTGCCTGTAATGCTTGGACTTGTGCACGTTGCGAGAAGAGCCAGTGTGATATGGTTCGATGAAAGAGGTTTGCCGAAGTAATTTGATGCTAATAATACTGATTAAAAGGAGGAATAAAAATGTCGTGGTTCAATGAAAGAACACCCGAAGTCGCTAAGGCTTTTGCAGAGATGAGAAATGCGGTCTATAAGGAAGGTGCGCTTGATGGGCGCACCAAGGAGCTCATATCGATCGCAGCATCCGTTCTTATGAGATGTGAGCGCTGCACAGAGATACATGCAGAGCGCGCAAGAAAGCATGGCGCTACTGACGAACAAATCGCAGAAGCCGTGGCGTGCGCCATGTTCGTGGCTGCAGGGTCGCAATTGTCATGGAGCGATGTGTATGAAAAAATCCTGCGAGGGTCTAATAAACTGTGAATTCTTTCAAGTATCTTTTAAAAAACCATTGTAAGAATATATCCTCATGTTTTTTTATTTGAGACTTTTCAAGAGCGCTGTAATAACCTGCTCTTTTTTCATAAGGTAAATTCAGCATTGGAAAGCCATATTTATGCAAAACAAAGTTCATTATCAACCGGCTGATCCTTCCATTCCCGTCTGCAAATGGATGGATGGTTACAAGTTTGAAATGAACCAGCGCCGCAAGTTGTACCGGATGCATTTTATCTTTGCTCCTGTCATACCATTTGAAAAATTCCATGAGCAGTGGATAGACTTCCGCAGGAAATGGCGGGATGAATTTGCTTCCTGCAATTGCCACCTGATGCACCCTGATAATCCCGGCAATGTCGGCTTTTGTGCTTTCGAATAACTTTTTGTGGAAATACAATATGGTGTTCAGGGAAAGGTCTTTTTTGTAATTCAGCATTTCATAGAATGCATTATTGTGCGCCTGTGCTTCCTTTATATCATTTATGGGTCTTTTGCCGGATGTTATGCCTTTTTCAAGCAGGTCTGCCGTATCCCGCAGCGTAAGGGTCGAGCCTTCTATCCGGTTGGTGTCATAGGTGAACCTGATGGCGAAAATCTCAATTTCTTTTTCCCGTGCGGATTTTGGTGTGATTTTTTTCTGTTTTAAAAATTCTGCTTTTATTTTATCGAATTTGTCAAGCCATTTTTCTTTATAAATTTCAGCCATGAACTCAGCCATAAATTTTTGTTTCAATTCTTCGATATTCGAGGGCAGGATTTTTCCAATGATTTTCTCTTTCTTGTGTACTCTCCCCCCTTCGCGGAAGCTGTGCTCAAGATAATAATAGGTGTGATCTCCCACAGTTTTTTTTCTGATCGCAGCCATATTTACCAATATTACCCCTACATATATATTAAATTTTGTGTTTTTATTAATAATGTAGGGGTAATGACGCTTTTGCCGCCAGTTCAATTCTGAAGTATTGATTTGACGGTTTGGACAGGATGAACTGGATTGACAGGATAGGGCCAATAATACATATCCTGTTTATCCTGTGAATCCTGTCTGAAAGTTATAAATCGCAGTGAATTAATTTGTGGGTCTCGACAAACCCAATGCGTCGTCATATTATTTTGCGCGCCAGCAATGCGATGGAGAAATAACAACGATCTCACGACGATTCGAGTTAGTTAGAGTTTGTATCATTTACATCGCCGGAAAACAATTGTTCGAGAAGATATAAAAAATGGTATTCAGTCTATATAGAAGGCGTGTAAGAAAGCACGGCGCTACCGAACAAGTATTAAAACATCCACATTTTATATCACCTGCAATTTCCTGTATGTTTGCATAGAAAACATATTGTAGGTGGTGAGAGATATAGAACATTTATCTTATAGGAGATACTAAAGTATGGTCATTAATGAAATGTTTCCTAACCCCACTGTGAAACAAGTGATATTTCAGATTACATTTCCTAATTTATTTTATATTGAAAATAAAATTGGTGATTTTCAGTTAAAAATAATGAAAGAATTTCCACAGTCTGCTCTTCTATTTCGAAGACAGGTATTGTTTGCGGATATTGGCCCAGAAAGCAAACTTGCAGAAATTCCAAGTGATTTGGGGAAGGAAACAGGAAAAAAAGTATGGCAATTTAAATCTAATAAAAATTTTGAACTGCATGTAATGGGCAACTCATTAGACATAACGTCAGGTTATCATAAAACTTATAATTTAGAGGGCGGAGATAAATTTAGAGATATCATAAAGTTAGTATTGGATTGCTTTTTAGAAGTTACTAAAATACCAATCATTAATCGAATTGGATTACGATACATCGATGAGTGTCCAATTCCGTCTAAAGATAATTCCACGTTCAAGTCATATTATAACTCAATTTTCCCCCTTGATAGATTTGATCTTGCTGATGCACAAGAGATGGCTTTTAGAACTGTGATTAAAAGAGATAAATATAACTTGATATATGGTGACCGTTTCAATTCGTGTTGGTGAATTTTAATAAGTTGATCGGTGTCTGAGTGTGATGTTATGTTTTGGAACATAATATTCTCAGACACCATCAGTAGCTATTGTTTTTATCTCATAAATATTT
>JAQUNZ010000031.1 GCA_028717345.1 Candidatus Methanoperedens sp.
GGCTGGTTCTTTTTCTTTTTTCCTTTTATGGTTGATAATTTCATTATGCTTCATGGATTACTTTTCATATTTTAATCCTTTCGTAAAGTATGAACTTTTGCAACTGCTATTTTATTAACAGATCAAAAAAATATATGCTCCGATCGGGATTTGAACCCGAGTCTCTGGCTATCTTTATTTCAGCGAACGACACGCATAAAACTTGAAAGGCCAGAATGATTGGCCTACTACACTATCGGAGCGCAGGAGGCTTAATTGAACACGACTGTATTTAATGGTTTGGTAGGGAAAGTATAATATTCATCTGAATTATTCAGGTACTTATAATGGTGAAGGATTCAATAGGCGTAATATTTGGAAAAACCGAATCTCTAAGCTTCAAGTTCGCAGTATCAGACAGCACGGCGACGAAAAGATCTGATTATGTCAAGGTCTGGCATGAAGTGGATGGCTGGACTCTGGCTCAGGTAGCCACCATCACCAGGTCAAGCGAAGGCTTCTCAATCGAGCAAGCCGTGGATGTGGCTGAAGGAGCTTCAAAGGTAGTGGATATGGACCAGCAGATCATCGCAGAAGCGGCGGTTATTGGTTCAAGGGACAAACACGGAGCTCTTCGCGTACCTAAATCCCCATTCAGTCCAGGTGATAAGGTCTTCAAGGCTGACGAGATGCTCATAAAACAGACCCTCGGACTTATGCGAGGGGATGTGTACATCGGGCTGCTTGAGGGACAGAACATAAAGGTAAACCTTGACGCCAACAACCTTGTGCAAAAGCACTGCAGCATACTTGCCAAGACTGGAGCCGGAAAATCATATACCAGCGGTGTGATACTGGAAGAGCTTCTGGAAAAGGACGTTCCCCTCCTGATAATAGACCCTCACGGGGAATACGGTACCTTGAAATTTCCCAACCAGGAGAAACCAGGGATGTTCGAAAGATACGGGATTACTCCAAAAGGCTATGGGGAAAGGGTGACAATATATACTCCAGCCAGTAAGACGCTTAACCCGTCTGCAGACTTACTCTTCAGGCTAAACGGCATAAACCTTGGAGTAAAAGACCTGATGCAGTTCTTTTCTGATGAACACTCGCAGAACCAGACAGGTATACTCTTCGAGGCTGTATCGAAACTCAAGGTTGAAAAAACAAAATACACTATCGAAGATATTATTTTTGAGGTAGGGCAGAATAAAAGCAAGATAAAATGGAATGTGATCAGCAAGCTTGAGACGTTGAAAGAGACAGGCATTTTATCTGATAAAGCCACAACTGTTTCTGATCTTGTCAAGGACGGCAGGGCATCGATAATCGATATGAAAGGCGTAAATCCTGACCTTCAGGCATTGATAGTCGCAAAGCTTTGTGCTGACCTGTTCGAAGCAAGAAAGCTCAATACTGTACCCCCATGCATGCTGGTGCTTGAGGAAGCGCACAATTTCTGTCCTGAAAAAGGGTTCGGTGGAACAGTTAGCTCTGATATTCTTCGCACCATAGCATCTGAAGGAAGAAAATTCGGTCTCGGGCTCCTGGTAGTTTCACAGCGACCAGCCCGCGTGGATAAGAACATCCTATCCCAGTGCAATACCCAGATTATAATGAAAGTGACAAACCCCAACGACCTGCAGGCTATCAGCAAAGGTCTTGAGGGCATAAGTTCAGAAGTCGTTGATGATATCAAGCGCCTCTCTCCAGGAGTTGCGATGATCGTCAGCACATACATAGAACGACCTGTGCTTGTGGATATCAGGGTTCGAAAAAGCAAGCATGGTGGTGCAAGCGTTCCTGTCGTTAAACCGCCAATTTCGACAAAGATAAACATAGAAGTTCCTGAAGGAATCGACACTGCAAAGGAGATAATAGGGGAACAAAAGAAAATTGAGGGACAGGAAAAAATTCCTGAAAAAACCCCGGAAAAAATCCCAATATCCGCAAAAATACCGGAAAAGAAACCAAAAACAAGAACTGGCGAATTGCTTTATGGTAAGGAAGCACCTATTGAGGAAACAATAGATGAACCAAAAAAGGAAATGCCAAAGAAAAAAAGGCAAAAGGATGATATAAGCCTGTACGCTAAAATGTTCGGTTCGAGGAAGAAATGACGACACTGATGGAAAAAGCGCATTCTGGAATGGTGACCAGTGAAATAAAGCGAGTAGCTGTTAATGAGGGAATAGACGCCAATGATGTCAGGAAATGCCTTGCTCTCGGCCATATCGTGATCCCAAAAAGCATCAGCAGTAAATCTTATCCGGTGGGGATCGGTAAATTGATGAGGACAAAGATCAATGCCAACATCGGAACTTCGAGGGATTATGTTGATATCGAGGCAGAGGTCAGAAAAGCGATAACAGCAGAAAAATATGGCGCTGATACGATCATGGATCTCTCAACTGGTGGCGACCTTGACCTTGTGCGAAAGAGGATAATTAACTCTGTTAATATCCCGGTGGGTTCTGTTCCCATTTACCAGGCTGTTGAAAAAGGTATAGAATCAATGACATCGGATGATATGTTCAATGCTGTACGCAAACACGCAAAAGACGGCATTGATTTCGTGACCATTCATGCAGGCGTGAACCATGAATCTTTCAAGCGTCTTAAGAACAGCGACAGGATATTAGATGTTGTTAGCAGGGGAGGCGCATTGACCCTGTCATGGATGAAACACAATTACGAGGAGAACCCATTTTATGCGGAATACGATTACCTGCTTGAACTTGCGCGCGAATACGAGTTGACTATCAGCCTCGGTGATGGCATGCGTCCCGGGTGCATCAATGATGCTTCAGACAGGGCAAAATTTGAGGAGTTCATCCAGCTTGGGGAACTTGTAAAACGGGCGCGAGCAGAAGGAGTGCAGACTCTTGTTGAGGGACCGGGGCACGTTCCCATAAATGAGATCGGACTTTCAGTAACAGGGATGAAGCACCTCACTGAAAATGCACCACTATATCTTCTCGGTCCGCTTGTTACAGATATTGCACCGGGGTATGATCATATCACGGCAGCTATAGGAGGCGCGGTGGCTGGAATGCATGGAGCTGATTTCCTGTGTATGACAACACCTGCTGAACACCTGGCGCTTCCTGATGAAGATGATATCAGGGAAGGCACGATCGTTACGAGGATCGCAGCCCATGCTGCTGACCTGACAAAAGATGGTGTCAGTGATAGAGCCAGAGCGGTTGATAGGGATATGGCGCTAGCACGAAAAGAGCTTGACTGGAATAAGCAGTTCAGTCTTTCGATCGACAGCGAGAGAGCAAAAAAGATCCATGCAAGGAGCAAGAACGTAGACACATGCAGCATGTGCGGTGAGCTTTGCTCGATAAAGATGATGAGAGACGTAATGGGGAAGAAGTGATTTTGTTCAAGTTTTCTATTTAGTCCTCATTATCGTCCTGAAATGAGTAAGCCTTTTTTCCCACTGCTGATCTTCACCGATCTGCGCATGGCATTTACTGCAATCATCAGTATGGCAATTGGTACATGCAACTCCCCTATCTCTATGAACAGTTATGAGATTCCCGCCGCTTGGCAAAAGCGGGTCAGGATAACCGTGGCAGTTGTTGCAGGAAATGCTACCGTTGACGAACACTGGCATCGATGCGACCGTACCGTGGCATTTCTCGCAGGTGACATTATCGTTAATTGGATGCTTTTCATGTGATATCTTGTGGCAAACAAGACAGTATGCCCCGCCGCCTGTATGCGGTTTGACGGTCATTGCCTGCGGTATGAAGGGTTTACCAGACATGTGGCACCCTTCGCAGACATCTCTGGATACATAAACTGTCAGATTGCTGTCAGGTTTATTTCCTGATACTAATTCCTGTTCCCGAAAAGGCACTTGTGGAGCTTCTTCGTCTATATTGCCGCTTTTATAATTGATAATAACAAGTAATGCAAGTATGGCGATAGTGACGATCAATAGCTGTAATGTGGTTTTATCAAGCTTCATTTTGTTGTCCTGTGCAGTATGATCAATACTGCAACCGCCAGAATAAGCATCAATGCAGGTATCAAACCTTCAAGGAACCCGTATTGTTGACCCTGGGGAGATGGTGTTGTCATATTTACAGACGGCGTTTCATCAGGGACTTTTATAGTTTTAACAGGCGTTGGGGGTGGAGGTTCCTTGACCATTATCTTGCCCAAAATCGGTTCGCCACAACCTGTATCTTCTTTGCCGTTTATTAGCATTACCGGGGCTGGCAATTCTACCAGTCCTTCTTTTTCTATCGAAATATTATATGATATGAAAGCCGAGTCTTTAGGTGCTAAAACCCCTTCATAATGCATACTGCCATTGATAAAAGTAGAGTTTTCAGGGATCGAATCATTTATCTTGACCCTTGACGGCATATCCCCGCTGTTCCTGATAGTAACCGTTATCATAACATTGCTGCCTGGTGGGATCACCGGGTTATCTGGTTTCTTATAAACCTGCACGCATGGCCCATGCACCTCAGTAGAAGGAGCTTCAGAACGCAGGTTCCATGTCAGATTCATATCAGAATATATTAGCTGCGCTGATGGATGTTTTAAGGTTCCAGGACGCAGCGCTGTTACTTTGTATTTGAACTCCCGCACTTCGAATGGTTTAAGATCAAAAGTCCAGTTCAGCGACTGGTTGTAAAGAACAAACTGCCTGCCTGCTGAATCTATGAGTCTCAGTCCTTTTATTCCATAATTCTGATAATTGGTTACTCCGAGTGACACATAGACCTCTCCTCCCTGAAGCCAGCGGTATATATCGTTCGCATCAATAGAATGATATATTTTCTCTATTTCCTGCCTGCTTGGCAGCATGACATCCTTTGTTGCTGATTTCTGAAGTTTCACTGCAGGAAGGAGAGTTATTTCCGTTGATGCCTGGGCAAAATATGTGAACCCTTCTTTTTTCCCTCTGACATATCCATGTATTGAATAATTTAGTTTTTTTGGAGGATAGGGGAATCTAAGTTTCATCTTAATATTTTGACTGCTTGGTCCAACGACATTCTTCTGGTCCTTTCCATATAGTGTAGGAAGTTGGTAATATGAACTACCTGATTCAATAATAAGTCCATCTGTATCAATATATACAACATTATCATGGGATTCTGCGTCCCCATTATTTGTTATATCCATATCAACGGAAATTTGTTCATTTATCTGGTATGCATTGCTTTTATCTTCGATGCTTCCAGACTCACTCTCTGCAGAATTGTCAAACGGGCTGGAATAGGGGTCAGATGACCAATTTGAATAGGGGTCGACTACATTATATTTGTAACTTAATGATGTAGAATGTTCGGTAAATTCAAGATCTAGTTCAGGTCTTAACACATCAATAAGGATCTCAGCTTCAGGGCAGCATGTGAATATGCCTGCAGGGGGCACTATTTTTTTTGGAGTGATGATCATCATCTTGTTGAAGAGTTCAACAGGCGGAGAAAGGATTATTTTTGTCCTGTTTGCATCCCATTCTCCCTGCAATATTACGGTCTCTTTCCTGCCCAGATAGGTGATATCCAGTACTACCGTCCCCTGTGCATCAAAATCCCTTGCTGTGATCGTATATTTTCCGTCACTGCTGGTGTAGCTTTTTCTCAACGGGCTCAGTGTTACAGTATTGCCAGAGCCGTCGCTGCTTGAATTATCTATCTGTGTATTATTTAACCAATCTTCTTCGATGATAGCCGTTGCAACAGGAAAAATAAATGATAAAATACACAATAAGATCAAAAATAATACCCATCTTTTCATTCATGTCTCCTGAACTTCACAACAAAGAAATAACCTGTTGCAAGAAGAAGTATTCCAAGCCCCATTGCGGCGTAGGAATAAACAGGCTCCCATTTAATATCAAGTCCTATCATCTGCCATGTCAGATTGGCGATCCCGTTCTCAATAAGATAACCTAAAAGCGCGACAGCAAAAACAAGGACTGAAAGAACAATCAATACAATCCCTATGTGCGATGGGCGAATAATTTTAGTTGTCTGAGGTTTCTCGTCCTGAACTTCTGATTTTTTCATCATCTCAGATTTTTTCATCATCTCTTTTATGTTGTGTATCCTTTCCCCTATACCGAATGGCAGGATACCTCTTGCTTTACGCTCGCACCATATATAATATGAAATAATGTACGCTCCGAGACCAACATACATGACAAGGAGCATATAGTTCACAGTAAAAAGAGCTGTGAACAGGATAGTATACATGGGGATCACAAGAAGGGGAATAGCGACCCAGTACCATGCTTTTGTTTCTTCCCAGAGTTCATGATGGGACGTAACTACTGCCCACCAGATCACATATGTAAGCGGACTCAGATATGGGGTTATTGTACCTGGATTATAAAACATGAACATATAAAAGGCAAGAGTAATGCACGTTAGCATAACGTACTGGAACTGGTAGCTGATATTTCTTAATGCGAATTGCATCGGGACAAGTCCCCCTGGCGAATCACCCTTTCCTGATTCTATGGTCTTTCTGACATCGTTAACATTATAATTCAGGTTGTCTATCCTTTCACTGAGTATGTCATAACCCGCTCTTGTTTCAGCAATATCGGCAAGTAACGGCTCAAGACGGTCATACAGGGCTTCCACAAAAATGCTGTCTGCGATAGCCTTTAAAAACGCAGCCCTCTTTATGAACCTGTAAGCAGAAAAAAGGAAGCCATATCCAACTACAGCAGTAATAATGCTGATGAACAGGTCAAGTTCGTTCATCGCCCCGAACATCAATTCCGCGATCTTAAGCCCTGCCGTGATAATAAAATAAAGACCAGCAGCTATCATCAACCCCATCGCCAGAATATCACCAAATGAGAAATATGGTGTCGCTAGATCACGAGTGTCGGTATGCTGTGTGTCCATTTATATCCAGTTCTCTAAACGTGTATAAAAAAACATTGATTTAGTCGGTTCATGGATAAGTTTCATTTTGATTGGGTTTTATGTAATTTGCATTGTGTTATGTTTAAATATAAGTTTTATGGCTTGCAAAGATATATAATTAAAATTAGGATTATATATGTATTGTGTGGGATTTTTTCAATCCAATAACTATTTTATATAATAATTGCATTTAATTTGAATCATGGAAGAACGAATTATTGCCCCAAATTCGCAGACGGATGAAATCGAAGAAATCCCGATCCGTCCACCCAGTCTCGGCGAATTTATCGGGCAGGCTTCGCTCAAGGAAGCCCTTAAAATATTCATTGAAGCTTCAAGAAAAAGGGATGAACCGCTTGACCACATACTTTTTTCAGGACCTCCGGGACTTGGGAAGACAACACTTGCCCATATCATCGCACATGAAATGGGTACAGACATAAAAGCCACATCAGGGCCCGTGCTTGAACGCCCGGGCGACCTTGCAGCAATGCTTACAGTGCTGAAAAAAGGAGACGTCCTCTTTATCGATGAGATACATCGAATGAACCACGTTATCGAAGAGGTGCTCTATCCTGCTATGGAAGATTATGAGATCGATGTCATGATAGGAGAGGGACCAAGTGCGCGGTCGATAAAACTTAACCTTGAGCATTTCACGCTTATCGGAGCGACAACTAAGGTCGGTCTCCTGGGTTCTCCCTTCAGGGACAGGTTCGGGTTCACTGCGCGCCTTAACCTGTATGAGGTTGAAGAACTCGTAAAAGTCGTGAAGAGAAGTGCATCCATCCTGGGAATCCCTGTAACTCCTGAAGGATCGCTAGAAATAGCAAAGAGAAGCCGCGGGACTCCGCGCATTGCTAACCGCCTGCTGCGCCGCGTGAGGGATTATGCAAGCGTGAGGGCGCAAGGGGAGATAACCCAGGAAGTTGCTGACAGGGCTCTTACCATGCTTGGTATCGACAAACTTGGACTGGACGACCTTGACAGGCGCATCTTAAAAGTAATTGCCGAGGATTTTAAAGGGGGGCCTGTTGGCGTCAAGACAATAGCGATATCCGTTGGCGAGGAGACACGGACAATAGAGGAAGTCTATGAACCATACCTTATCCAGATAGGATTCATAAAAAGGACGCCTCAGGGAAGGGAGACTACAATAGCGGCGTTGGAACATATTACGATCAAATGATCTCTGTTATCGCTATCCCAAAAGCACATAAATCCAGAGCGCATTCTAAATACCGTGATTATTATTGGCATCGATCCCGGGCTTGCGATCGTAGGTTTCGGGGTGATAAGAAAAGAAGATAACAGGATAACGCCTGTAAGTTATGGCTGCATAAGGACATCCTCTGGAAAACAAAATCCTGAGAGGTTGATGGAGATTTATAAAGAGGTGAACGCTCTTTTTGAAAAATATACGCCCTGTGCGGTCGCTGTAGAGAAACTCTTTTTCACAAACAACATAACATCAGCAATGGGCGTGAGTGAAGCGCGCGGGGTCATATTCCTTGCAGCACAGCAGAAGAACATACCTGTAATCGAATATACGCCGAAACAGGTGAAACAGGCTATAACAGGCTCAGGGAGTGCTGATAAAAAGCAGATGCAAGAGATGATAAAGAGGCTTCTGGACCTTGATGAAGTCCCGAAGCCTGATGATGCGGCAGACGGTCTTTCGATCGCTTTATGTCATATGTATTTACTCAAACTTACCGGCAGACCTTAAATCACTGAGGTAAACACATGATATTCCGCATTCGCATCCTCGTATTTCTTCCCACGATTGATTTATGACGCGGGTGACGCATTTTATATTCTGGGTTTTGCATTCCATACTATTCACACCTATTGATATTCATTATCACCATATTAATTCATATTATTGTAATATGAATATGGATTATAATTATCATTATAATGTATAGTATATATAGATTTGCATTCATCATGAAAAATCATGGTAATTCCTGTGCATTGTAAAGATTCCATAATTGATATATATCAAAGACTTTATTTATGTGATAGGATTAACAAGTATGATTTCGCATATTTCAGGAGATATAGCATATTGCGGCGATGGGTATGTAGTCATTGATTTCAATGGCTTGGGCTATCAGGTAAATGTGACAGAGCCAACACTTTCACAACTTCGGGACGTGAAAGATAAGGTAAAACTTTACACCCATCTACATGTCAGGGAGGACGCCCTCACGCTGTACGGCTTCATGACGCAAGGTGAGCTTGAGATGTTCAAGCAACTAATCAGCGTGACCAGAATAGGGCCCCAGATAGCTCTGAACATATTATCTCAGATAAAAACAGGCGACCTTGCATCTGCTATTATCCAGGAAGATGAGAACGTCCTGAAGCGCATCTCAGGTGTGGGTCCGAAGAACGCAAAGAGACTGATACTTGAACTCAGGGACAGGATGAAAATGCACATGGACAGCTTCTTGGTCCCAAGTACAAGCAACATCAATTACGATGCAGCAAGTGCGCTTGTATCGCTTGGATTTGCGCAGCGCGAGGCGCGGGAAGCTGTCGAGACTGTGGCGCAGGGTATGAGGCAGCCCACTGTACAGGCGCTCATAAAGGCTGCGTTGTTGAAGCTAAAGGAAAAATAAACGGGAATTTCGAATAACTAATCCAATCTGAGCACTTTTTTCAGGTAATACCCCGTATAAGACCCTTCAGTCCTTGCCACCTTCTCAGGCGTCCCTTCAGCAACTATCCTCCCGCCATTATCCCCGCCTTCAGGACCCAGGTCTATAATGTGGTCAGCCACCTTGATGACATCCAGGTTGTGCTCAATGACAACGACACTGTTCCCCGCATCCACCAGCAGGGAGAGCATATCCAGAAGTTTCTGTATATCTGCAAAATGCAGACCCGTTGTGGGCTCATCAAGGATGTAGAGCGTTCTTCCCGTGCTCCTTTTACTGAGTTCCGTGGAGAGCTTGATGCGCTGCGCCTCGCCTCCTGAAAGAGTGGTCGCAGGCTGCCCGAGCCTGATATACCCAAGCCCCACATCAGAAAGCGTCTTTAGCTGCCGTTTTATCACAGGTATGTTCTCAAAGAATATGAGCCCTTCTTCCACGGTCATATCAAGCACCTGCGCTATGTTCTTTCCCTTGTATGTGATTTCAAGTGTCTCGCTGTTGAATCTCTTCCCGTGGCACACTTCGCACGGAACATAAACATCGGGTAAAAAGTGCATCTCAATTGTAATTATCCCGTCGCCGTGGCAGGCTTCACATCTTCCTCCTTTCACATTAAAGCTGAACCTTCCAGGCATGTAGCCACGTGCCTTAGATACCGGGAGTTTTGCGAAAAGGTCGCGCACCGGCGTAAATACTCCTGTGTACGTTGCAGGATTTGAACGCGGCGTCCTGCCTATGGGAGACTGGTCGATAATTATTATTTTGTCGATGTTCTCAAGCCCGATAATACCCCTGTGCGCGCCCGGTTTATCTCTTGCATGGTAGAACCTCCGCGCCAGCGCCTTATACAGGATCTCGTTCACAAGCGTGCTTTTGCCTGATCCAGAAACCCCTGTGACGCATGTCATTACTCCGAGCGGGATATTCACATCGATCTGTTTAAGATTGTTCTCGCCTGCTCCCACGATAGTTATTTTTCCCTTTGGCTTTCTTCGCTTTCCCGGGACTGCGATCTCTTTTTCATGGCTCAGGTACTTTCCTGTAAGTGAATTATTGCATCTGATAACGTCCTCCCGGGTTCCCGTGACAACCACTTCACCGCCATGAACGCCTGCGCCAGGTCCCATATCAACGATAAAATCAGCGCTTCGTATCATCTCTTCATCATGCTCCACAACGATCACCGTATTCCCCAGGTCTCGAAGCTGGGTGAGCATATTTATCAGCCTGCCGTTATCCCTCTGGTGAAGACCTATACTTGGCTCATCCAGGATATACAGCACACCGACAAGGCTTGAACCGATCTGTGTTGCAAGCCTTATTCTCTGGCTCTCTCCACCCGAAAGCGTGCCTGCAGCCCTGTCAAGCGTGAGATAATCCAGCCCCACGTCCATCAGGAACCCAAGACGTGCCCGCAGTTCCTTCATAATGGGCTTTGAGATTATCACCTCTTTTTCAGAAAACGCAATGCTTTCCAGGAACTCAAGCGCTTTCTTCACTGACATGAGGGTAATGGCTATAATGGATTTCCCTGCCACAGTTACCGCAAGACTGGATGGTTTCAGCCTCTCACCATTACATACAGTGCACGGTTTTATGCTCATATATTGCTGTATCCTTTCCCGTGCCTCCTCTGACTGCGATTCCCTGTGTTTCCTGGCAAGGTTGGGAATCACCCCTTCAAAATAGCTTTTGTGTTCCCACAATCCTTCTTTTTCGCGCGGCACATACCTGAAAAGTACTTCTTCTGTGCTGCCGTGCAGTATCATTTCAATATATTCGGGTTTTAATTCACAGAACGGGGTGTCGAGTGAGAAACCGAAGTGTTTTGACAGTGACTGAAGCATCTGGAAATAATAACCATGCTCGTATCCCCACGGCTCTATGGCGCCTTTGCCCAATGAAATGCTCTTATCAGGTATTATGAGGTCAGGATCGAATTCCATCGTGCTCCCTAGCCCCTGGCAGGCTGGACACGCGCCCCGCGGGCTGTTGAACGAGAACATGTTTGGTTCAAGCTGCTCGAAACTGATACCGCATTTTGAGCATGCTGAATGCTCGCTAAAGAGAAGCTCTTTGCCCCCGATCACATCAACTACGACAATGCCGTTCCCCTGCTTTAGCGCAGTAGCTACTGAATCTGCAAGCCTCTCTTCTATGCCGGGTTTTATCGCAAGCCTGTCCACAACAACGTCGATATCATGCTTCTGCTGCTTGTTAAGGTTAATTTCACCCGAAAGCTCATACATAGTCCCGTCCACGCGGACGCGGGAAAAACCAGAGCCAACAAGCTCTTCAAATATTTGTTTATACTCGCCTTTCCTCTGCCTCGCGATCGGAGCAAGCACATGGAGTTTTGCGCCCTCATGAAGCAACATGAGCCTTTTCACTATCTGCTCAACTGTCTGCGGACTGATCTGGCTTCCACAGTTCGGGCAGTGCTGTTTTCCGATCCTGGCATACAGCAGGCGCAGATAGTCGTATATCTCTGTGACCGTACCGACCGTGGAACGCGGGTTCTTGCTCGTGGATTTCTGTTCGATCGAGATCGCGGGCGACAGACCCTCGATATATTCAACATCAGGCTTGTCCATCTGCCCCAGGAACTGGCGGGCATATGCTGACAGGGATTCGACATACCGCCGCTGTCCTTCTGCATACAATGTGTCAAAAGCAAGCGATGATTTCCCTGAACCTGAAAGCCCTGTGATCACTATCAATTTATTACGTGGAAGCTCGAGGTCTATGTTCTTGAGGTTATGGACGCGAGCGCCCTTGATAATGATCTTATCTGTTGACATGTTTTTCTCACTCACCCCTCGATATCCCGCGCTTCACCTTGAGCAGCAGCTTTTCAGGCACGCATTCAATGAGTTCAGGAGCAAAATATACTGCGCGCATCCATGCCCGGGCAGATTTCTCAAAACTGCCAAGTTCATAATACGCGCTCCCCATGCCGCAATAAGCCTCCGGGAGTTCTGGATCACGCCTGAGGACTTCGCTGAATTCCCGAAGCGCATCCTCATGCCTGCCCTGCCTGGAATATAGCGTCCCAAGGTTGCTTCGGGCAGGAAGATATTCAGGGTCAAGTTTTACTGCTTCCTGAAATGCCATGATCGCCTCAGGAAATCTTTCCTGTTCTATGTACAAATTACCAAGATTATTATGGACAAGCGCGCTTTCGGGATTAATCGACAGCGCCGTATTAAATTCTGAGAGCGCCTCCTCAAACCATCCGGATGATGCATAGATGCTGCCCAGGTTGCAGTGAGCTTCAATATATCCAGGTCTAAAACTTATCGCCTCCCTGAGCTTTTCGATGGCTTCATCCACAAGCCCCATCCTGTGATATGAGACTGCGATATTATTTAAAACTTCAAGATATCCCGGATCAAGCCTGAGAGCCTCGTTAAATTCAGAAATCGCCTCCCTGTGCAAACCTGCCTGATCATACGCGAGGCCGATGTTGTTATGTATATTATGGGAGAGTCCAATGCCTGAGGCAGCATGGAAGTAAGAGTAATACTGTGCGATGTGCTTTGATGTTTCGTCATCCGAGGCTGGAGCCCTTAGACTATAATTATTTTCTATCCTATCATATTGTTTTGCATCTATCTCAAGTATGGAATCAATGCTGAAGTCCACGAAAATCATAGAATCCGGAGTAAAATGATCTATTAAAATAAAGACATGCTCTCCTGAACTTGCAGCTTTGACTTCACCTATTAGCCGGTATAGCAGAATATATCCAAGCTGTGTGATGGCTGCGCAGGATGACAGGAATTCCTGTTCTTTTCTTATCTCTTCACCTGAAAGACTGGAATTATCAAGGACAATAAAGATATCCTCGTCTCTAAGGTTCAAACCATTGACAAGCAGTTCTATGAGCTTTACAGGATAATCCGGGCGGTAGATTCCTTTATTTTCCATGCATTTCATCAGTTCATTCAAGACGTTGATAAGTCCTGATGCATCTTTTACATCTATTGCATCATGCGCCTTCTTTTCAAGCTCATCAAATCCGATATCTTTTAAGAGATTATCAAGTTCACATATTATAGTCTGTAAGCTCGTCTCATGATAGCCAAGTCGTAAGAGCAATTCGTGCATATCCGTAAAAGGGTTTTCTTGAGCCATTTCTGTCTGGAATTTATGACCTGAATATTTTTAGCAGAATAAATGTAAATGCGCTTATAGCTATTATGCCAAATACGACCCATGATGAAGTGCAGGGTCCGGGAATCGTACTGCAGGTCTGCCTTGTAATTACAAAGGCTATATAAACGCCAAATACTACTGCAGCGAGAATGATCTCGGATTTGTCAGATGGGTTCATGAGTGGCTCTTATGCTTGCATGTATAATAATTCATATACCTTTATCCTTCATTAACCTTCAACACGGATCTTAACCCCTCACGGATTTCAACAGGAATAAATGCGACCTTGAATTGCCTGTCACCGAATGCCATTTTTCCAACAACCATCAGTCCTTTCTGCCTCAGCATGCCGATTGTGGATAAAGGTTTTCCCTCTTTCCAGAAGAAATCCATATCATCATCGTATTCTTTAAGCTGACCATATTTCACAAACCCGCCTTGTTTGATACAAAAAGCCAGTGCTTCCCTGGACTTTTCTGGTAATTTTAAAACGATCTGAGGCAGGTCATTTACAATATTATGTTCGATCCTCTGGATTTTTTCCTTTTTTAGTCTCTCTTTCAAGCCATAATGCTTACACATCCAATCTATCCAGTGAGCCGGATATTTGTTCAGTATTGACTGTAGAGAAGAACTTTGGCGCAATTGAATGCTCTCTATCTTCTTAAGCCCGTCATTCTCATAGGCGCTCATAAGAATATCTGGATCCAGAATAAATGGCGATGTCGATACTAGAAAGACACCTGCAAAACTGTAATGATCACCAAATGGATGGATTCTGCCAGTTAGCACGGCGTTTGGGGAAATTGGAGTGGCAGCATGTAATTTTACCTTATAAACTTCTTTTCCATTCATATCCTTGATCTTTAAAAATAGATCCTTTTTGGAAATAACAATAAATCTGGATCGGATAATGTTTTTCATCCGTAGAACGTTCTCTTTCATTTCAGGAGTTAGATCAGGTGTGTTTTTCGCAAATTCGTCTGCGATTGTCATGCCTGTTTCCGGAAGCACTTTTTCAAAAAAAAGCCATGCAAGAAAATTGTTACGCCATTTTTCATCAGGTAGTTCCTCATCTTTATCGGGGAATTCATTCACATATCTCTGGAATAATTCCTTTGATCGTTTGCCATATTTTTCATCTGCGTATTCAAAAATTGCCTGGTTTACGTTCTCTTCATTGATCATCGAAATCAAAATGCTCCTTTCTTTCATAGTCCTTCAATTCCTCAAGGAATGCTGGACGTTTCTTAAATTCTGTTTTTAAATCAGAAAACCGTTGTTCCCATTTCGATTCTTCATTCAATATATCGATATAAATGTGTTTGACCCTATCAAGATATCTTGCTGCGATAAAATATGTATTTCTATTGCCATTCTGGATGTTACCATATGCTTTTTGCCAGTAATATTTGATGATATCTTCCGGGAACTCTTCTTTTAACCGTATAGCGAACTCGTCAAAATCGTATTCTCTATCAGAGAAAAATCCGCTGTCAGGTCTTTTTTTTTGTGGACCTAATAATATATCTACCACTTCTTTTTTCATGTTTTTATCCAGACATATTCGCATATAGTCTTCCATATCTTTCTCACGAACTTTATTGACAATTTTCGGCTCGATCTCTCTCCAATCAGCTTTAGTCAGGAACTTTTTCATCTTATTGTAGTGCACGTGGGATCTGACTTCTGGAATATATCCAGGTCCTTTCACATACTCGAATGCCAAGAGAAGCGCTTTTTTTGCATGTTCATATTCGCTCTGAGCCTTATAATATTCAAATAATCTGTCCAGCATCTCTTTTTCGTCGCTTTTTTTCTTGATCGCAAACTGTACGATGCGCTCCAGATTGGCAGTATCCCTGCTTTTTGCATAATGATCCGACAAAAAGATTAACAATTCCGTCAGCCGTCCGTCTCCTTTTAATAATCCCTCTTCTGCTACTTCAACTGCTTTCTTGTGATCGCTTTTCCCGATATAGAATTCCGCCAGATCCCAGTAATCCATACCATAGTGGAGTTCATCTTTACGCAGTTTCAGGTAGGCATCATCATCCTGGAGATATTCTTTCTGGATCACCATGATCCGTTCATTTCTCCACTTTGTTGGTACTTCTCCAAGTTTTTTAACAAAATATTGCCATTCTTCTTTTGTCTTGCAGAGTATGAAGCATAGTTCCATCATCTTATCTTCAAGTCCGGAGTTTCCGACATTATACTCCTCAAAGAGTTCATCTAAAAACTCACATTTAACCTCTGTTGATATATCGCCTTTTTCAGCCAGTTCCTCGATATGATCAAGATAACTACAGCATTCTTCTTCTTCGTCTTCAGGTCCACCGCCATATTCATTGAATTGCGAAATAATGGATTTAGCATCACACCAGTATTCCCATAATCGTTCCTCGTTCAGGGCTTGACTTACCAGTTTTTTGCTGATATTTTTCATATCTTTTGATTTGTCCATGAACCATTCCAGAATCGATTTTCGAACGTCAGGGTTTTTATTCAACAGAGTTTGCACTAAATCATACATGTCTTTGTTACTGAGGGCTTGCAGCTTTTCATCGAGAGGGAAGTCCTGGATTTGTGTTTCCTTATCTTTTTTAGATTGTTTATGTGATGGCATTGTATCAATCCTTAATGGCGTATAATGGTTCGCGAATAAAAGAAGTCCTGTCGGGATTTAAGGAAATCTTGTATTTCCCTTTTATTCGCTGTCAGATGAAGTGGAGCAATTTCACAGTCACATAGATTTGGATATAATCCAATCGGCTAATCCCGCATTTATTGATAATTCTGCAATTCTATCCACATTAATTATTTTGTCACGGTGATCTCCATCGTATCCTCTCAGACCTTTTTTAGGGCTGTGAACAACAAAATACATTTCATCGTATTGACTCATATTTTTAAATCGCTCTACATATTCCTGAAATGTAGGTAGATCTGATTCTGATTTAACTTGAACAAAAGCTTTTTTACCTGTCACAGGTGACTCTAGGACAAGATCAATCCATTTTTGATCCTTACCCAAAGTTTCTATCCTTTTCCATCCTGAATATGAAAATATGAGATCAATTAATAGTTCAAAATCTTGCCAAGTAAGACTTTTGATTAAATCAATAAGTGAATCTTTAAGCTCTTTATATGCTTTCCTTGCTTTTATCACACTCGGTAGTTCAGTGCCATTCAATCTCCGCTTCAAATAATCGAGGGCTTCAATATTACAAATAGTGCCTTGAAATCTTTGTGTTTGTGTAATTTTACTACTTAATGCTTCTACTGTGAGTTCATTTCCATTAATATCTTTACAGCTCCATGGGTCTTTACAGGGTCGAATTCTAATACCTTCTGCTAATTCTGTAATTTCTCTTTTTGAAAAACACCAGTACAATTTTCTATTATGGAATGTAATCCATAAAACATCCGCTTCACTTTCATAAAAATACCTAATCTGGTTTGTTGTTTCTGTAGCTTTTCCATCCGTTTTATGAACATCATTTTTCCAGTAGTTTCTTATGAAATCCCAATCCCCCTCGATACATTTTTGATGGTGTGGATTCTTAAAGCCTAATTGCAATCTTGAATTGTTTATGCATTCTGGTGCCCAAGATCCTGAACGACCTAACTTTATAAAGAAAGCTTTCTGTGCTTGAATTACCATTTATTATTCACCTCATTAATAATTCTGAGCCATTTAGCACAACTCCTTCATTCATTTTCTTTACTTCTGGATTTAATATAAAGCCGAGCAGACTTCTTATCTTACCATTTCTATTACTTACATAAGTATAATCCCTGTGGTATTACTGCTTTTATGCATCTCCTTCTTTTCCCCATAAAAAAATCATCCCATTTCCCACCCCTTACCACACCCTCATCGCCACCGCCTGCTCGACCCCTGCCAATTCCTTTATTAAAACTCGTAAACTATAAATAACAGTTGTAAACTAAATATAACATATGTTAACTGAAGATAACAGGGTCAAAATCCTCAGACTTTTCTTTGAGGGTCCAAATGTTCGCCTTCATTTAAGAGAAGTGGCGCGCAGAACCGGACTTTCAGCAACAGGCGCAATGAAGATACTTGGCGCACTCGAGAAAGAAAGGCTGTTGGAGAAAAAGCGCACAGCGTTCATGGTTGTTTATCGCGGGAATTATGACAATGAAAGATTCATGGCTTTGAAAAGGTGTCTTAACCTTTATTCTCTATATTCTTGCGATCTGGTATCGTCATTAGTGGAATTTTACAGGATCCCTGAGTGCATAATCCTTTTCGGAAGTTATGCAAAGGGTGAAGATACAAAGGAAAGCGATATAGATATTGCAATCATAACAGGGATAAAAGACTATCCAGAGCTTGAGATTTATGAAGATTGTCTGAAAAGGAAAATAAGCTTGCATCTCATCGAAAATTCAAAAAATGAAAAAAAGGAATTTATCAATAGCCTTGCAAATGGTATCGTGCTTTATGGATACATGGAAGTGGTATAGTTGAAACCTTTGAAGTTTTATATTTCGGAAAATTTTGTCAGGAAAACAGCAAATATTCTATAATTCTGTTCCTCTCTTGGGACACTTACGAAAATGTTCTGATCCTCTTTATCATGTACGGATCCTCTTTCTCATACCCGAACTTCCTGTAATAATCCCGCACCCCGATCCCGCTTATCACCGCCACCTTCCTATATCCCGCACAATGTGCGGTTTCCTCTGCCTGCGAAAGAAGCTCTTCTCCATAGCCGCGATGCTGCCACTGCGCCTTTCCCGCGCTCTCACCCGGCGCTACCATCGAGCCATATACGTGCAGCTCCCGCACAAGCGCCGCGCCAGTAAGTTCCTGCCTGTGTGGCGCATACGGGAAACGCAGCCTTAAGAACCCTATCAGTATGTCCCTTTGCGCATCCTCAAAAGAAATGAAATGTTCCATGCCACCGCATGCCTCGTATTTCTCAGTGGTCAATTCGATGTCCAGAGGTTCATTTACCTGGAGTTTTTTATGCCCAACCTCACGGCATCTGATGCATCTGCATTTTCCCCCCATTTCCAGAAGCCTGCGCTTGGCTAATTCCCTTATATCGCTTTTTTTAATTCCAGCAAGTATCTGGTATGCAGGAATATCGCGCTGTATCCTTTGCAGGCGCACCCACTTAGGCAGGATGGATTTGACCTTTGCGAACATTTCCACAGCCTCCTCCACCTCAAGCGGCTCGTAGTTACCAAGTTCCCACATCCCGTGAAGCTGCGTTCCTTCAGTGACAAGTGTGGGATATATCTTGAGATAATCGGGTTTAAAGCGCTCATCCTCGAACAGTGCCCTGAACATGGCTAGATCAGACTCATTCGTGGAACCGGGAAGCCCTGGCATCATGTGGAAACCCACTTTTAGACCGCTGTCCCTGAGCCTTGTATTCGCTTCAACGCTTTGCTTCACCATATGCCCGCGCCGGATCCCTGCAAGGATGAAATCATATGTGCTCTGGACGCCTATCTCGACCTTTGTCGCACCCAGTCCGAGAATCGTATCGATGTGTTCTATTTCTGTCCAGTCAGGTCTTGTCTCGATAGTAATACCTACATTCCTAATCCGGGCGCTCTCATTTGCAGACTGGACATCCTCCAGTGAAACATATTCTTTTCCTTCCCTCCATTGTGTGCCATAAAAATCGTTCATCGCCTCGATCGCGCGCTTCACGAACCACTCCTGGTAGCATAATGTTCTTGATGTGTAGGTTCCACCCATAACGATAAGTTCGGCTTTTTCTATTGGGTGCCCTATCTCGCAAAGTTGCCTCAGGCGCGATGTAACCTGATTATAAGGGTCAAAATTATTCTCAAAAGCCCGCCTTGCCGCGGGTTCAGCTCCCATATAGCTCTGCGGGGAGTTGAATTTTGATGATGGTCCTCCGGGACAGGGAACGCACAATCCGTGAGGGCATGGCGCAGGTGATGTCATGGCAGCGATAACAGCCACGCCTGACAGCGTCCTGACAGGCTTTAGCTGGAGGAGGTCAAGAACAGCCTCTTTCTCATCATCTTTCGCCTCAGCAAGTATCCTGGAATTGCTAAGCAGCGACGAGAGTTTATAGCGTACACTGACAGCTTTCTTAGCAGCGTTTAATTCCTGCTCTGTTGTTATCTCTTTTCGCAGGAGCTGTTCCACAAGTTCCCTGCTTGCAGATTCAATGGCATTCATTGTTTTCTTTATTGACCTTATGGATAATCAATTAAACTCTTACTGCAACTCCTTTCTTGCTCAAATACTTCTTTGCCTCCCCGATCGTATATTCTCCGAAGTGGAATATGCTTGCCGCAAGCGCCGCATCCGCCTTGCCACGCGTAAAAGCGTCATACATGTGTTCTATATTCCCGGCGCCGCCTGATGCAATGATGGGAATGTCCAGCGTCTCAGAGAGCTTGCGTGTAATAGGCAGGTCATAACCATCCTTTGTGCCGTCCCTGTCCATGCTTGTGAGCAATATCTCCCCTGAACCGAGTTTCTCCACCCTCTCTGCCCACTGTACTGTGTCCAGACCAGTAGGCGTTCTCCCGCCGTATATGACCACCTCGTACCAAGCATTTGTCCCGTCATCAAGCTCGATGATTGTCTTATCCTTATTATCCTTAATATTGAAATTGCGTTTGCAGTCTATCGCTGTAACGATGCACTGGGAGCCGAATATCTCAGATGACTCTTTCACAAAAGCCGGGTTCTTCACAGCAGCGGTATTAACAGACACCTTGTCTGCTCCGGCGCGAAGGATGCCCTTTATGGCATCCGTGGTGCTGATGCCACCCCCTACTGTGAGGGGAATGAACACTTCATCTGCCGTTCTCTCGATAACATCTATCATCGTGCCGCGTCGCTCATGCGATGCTGTGATATCCAGGAACACAAGCTCGTCAGCCCCTTGCTCGTTGTACCTCTTTGCAAGCTCCACAGGGTCGCCAGCCTGTTTGAGGTTAACGAACTCGATGCCCTTGACAACGCATCCTCCTTTCTTATCCAGAGTTACGTCAAGGCAGGGGATAATACGTTTGGTGAGCATGGCTACCTTTTAGTTAATACAGAATGAAATAGTTTTGCCTGGATTTAAATACTGTGCCTCATCCGGCTATTTTATACAAAATAATAATAATTTAAATTAATATATTTTACCAAAAGCTTTATGTATTATTATGATAATAATGAGTATAGCGAGCAGGCGTTCATACGTTTTTTCAACGTCACTCCCACCTCCTATCCATTTGCCTGCTCCTATCCTAATCATAAAATCTTTATGCATTCAAACTTATTTAGTGCATCATGGCACTTACTTATGCAAAATCAGGGGTAGATATAGAAAAGGAGAACAGGGCTATCGCTGTGCTGGCAAAGCAGCTTACTTATAAACGCACTGGCATTGGCGCCCCGTTAACTGATGTGGGACACTACGCAGGTCTTATAGACTTCGGAGAGTATGCCCTCGCCCTGACCACGGATGGCGTGGGCTCAAAGGTCATTATCGCCAATGAGATGAAGCGGTGGAACACTGTGGGGATAGACTGCATCGCAATGAACGTGAACGACCTTCTGGCTATGGGCATCGAACCTCTTGCTTTTGTGGATTATATTGCGATCAGCGAGCCGAATAACGAGATCATGCGCCAGATAGGCGAAGGGCTTGCAAAGGGTGCAGAGATCTCAAGGATGACCATAGTTGGAGGCGAAACAGCGACGCTTCCAGATGTTATTAAAGGATTTGACCTGGCAGGAACATGCATGGGCATGGTAAAGAAGGACAGGATAATAACTGGTGAGCGCATCCAGGTGGGCGACGCCATTGTTGGGCTGCCTTCCTCAGGCGTTCATAGCAACGGATACTCGCTTGTGCGAAAGATCATTGATGACGCAGGATACTCCTATCCAAATCCATTCCCTTATAACACAGATACCACTATCGGGGATGAGCTGCTTATCCCGACACGGATATACATGGAGGTGCTTGATGCTGTAAACAGTTTCGACATCCATGGTCTTGCCCATATTACAGGCAGCGGGCTCATGAAGCTGCACCGCATAACCAAATACGGATTCGATATCAGCGACCCGCTTCCATCGCAGCCCATATTCAGGTTCCTGCAGGAGGAAGGCGGTGTGGAGGACATTGAGATGTATAAGACCTTTAATATGGGAATGGGTTTTGTTGTTGTGGTTTCAAAGGATGAGGCTGATGAAGCTGCAAAAATGGTGGGTGGGAAAGTCGTAGGGGAAATTATTGAAGAGGGGATCTTTGTTAAAGGTATGGAGATTAAATAACACCCAAAATGACACGAACGCAGGCTAAAGCAAAACTGTGGCTGGTAAACGACAGGGATGAGCCTATAATGGGAGAGGGGAGAGCGGATCTCCTGAAAGCCATCAGGGATGAGGGGTCCCTTAACAGGGCAAGCAAAAAAATGAAAATATCATATAAACACGCCTGGCTGCTGTTAAATGATATTGAAAAGAGCCTCGGTGAGCCTGTAATTATTAAAAAACGGGGCGGAAAGGAACAGGGCACCTTCCTGACCGAAAAAGCAATTAGACTTCTTGAAGAATATAATACATATCAGGACATACTTTCACAAACAGTTTATGACAAGACATTCTGGGAGGTGATAGGAGTGAAAATATCTGCAAGGAACCAGATGAAAGGAAGGATAATTGATGTTGAGAAGGAAGGTCTCATAGCCAAGGTCAAGATCGCCGTGGAGCCGTCAACGATAACTGCCATCATCACGAAAGAGGCTGCTGAAGCCCTGGGTCTTAAAAAAGATGATAAGGTAGTGGCTGTGATAAAAGCAACGGAAGTGATGATAGGGAAGGAATGAAATCAGATTATTTCTGTTTGCCCCCAGAATACCAATTATTAATAACCGGAGAACAAAACCAAAATGAACGAGATAGATACCATCCGCGCCTCAATTCTCTCACGAATCAAACCAAAAGAGCCGGAAAAGCTGAAGCTTTCGGCTCTTGCGGACAGCCTTATCAGCAAGATAAACGCCATCGGCAGAGCTGAAGGACTGGATATCACAGCTATACTCGTGGGCTCAACCGCGCGCGGCACATGGCTTTCAGGAGAGCATGACCTTGACATATTCATAATGTTCCCTCCTGATGCATCAAGAGAATATCTTGAAGAAAAAGGGCTCTATGTTGCCCGAAAAATGGCAGAGCAAGCCCAGAGCAGCGAGGAGAGGTACGCTGAACACCCGTATATCAATGCCGTGTTTGACGGCTACGAGGTCGATCTTGTCCCCGCATTCAGAGTTGCAAGCGCCGCTGAGATAATATCCGCAGTGGACAGGACACCGTTCCATAACATGTTCGTGCTTTCAAGGATAAAAGGGCTTGAGGATGAGGTGCTTTTGCTCAAACAGTTCCTGAAAGGATGCGGCGTCTATGGCTCAGAACTCAAGACGCACGGTTTTTCAGGATATCTTGTGGAACTTCTGGTCACACATTACGGCTCGTTCATGCAGGCACTTGAAGCTGCACGCGAATGGAAGCCTGGTTTGAAAATCGACATAGAAAAGCACGCCAGCATTGCACACAATGACCCGCTTGTCGTGATCGATCCCACAGACCCTTCACGGAACGTGGCTGCTGCTTTGTCTCTTGATAATATGTGCATCTTCATCGACAGAGCCCGTGAGTTCATGAAAAAACCTGGTGCTTCATATTTTAGCTTGCGTGCTGTTGAGCCGCTCAATGACAGCGAATTTAAGACTATCATGTCTGGAAGAGGCACTTCTCTTATTGCCATCGAATTCACAGCTCCAGATGAAGTTGAAGATGTGCTATTCCCGCAGCTTCACAAGATGGAGGACTCAGTCCGCGAGATGCTTGAGCGATACGATTTCAGTGTGTACAACAGCGGGGTATGGGCTGGTAAAAAAGCGGTTCTGGTGTATGAACTTGAATCTGCAGGACTTCCAACCTTAAAAAAACACGCAGGTCCGCAAGTATGGATGGAAGAACATGCAGAAGCTTTTAAATCCAAGTATCAGGGATCGAATGCGTTTTCAAGGATTTATATTCATAACGGAAAATATATGGTCGATATCCAGAGAAAATATGCGACAGCTAAAAAACTGCTGGAAGCCGAGCTTCCAAAATGCGGTCTTGGAAAGCATGTAGCTTTAAGTATTAAAAAAGGATATCATATACTGGAAAACGAACAGATACTGAAGATCAAAGAAAATAATTTCAGAGAATTTCTCCATAGATTTTTCCAAAAATAACCATGAATGTTTCAACAAGATTTATCAAATATTTTACCCTCATCCTGATAATTTCATTCCTTGCCTTTTCTGGCTGTCTTGAGAGTTCCACGAATCAGGAAAACACGCTTACCATATCCACTGAAAAAGAAGTGTATCACTCAAATGAAACTCTCAAAGTGCATATCGAATTCAATTCAACTAAAGAAGTGGGGGCGAATATCCAGGTTTCAGGTATAAATAATTTATTCGGTCGCCCCATGCTTTCAGAAACAAGAGAAGCCATCCTGAAAAAAGGAACAAACTCATTTGATTTTGAGTTCAAGACGCCTTCTTGTGAGGAATGTTCTGCCGTTGTTCCGGGAGCGCATTATATCAATGCTACCATCTCGATCGGCAAAAAGAATTATGAGAGCTTCAAAGAGATCACCCTTGAAAGAGAGGGAATAAATGTTTCCGAAGGATACATTGGTAATACATCCACAACACCTGCAGAGGTCGGGCAGACAACGCAGGCAGGAACAAAAAAAATTGACAATACAGTTAAAGTTGAATACTTCTACGACCCTGCCTGCCAGAAATGTGCAAAAGCAGCGCCTGTTATCGATATTGTTGTGAAATCATATGCTGATAATGTGAGTTTTTCAAAATATAATGTCCTTATTGATGAAGGACTAACTCTTGCAACAAAATACAAACTTCCCGGAGTGCCTTCAGTTGTCATAAATGAACATAAGCTCATATCATATGGAGATTACGAAGGGAATACCACACAGCTTGAAGAGATATTGAGAGACTCGATCGAAAAAGCCTCATCATCGCCAGCCAGCGCCCCGGTCCAGCAGAAGATAGTCCTGTCTGTGCCTTCAGTGTTCGTGGTAGGCTTTTTAGCAGGATTTAATCCATGCCTTCTTGCCATACTTGCATTTATCGCATCTATCACCCTTGCGACCACAGGCAGGAGGCGCAACGTCCTTCTGATCGTCTTCATGTTCAGCCTTGGGATTTTCGTGACTTACCTCATCGTAGGTATTGGGCTTCTTAACATAATTGAACAGATGCCATCGCTTCAGGCATCCATCAAGAACTTCCTTGTTCTTCTGATAGCGGTACTTGGGCTGTGGCACATTTATGACGCCTGGCATCTTCAGAAAAACACCGAGTCCTCATTCTATACCCCAAAATCCTTCATCCGCCTCACAGAGAGCGTGACAAAGAACGTGAGCCTTCCCGCCTCCTTCTTCATCGGAGCGCTGTTCTCGCTCATAAAAGCCCCGTGCGTGGGTGCGGTCTATTTTGTGATACTTGACATGGTTAGAAACGGAAGCGGTGAAGGGTATCTGTATCTTGCAGCCTATAACTTCGGGGTCGTCCTGCCGGTTCTTGTGCTGGGATTCGCAATAGCTTTCGGGTTGAACCCTGAAAAAGTAGAAAAGTTCAGGAAGGAGAAAAGGTCTGTCATGAGGCTTATTACTGGCGTGACACTTCTTGCTATTGCTGTCCTGATGTATGCGGGGATCATTTAGGGTAATGAGCCAACGAGTCCCAGAGCTGCATTTACCTGATCTGATTAAGCAGCGAACTGATGATCTTATCAAGATTTTCGTTCATTAGTTTTGTATCTTCATTTGTCAATGCGGGATCGATCTTCAGGTTCCCGTTAATGATAAGCGTGGGAGTAAAACCTACCTCGAAGCTCTCTGCAAGATTAATATTTGCCTCTGCCTCATCTTTTGCATCACCTTTTTCAAGAGCTGTCGCGAAGTCATCGCCAAGCCCAACACTCCTGGCAATGTCTATAAGTACGAATTGACTCGATAAGTCTTTTTTATCAACGAACACAGCTTTAAAGAGCGCATCTTTCATCTCTTCGCCCTTGCCAGTCCTGTTCGCAACTATATATGCCTCTATGCTCTTCTTTGAGGCCAAGTCATTTGGAACGCTTCTCCACAGCATGGGTTTGTAGATGACCTCAAGCTTATCCCCGTATTTTTTCTTGAGCTCTGGCATATATTGATTAAGGGCGTAGCAGTGACCGCAGCCGAATTTCATGAACTCCACGATCTTGACCTTACCGGGTTCATACGTGCTTGGCTTATTCAGTTTTATGAACTTTCCTTCTGTTGGAACTTTGCCGGGTGTTTCGGGTGTGGTATTATTGTTAAAAATAATGAATCCCAGCGCAGCAATAACAAGTATTGCAAGTCCGGCGTAGATCAAAGTATTATTCGATTTTTTCGGTGGTGTTGGTACATGCTTCTTTTTTGCCATCGCTTCTGGTTATTGTAGATATGTATTATAATTGTTTTGGTTTTGGTACGGAATAAAATCTCTTCCTTTATATAGGTAAAGTTCACATTAATAAAATCAAACCACAGATAAATCCCCCGTGAATTAAAACTGAAGGAAAAAAATGCAAAATGCTAAAAAAGTCAGGAATATCCTTATCGTGTTCGCGCATTGACGGCAAATCAGAATCAAGCAATGTTCCTGTGGAACTCGTTACTGAATATCAGCTTGCGTACATTCCCATGTTCGCCCACAATTCTCCGAAGGACGTAATGCTTATCGGGCTCGGTGGGGGCTTTACACTGGACGCAATAACAAATTTTGATG
>JAQUNZ010000032.1 GCA_028717345.1 Candidatus Methanoperedens sp.
TTCAGGCATTTGAACGCGCGGGTGTAACTGTGGGAAAGAGTTCGGAGGACATAGTCCGGATAGTAAAAAGTATTATATAAATTAAATATAATTTTGATAATACTTGAGCGAAAACTTTATATATAGTAAGCCTACGTAGTATGTATTATAGGAGGACATGATTATTATTATGACCATGATTAATACTTATGGATGTTTGGAAGTGTCCGAGCCCACTACCTCCTATGGGTTGCTCTTCTGTTGCTAATAGGGGGTGAAAATCCCCCCTCGGACCAATTCTCTTTTTCAAAAACAAAAACTATTAATCTTTCTGCACTTATTAGGGCGGGTATGAAAAAGGTAGTACTTGCTTATTCTGGCGGTCTTGACACATCTGTGTGCATACCCCTGTTGAAAGAACATTACGGCTGTGATTATGCGATCACGGTCACGGTGGATGTCGGGCAGCCTCAAAAGGAAATAGAGCAGGCTGAGAAAAAAGCCGCAACGATAAGCCAGAAACATTACACGATAGACGCAAAAGACGAATTTGTTAAAGATTATATCTTCCCCCTCATCAAGGCGAACGGCAATTATGAAGGCTATGTTCTTGGCACATCAATAGCGCGTCCGCTGATAGCAAAAAAAGTTGTGGAAATAGCGAAGAAAGAAAAAGCTAATGCACTGGCGCACGGCTGCACTGGAAAGGGGAACGACCAGTTAAGGTTCGAGGCAATATTCCGAAGCACGAACCTTGATGTCATGGCTCCGATGAGGGACATGAACCTCACGCGCGAGTGGGAGATGGAGTATGCAAAGGAGCACGGGATACCAGTTGCTGCCACAAAGTCAAAGCCCTGGAGCGTGGATGAGAATATCTGGAGCCGCAGTATCGAGGGAGGCAGGCTTGAAGAACCTGATTTTGCCCCGCCTGAGGAAATATTCGAATGGACCGTGTCCCCTGAAAAGGCAGGTAAGGCAGAAGAAATAGATATTGGTTTCGAACACGGTGTGCCGGTTTCAGTTAATGGTAAGAAAATGGATGGCGTTTCACTTATCCAGAAGCTTAACAAGATCGGAGGTGCTCACGGTGTGGGGCGCACAGATATGATGGAGGACAGGGTGCTGGGTCTGAAGGCAAGGGAGAATTATGAGCATCCTGCTGCAACAATTATATTGACAGCTCACAGGGACATTGAGAGGCTTGTTCTGACCAGGGATGAACTGCGATTCAAGGCGAGCGTAGATGAGACCTGGAGCGAGCTTGCATACAAGGGTCTTGTGGATGAACCATTGTTCGCAGATCTTAACGCCTTTATCGATAATTCGCAGGAGAGGGTTACGGGAAACGTGAAACTGAGGCTCTATAAAGGTAGCGCGAAAGTCATTGCAAGGAGTTCACCGTATGCACTGTACTCGGCTGAGATGTCGTCTTTTGACAGCAAGGCGATTGACCAGAAGGATGCGGAAGGGGTCTGCAAATACCACGGGTTCCAGGCAAGGATGTATAAGAAGATCGGTTAAAAAAATAGTGATGGGCCCGTTGCGATTTGAACGCAAGACCTCTCGGTTATCAGCCGAGCGCTCCACCTGGCTAAGCTACGGGCCCGAAACTAGCGCCAATATAACGGCATCTAATTTAAAGCTTATCTATTCGATAAAGTTTATAAGTCATTAAGTCGTGTGGAAGTCAAATCGTGTAATACATTTTTACGCATAATAATTATCGGAGGATTATCAAATGGCAAGAAAACCAGCAAGAATGTACAGTAAGATTACTCAGCGTTCATATACGAGACGAGAATACATGGGCGGTGTCCCGGGAAGCAAGATAGTAACATTTGACATCGGGAATTTAACTGATGAATTTCCTGTTGAAATCTCACTCGTAGCAAAAGAAGCATGCCAGATACGCCACAGCGCTCTTGAATCAGCACGCATCGCAGCAAATAAACCCTTACTTGAAGGTGCAGGACAGAATGGCTATCATCTTAAGATCAGAGTGTACCCTCACGAAGTCCTGAGAGAGAACAAACAGGCAACTGGCGCAGGAGCAGACCGTGTATCCCAGGGTATGCGTAATGCTTTCGGGAAAGCGGTTGGCACAGCAGCCAGGGTGAGAGCAGGTCAGAAATTAATGACTTTATCTATAAATCCGGATAAGTTCAAACTTGCAAAGGAATGTCTGGTTTCAGCAGGGCACAAACTGCCCACACCCATAAGACTGGTTGTGGAAAAAGGTCAGGAATTGATCTTAAGTTAGGTTCATGAACGATTACCTGGAAAGTCTGGACAGGGCATTATCTAAATTGCCCGAAATCAAAGGCACAGGAGAGCGTTTTGTACCTCCGGAACCAAAGGTGCTTACAGAAGGAAAAACAACAGTACTTGAAAATTTCCTAGCTATAGCAGATAAACTGAACCGCGACCCTGAGCACGTTTTCAAATTTCTTTTGCGTGAACTCGGTACTGCAGGCAAGCGTGAGGGGAACAGGGCGATATTCCAGGGAAAATTCAATTCAAGTGTGTTCTTCCAGCTTATTGATGCATATATTAAAGATTATGTGACCTGCTCAGAATGTGGTCGCCCGGATACGCATCTTGTTAAAGTCGATAGGTTTCTGGCGATGCGGTGTGATGCATGCGGCGCTCACAGACCGGTTTCGAAGCAACAAGCAGCGATGCATCTTGTAAAAGAGGCAGCACTTAAAGAAGGCGAAACCTACGAGGTAAGAATAGAAGCCGTTGGGAGCAAAGGTGACGGCATCGCCAAGAAAGATAAATATACTATTTATGTGCCAGGGACGGTAAAAGGAGATATCGTCAAGATAAAGATCAAAAAGATCACCGGTAATCTGGCGTTTTCTGAATTTCTCGAAAAGAAATGATCCATTTGAACATTTCAATTATTTGAATGCGCATGAGTGGGCGCAAAGTTAATATGTATTGAGATTGAAATTAACATTGGATAAAGATAGGAATAAAAATGGAACTAAATGAATTAATACTGATAGTATTTTTGATAAACCTGCCTTTTGGCTATATGAGGAGCAAAGCAACAAGGTTCTCACGGCAGTGGATGATGGCTATTCACATCCCTGTGCCGTTCGTGTTCTTATTGAGAGTGTTCTCAGGACTGAACTGGACCGTAATACCACTTCTTGTGCTCTCAGATATAGCTGGTCAGATGGTAGGTGGAAAGCTCAGAAAACGGGATATTGAATATGCTGTGCCATGACCTGAAAAGAATTAAATACTTGTCATGAATGCATTGAGTTTATGAAGAAAGGATACTTTATCCTGGCAATTATATTTTTTTTGATTTCAGTATCATTAGCTTTTTATTTTTTTGATTTCATAGATTTTCCCGACCTCGAATTGCTTCCAGGCTACGCTGCAATGTCTTTAATGCGGATGAGCCTTGCATATTTCTTTGCACTATGTTTTTCATTGTCCTGCGGCTACATAACCGCGACAAACAAAAGAGCAAGGATGTTCATGCTGCCTTCTCTCGATATTCTCCAGTCCGTGCCCATACTCGGGTTTTTCCCTGCTGCTGTTCTTTTTTTCATCGGGCTTATTCACGGTAGGCCGGGCGTGGAAGTCGCTGCCGTGTTCCTGATTTTTACAAGCATGGCCTGGAATATGGCATTCGGGGTTTACGAATCTTTAACCAACATCCCGAAAGAGCTTGTCGATGCTGCGGACAGCTTTGGCCTGCGCGGATGGGAGCGCCTTGAACATCTCACACTCCCTGCATGCGTTCCGAAACTTGTCTACAACAGTATCGTATCCTGGTCTGCAGGATGGTTTTTCCTGGTGGCGTCAGAGATCATATCGGCAGGGTCGGAAAGCTACAGGCTCCCGGGTCTTGGAAGCTTTTTGATCGAATCGACGTATTCAGGGAAAATAGCCCTGATGCTTGTGGGTTTATCAGTCCTCGTAATCATCATACTTTTACTTGAATTATTTATATGGAGACCGATGCAGTCGTGGGCAGACAGATATAATTATGATTATTCGGGGGAGAGTAAACCGGGGGAGTTCATTTTCGATGCACGGGTTATCAAACATTCATTCCGTTTTATTTTCAAGGTCTTTTCGAAAATAACAGTGTCGGTGTATATTATATTCCACAGGCACAAATTGATCAAAAATATCTCAAAATACCTGAGTTATCTTATTTTATTATCAGCACTCGGATATGTATTATATGTTCTTATTATTTCAATCATTAAACTGCTTTTAAATCTGCCGGATGAAGCGTATTCCATTCCCCTCGCTATCGTATATTCCTTTATTAGATTGAGCGCAGCATACCTCATTTGCCTTCTATGGACGATTCCTGCTGCGGTGTTCATTGCGAGAAACAAAAAAGCCTCAAATATCCTTATGCCTGTCATGGAAGTTGCTGCTTCGATCCCGGCAATTGCACTTTTTCCAGTGCTTGTGGTGGTATTCCTGAAAATCGGGAGCCTTGAGCTCGCCGGGATCATTCTTATACTTCTGGGAATGCAGTGGTACCTGCTTTTCAACCTTATCTCAGGGGTAAAATCAATCCCAAAAGATATGGATAATGTTGCGGCATCATTCGGGATAAAAGGCAGGCTTTACTGGAAAAAAGTTCTTCTTCCCGCGATGTTCCCATCTTTTGTGACCGGGAGCATAACGGCATGGGGAGGAGGTTGGAACACACTGATCGTAGCCGAATACATCGTCTTTAAAGGGCAGGAATACCATCTGTTCGGGATAGGATACCTGCTTGACTGGGCGACTTTTTCATCCCCTGATTCAAACATGGTTATATTATCAGTATTAAGCATGGCTGTAACCATTATATTCCTGAACAGGGTTATATGGCAGCCACTGTACAGGAAGGCACTTACGAGATACAAATTTGAGGCGTGAAATGCTGGTAGAAATAAAAAACGTATCCAAGGCATATGAAACAAACGGTAACAGGATACAGGCTCTTGAAAATATTAATTTCTCGGTAGAAGATAATGATTTTATCTGCATAGTTGGCCCTTCAGGATGCGGGAAAAGCACCCTCCTGCGAATAATAGTAGGACTTGAAAAACCCACTTCAGGAGAAGTCCTTTTTAAAGGGGAAGTAATTGCCCCGGATAATCCAAAGGTATCCATGGTCTTCCAGAATTTCGCGCTCTTCCCCTGGCTTACCGTGAAAGAAAATATTGAGCTTGCACTTGCGCCGATGATCGCGGGAGAAAAAGAAAAAGATAAAATCGCCTGTAAATACGTCAGGGCTGTAGGTCTTGACGGCTTTGAGAGGGTTTACCCCAGGGAACTTTCAGGGGGTATGAAACAGCGGGTGGGTTTTGCCAGAGCCCTTGCGGTCGAACCCGTATTATTATGCATGGATGAACCCTTCTCATCCCTTGATGCGCTTACTTCCCAGAATTTGAAAGACGAGCTGCTGATGCTCTGGGCTGATAAAAATATGCCTCCCGACGCCGTTATCATGGTAACGCATAATGTGGAGGAGGCTGTATACATGGCTAACCGCATTATCATCCTTTCACCGCGGCCGGGGAAGATCGTGGCTGACCTGAAAATTGAGCTGGATAGACCGCGCAACAGGAAAGACCCGGAATTCTATCGATGGGTTGATAAGGTGTATTCACTCATAGTATAATAAATCATGAATTTCCCGAAGGCAACTATCAGTGAGATAACAGGATTGCTCGAGGCTGTGAATGACTCAGGCGGGATAGAGGACGCTGCACGCCTGGCTGCCGACTTTGACCTTGAACTTGACGAGATACTTCCTTCAATCGACGGTGCGGAATTGCTTGGGTTTGCAGTTGTTAAAGACGGTAATATCGAATTAACGAAAAACGGTCAGGAACTCCTTGAAGCGGGCATACGCGAGAGAAAAAATATCATAAGGGACAAGGTCGCAGGCGTGGAACTGATTAAAGAACTCAGGAAAAAACTCCTGGAATCTGGTGAGCGAAGGATGAAAAAAGAGGAAGCTCTGAAGTTCATCCAGAAAAGCATATCCACAACAGATATCGACAGTTATTTCAGGATCATCATTAACTGGACGCGGCATGCAGGATTGATAGGCTATAACAGCGACGCTGAAGAGATATGCCTTATGGCTGAAAAGTAATAAAAAGGAAAAATCTCACGTCACTATCTCTTCCACTCTTTCCTGCTCTATAGCCCTTCTTATCTCCATAGCCACGCGCCTGCCAGTGCTCACAGGTTTTCGCCACAGGGTATTGCCGTATGGGTGACCCACAGAAACGTGCACGTTAGTTCCGCCGCCAACGCGAGGAGCCACATCGTAAACATAGAAATTCAGGTCTTTGTCCACGCAGGTCTGGAGGCAGAAGGGTCCTATAATACCGGGTTTGTAGTATTTCTGGGTTGCTTTCACGTATTTTTCAGCAAGCTCGAACGCATCCTCAAGGAGCGACTCGCGAAGGGTTGCTGAATTGTGCCCACATACAGTGTATTCAGGTGTAACCTGCCGCTCGTTCAACGTTATCTGCTGCGGTGCTGGAAGACGCACATGCCCATCAAGGCTTGTCTCGAACCGCCAGTCAATGCCCAGCAGTTCAATTTTACTCATCTTTTCCTCAAGTGGTGAGTAGAACATATCAAGGTTAAAAACAGGTCCAATTATATATCTCTCGATCCTGGCTTCAGCAAGTGCTTCCGTGGATATCACGCCCTGCTTAAGGAGCGCGCCGGATTTCTGTTTGAATTCCTCATACGAGGCTGCGGTAAAGAAACCACGTTCAAGCTTCTTCACGGCATGGGGAAGCTTGACCATCACAAGGCTGTCTATATCCTCTGGCTTTTTTATCTTCTCCGGGAACGGCAGCCCCGCTTTTTCAAGAAGCCAGTAATAGTCCTTTTCGATGCCCCGTTCCTCGCTGCGAAGCAGGTTGCGGCTTCCGAACATCGGTACTTTGAACTTTTCTTCAACATCATCTATCGGGCAGTATGATGTAAAAGAACGGTTCGGGATAAATATCGTGTTCCTGTCTCTTAGTTTTTGCTGGTTTCCGATATTAAGTATCTCATTGAATTTATTATACACATCTGCGGTATCCACTATCCCGCGGATGAGCTTCCCGTCCTGCCTCTGTGCCTTAAAATATTCTGTATATGTCTTCTCGCGTCCCTTCTGGCACACCGCATGCGTCCTGAATCCCTCTTCCACGGCGCCGTCACACACATCAAGCGCAGAGTGCGATGCCAGTACGCCGATGGTTGTTTCTTTCAGGTCATATCCGGATAAAATTTCTGTTATCTCCTTCCTCTCGATCATAGTCACCTGTTAGTCATACAGGTCTATGAATGTTGCGATTTTGAAAAATAAGCCAAGGTCCGGAGTCGAACCGGATTGGAATCGCTCTGCAGGCGATTGCGTAGCCGTTCCGCCACCTTGGCGCGAGAGGCTACATACACATTATAGATAATAAGGTTTTTGTAATTGACAGTGTAAAAATGTTTTTATATATGCCTGATTGTCTAAAAGTATTCCTTTGCTGCGCCAGCCATCTGATTTGCACCTGCTTCCTCCGGCAAAATGACCTTATCAGCACCCAGTTTCAGGAATCTTTTTACACTCTCCGGTCTGCTTGCCCTTAAGATAAGATGTATCTTCGGATTCATTTCCTTTGCTTCAATGATAACATACAGGTTATCAGCATCATTGGATAAACATGAGATCAGAACCTTTCCTCGTGAGGTTCCTGCCATATCAAGGGTCTCATTGTATGTAGCATCTCCAACGACATGAAGAAGGTTATTTCTTGCAAGGATCTCAACAGCAGCAGTATCTTTCTCTATCACCACAAATGGAATTTTCTCTTTGATTAGAGTGGAAACTATGTTTTTACCCACTTTCCCGTATCCGCACACTATAACATGATCTTTCGTCTGATTTATTTTTTCCTGCATTTTACTCACGCCCATGATTGTTTTCAACTGACCTTCTACAGAAAATGCCATTGCAGCGGTAAAGGTGTATAAAGCTACTGAGACTCCGGAGATAATAATGATTATGCTAAATATCCTGCCCCCCATAGTGTGTGGCACAACATCCCCGTATCCAATAGTTGTAACTGTGACAATTGTCCAGTAAAGCGAAGTGATGGAATCAACTCCTTCAAGGATTTGAAAACCAGCGGTTCCGACCAGAACGATCAGGATCAAGAGAACAATTGATATCTTTAAGTTGGCAGGTATCCCCCTGGGCAGCCTGAGATAATACATATTAAACTGTAGGGTTGATCTGATATTTATGAATTTCTTATTTTCTTGGGCATGTAATCGATTTTGCTGAAAAACATGAGCGCCGAGGAGGAGATTTGAACTCCTGCTGTGCGTAGCACAACTGGTTTTCAAGACCAGCGCCGTGGGCCGCTTGGCTACCTCGGCTCGTATTTCCTGCGAAATGGTCGGCATTGCTTATTAAGATTGCCTAGATGAAAACATTTAAAAACCATCATAATAATTGATGGACACCCATAGTTTTTCAACCAGAGGTAAAAAAATGACAAATCTGTTACTTGTCTTATCAAAAGACCCATATACCACAGAAACGCCCGACCTTGTACTTGATATCGGGATCAACGCAAAAGAAAAAGGGAACGATGTAGCATTATATCTGGTCGAGGACGGCGTGACCGCAGCAAGGAATGGAGAGTTCGGTAAAAAACTCACAGCAGCGCACACGAAAGGCATAAAGATATATGCTGATGATAAAGCCGTGCTTTCACGATCGCTTACAGGTAAAATGGTGGGCGGTATTGAGATAAAAGAGATCGGCACACTTCTTGACTTTATAATGGAAGACTATGACAGAGTCGCATGGTTCTAGGTGATAACATGACAGGAAAACAGCTTACTATCGTATCAATAAACGGTCCATACAGGGACGAAGGCGTATTCACAATGATGAGACTGGCTCACGCGGCAAAGGAAAAAGGTATCACGGTCAATTTCTTTAACTATCTTGACGCAACAGTGATAGCGCACAGGGACCAGGCACCAAAGGAGTTTCCCCCCATAGAGACCATTTTCGGGACTATCGTCAAAAAAGGCATAAAAAAGCCAAAAGCCGATGCCATCGCATGCATAAAATGCACAGACGCCCGCGGGGTTACAAAACAGCAGACAGAAGGCGTCATAATCGGAGGTCTCTATGACCTTGGGGAATGGACTGCAGAATCTGATAAGACCATATTAATTGGGTGATATCATGAGCAAGAAAGTCAACGTAATAATAACACAGCCCCCTTATGGAAAAGAGGATTCGTTCTCAGCCATACCAATGGCAGCATCCCAGGTAGCTGCGGGAAATGAAGCATCCATAATATTCGCTAGCGGCGGTGTGCATTCCATAGTCAAAGGACAGAAGACCGGATACGGCGACCTTGCGGTCTGGTTCAAGGACGTACCGTCAGTTGAAGCAGAGATCACCAAGAACATCGAAACGGTCAGCTTCTTTGCACTTGACAGCGACATAGGGAAACGCAGCATCAGCGACAGCGAAATCATTAGCGGGATAACGAAACTCTCTATTGACGAACTGACAGACAAAATACTTGAAGCAGATGTGAACCTGGTATTCTGATGACAGAAATAGTACCTGACGAAAGGATAGACGTGCGGGGCGAATGTTGCCCGTACCCTCTAATCCTTACAAAGAAAAAAGTCGAATCCTTGAAAAGCGGCGAGATTCTTGAGATAACTGCAGATGATCCGGTTGCGCCGCAGAACATTGATGCATGGTCTAAAAAATCAGGCAATAAGCTGCTTTCGGTAAAACAGGAAGGAAAGATATTCAGGATACTTGTCCAGAGGACCTAAGCTTTCCCTGTGGATTCTCCAAGTACGACTCCTGTCGCGATAATATGAGCCAGGCGAAGCGGCTCAGGTATGTTGCCGTGCTTTGAGGTCATACGGACGAGCTGGATCGCACTCTCTTTTTCAATGCCGCATAACTGGATGAACACAGGGTTTACCCCGTCGATTCTGTATATCCTGCCCGCGTGCTGGATTATCTCCCATCGCTCCTCTTTTTCCGGGAGATGAACAAGAGCCTGTTTTATCTTTTCAAAATCCGGGCATGAACGCATAAAAACAATAACCGCAATACCAGTTTCTGCACATAGCCTTGTTATGTCAACCGGGTTAAAACCTGCATACGTGACCCCGTCAAGCATAATTACCCTTATCTGCCCGTAATGCTTGGAGCCCCTGACCAGCCTGATGATACTATCTGTGGCATCCATTCCGTCTTTTGTGATATGAGAGCATAGCACCCCGTCAAGTTGCTCCCCTCCCCTCATAAACGCGCCTATGATGACCACGCTCGGATCGATGAGAGCAGAGTCGTCTATGCCCAGTACCCTGATTTCCGATTTGATGTGCATTGTTTTTTGTAAGTTATTGGGTATTATATAGATTTCCGTTAATCTTAATACAGTCTGAAATAATATATATTGGATATGAAATTTGTTGAGAAATGTCCTAAATGCAAAGGCGAAGTCCAGACAAAAAGCCTGAAAAAGTCGATCGGACTGGGTTTCGTAAAGATACCTGTATCACAGTTCTGCCTGAACCCTTCATGCGACTGGTACCAGGATTTTACAGAGGCAAAAAGCCCGGAAGAACTCGATCAGGATGTTTTGCAGTTAAAGATCCCGCTGATAAAGAACCGGCTGCCTGGAATAAGACTCAGGGTTGCTGAACTGAAAGAAAAGACCCCGGATATAATAAAACAGAATATGCTGGTAGTAAAGGGGGCTATTGCTGTTATTGTGTTTTCTATTTTTCTGGTATTCGTTCTGTCTTTCCTTCGTCCATGATATTACTGTTTGTGAATATTGTACAGAAATATCATGTTTATTAATTAGAAAACATTATATTACATAAGTATGTAGTAAGACAGGGTGAAAATAAAATGGCAGTAGGTTTTGTGTTAATAAATGTGTCTCCAGGAGTGGAAAAAAAAGTATTTGATACCATGATAAAATGGGATGAGATCCAGGAGTTATATCCTCTCTTCGGGGATTACGACCTTATCGCGAAGATCCAGGCGCCTGATTATGAGAGCTTAAGTGATATTGTAGTCAATAAGATAAGGGCTATCAAGGGAGTGACAGAAACAAAAACCCTGACAGGAGCGAAATTTTAACTCCAAAACAACCGGTTTCTATTTTTTTCGATCTAAATGCTTTTTTATTATATCCCGCAACTCGTCCGGATGCCCCATAACAGTCATACCTGGCATTTTCCGCAGTTTTTCCACGGCATCGATATCCACATCCCGCATCGTGAGCGTGAGCTTCTTTCCGTTTGGTAGATCTGTAATGATCTGACCACGTTTCTGGTCTGCTGGGAAAATATAGACCGGTATGTTAGCTTTCATAGCCTGCGCCGCTGCATTTGAGAGCAGTGTATCTGATATTCCAGCCGCTATCTTTCCCACAGTGTTGGAAGTAGAAGGCATGATAATAAGAAAATCGTATTTGCCAAGCTGCAGGTCTCCGACCAGGAACGGAACATTAGGGGATTTTTCACTGTAGGTCTTTGGGAAACTTGTTTTTAGCTCTTTGAACAGCTTGTACCATTTTACCACCATCTCTCCTGCCTCAGATAGGAAGACCTTAACCTCAAGGTCATGAATTTTGGTGAGTTCTTTCATTATGTCTATGCTTTCCTTGAGATAATCACCGCAGCCTGTGATGCCCCACGCGATTTTCAGAGTCATGTTTATTAGATATGTTTATTATTTTTTAGCATTATAGCCGTTTTCATCAATCGATCAACTGTTTTGCGCATGCTTTTCATTCCTTCCTCATCTTCTTTTGCGCCCTCTGCACCTTTGTCCTTTGACCAGAACGCGCCGCCCAGGTTCGCTCCGAATGAGCCGCCGCCAACCGGAAGGGCTTCGTTTATTACATAGAAGTTAAGTATCGCCTGTATGGACAGCTCCTGCCCACCGATCCGGTCGCCTCCTACAGCAAGAGCAGCACCGGGTTTGTTCTTGATGAAATGCAGGTCATAAGCTGCAATAGCCCTGCACCTGTCCATTATGGCTTTGGTCTGGGCGCTTAACATGCCCTGGTAAACCGGAGTGCCAATTATAATTGCGTCCGCCCACTTGAGTTTTTCATAGACGAACTGCATATCGTCTTTGTGTACGCAGCCTTTTTTGTTTTTTATGCAGTAGTCGCAGTGAATGCAGAAGTTAATCTTTTTTCCCATCGCAGAGAAGTATTCGGTTTCTGCTGAATATATCTCTCCGGCATGGCGGAGCGCCTCTCTCACGATGTGATCAGTTGAGGCTTTCCTGGGACTTCCTGAGATGCCGAAGAGCTTTATAATTTCTTCACCCATTTTTATCACTTGATTAGACTACCTGTTTTCTCAAATAGCTTATGTACACAGAAATTATATGATCACCCCGACAGCGTAACACTTTCGACATAGAGATTCGTGTCTCCCATAAATGGAAGAGAGATATCATTTCTCAGTTTAACTTTCATTGTGTGATTGCCAGCCAGAAGTGCGATCCCTGGAAATTCCTTATCGAAAATTATCTCGCTGTCGATCATTTCTTCGCCCACCTTTGCCCCATCAATAAAAATGCTGGCATTTGCCCACCATGTGCCTACGAATGGCACAGAGAACTTCGTACCATTTCCTTTAAAAGAAACACTGTATTCAAGATCCTGGGCACTCGAAAAAGAAGCTGTCAGTTCTTCGTCTTCGCTGTACAGCCACTGTCCGAAAACAAGGATAATCGGCATCTGTTTTACGGTCAGATACGTTGAGCCCGGATTAAGCCCTGCAGAACTTGCAGTGATCATCGCAGTACCTACCACATCTGAAGTGATATTCGTTCTTGCCCTGCCCTTCACGGTCGTCAAATTCGTGCGCCCCAATATTCCGCCTGAAGCTGTCAGATTCACTTCAACGCCGTCCTTTCCTGCATCCCGCCCTCTTGCATCCTTTAACTGCACAATGACATCAGCATCAGTTACCCCATCTGCAGGTATCCAGTTCGGATCAGCATATACACGGATGCTGTTGGGAAGAACTGTTGGATCATAAGGATTTATGAAAGCATTCAGGTCGTCAGTGAAATGGGCAAGTGTGTACCTTTCTTTTGTAATGGGGTCGTAAACAAGTTCGAAAGTTATCTCAGATTTCCCGTTCCCTGGAAGAACCACGCCATACTGTTTACCGCCTCCACTGTTGATTACCCAGCGCCCGTTCTCAAAAATACCTTCGCGTATCTGGATATTTTCATCAAGCGGGATTTTCTTCTTACCTGCGGCTGAACTGTAAATAATGACATTTCCCCTGTCCGTGAGCATATCGTCCTTTGTGTTAGTCAAATTACCGTCATTGTCTGGATCAGGGTCAACCCCGAAGGCGAGATAGCCCACGTCTTGCGGGAGGACTATTTTATAAGTGCGGATATTTCCTCCTGGCGAGGCGGGGTCTATCAAGTTGCGCGCTGCGCCGGACTGCATTGCTTCAAGGGATACTTCCATCGCACCTGTCTGTTTTTCAAGGGTGTCCTGTGTCATGCCGGGTTTAATATGCGATATCCCTATAGCAACAAGTGCGATGATCGCTCCCGTGATCAATACATACACCACAAAGCGCAGGGGGATCTCCATTGTCCCGCGCTCATCCCTGATAAACGAAACCATATTCTGTTTGCTTTGAGATACTCAGAGTTTATAAATCGTTTTATTTTGCTCCCGCACTAATAAAATATAAATTGAAGATTAAAAAAATTTTAATGTGAAAACTTTATATATCAATATCATAGTCAATCAGAAATTCAAGCGGAGAAACTTTTGAACAAAAACAGTGAGGGAACAATAACAGGCATGGACATTCACGGAAGGCTTGAAGCCCTTGACCAGAGCGTGAGAAGCGTTGACGGTCGCCTCAGAGCCGTGGAAAGGCGTCTTTCATGCAAATCACCTGCGGGAAATGGGGAACAGAGTACAAAACTGGAATATGACATCCATGAAGAAATTGAAGGATTGATAAAACAGATATCTGTTCTGGCTAAGTCTGTTGATGATATGAAAAACGCAGTGCGATCAGAAGTTCTTTCTGAAATTGAAGGGAAGTTAAATAATACTCAGGCAGGAGTTGCAAATCTAATTGAGACCAACAGGATCATCGATCAAAAGCTGAAAATACTTTCTGAAACAGAGCGCAGACTACTTAAACTTGAGAACGCGAATAAAATATCGATAGGCAAAATAAAAGTACCACTTGAATTATCAGGTCTTGTGGCTTCTATTGTACTTCTCGTAACCGGACTGCTTATATTCGCGGGTAAATGGGATATCATAAGATCATCATATTATCCTGCAACGATCGGGATCATTTTTGGCGCTGTGGTCATTGTAAAGTTCGTAATGACCAACAGGGAAACCGGTTGAAAAAATATTTCTCAGATCCCGGGGATAAAAAAATTAGCAGCTATCCGTGATAATATGTTGGTTCTTCCTTTTTCTTCTGCGCCTGCTGGAAATTGATAACGGGCACTGGCATTGATGGCGGAAGTCCCAATGATTTTGACAGCAGGAGCGCAAGAGGCGCAAGGTTTGACACCATGGCATTGGCAAGCTCATTCTGGACATCGCCGGGGGCGTTGCCTGAATCCCATTTTTCCTTCAGCGACTTGAGGTCTTCTTCGCTGTAATAGTCTGACAAACCTTCAAACCTGATATGTCCGATATTAGGGGACAGATAGTTGATAGCAAAGGAATATTCTACCCGCAGTACGGATTTTTCACCAAATGGCGTTTTCTCAACAATTATTGAGGGGTTTTTCAGGTTCACGTCATAGTTTATGTTGATATTCTTGTATTTTCTAATATCCTCAGTACTTGAATAGGTTTTAGATTCAACCGTAGTAAGCTGGAAGTTTAAAATCATATATTTTCAGGTTAATTATGCGTTTGGGATATATTAAAACTTGGCACACAATTTTAATACGAACATAACATCTGGTGAATTATGAAACTAATGGTCGCAGAATACGCAGTTGGTGCAGGTGTTCCCGAATTTATCCTGGAAGGGCGGGCTATGCTTGGCACACTTTTGCGAAGTTTTGTCGCGTGTGGTCATGAAGTATTGTATCCCACGTCTGGAATGGTGCTTGAAGCCGGGACACCGGTTAGAGCAAGGGGATTTGAAGACACCCTGGAAAAAATCTCAAAAGAATGCGATGCCGGGCTTGTCATCGCGCCTGATGAGATGCTGGGGGACATGACGCAGATTGTGGAAGAAAATACTATTAACCTGGGCTGCCCTTCTCATGCCGTGCGCCTGTGCGCAGACAAGCTTGAATGCACCCGCGTCCTTGAAAAAGAAAATATACCCGTGACAGAGACAAAAGGAAGCGGAGAGTACAAAGGGGATTATGTGATAAAACCCAGGTTCGGCTGCGCTTGCGAGGGCATCCGCAGAAGCAGTGCCGGCGTATTAAGAGATGGTTTTATCGCTACTGAATTTATCAAAGGCGAGCATCTTAGCGCCAGCATCATAACCGGGAAGAAGCAGCTTGTTCTCACGGTCAACAGGCAGCTTATAGAGATGAACGATGAAATATCCTATGAAGGCGGTATCGTACCATATTACTGCGACAGGAATAATGAGATCATTGCAGTTGCAAAAAAGACCGCGAAGGCGCTTGGATGCAGAGGATACGCAGGAGTGGATATGGTGCTTGGCGACATGCCTTACGTTGTGGATGTCAATCCCAGACCAACGACTTCCATTATCGGGATAAGCCGGGTGATGGAAGAAGAAATAGCAGACCTGATGCTCAGGGCTTGTTTCGGGGAACTTCCAGACCAGGTTAAAATAATCGGCACTTTCAGTTTCAGGAAGGATGAATTATTCCGTCTTTAATGACGCCCACAAATAATACCCGCCAAGCACAGTATTTAACCAGTAGTTCACGAGCCTGTACAGCCATGCTGCCACCACTGCTGTTTCTGCTGAAACCCCTCCAAAAATGAAAAGCCCTGCCATGGTGACATCCACGATCCCAAGACCTCCGGGAAGAAACAGAGGGAGCCAGCTGCTCATCATTGAAAGCGTATAGGTGATGATCAGGATGCTGATATGTATATCCGTCTCCCCGATTGAAAGAAATACGGCATAAATAGCCAGAATGTCAAAAATCCATCCCATGAAAGATAATATTGTTGCTTTTAAAACTGCGTCTTTGTTGCGTCCTATATTTCGCAGACCGCCATGAAATGAATCGATCGACTTTTCGACCGCCTCCACATAAGACATATGGTCAAATCCTTTTTTCACAAGCCCGATAAGCGGAGCAAGAAATCTTATGATTGAATGAACGAAGGATGATAATTTGTCTTTTTTCATGTAGAAATAGACTATCAACCCAAAAAGACTGAATGCAAGAGTAATGGAGAACGCAAGACCTATTATCTGCCATGTCTCAAGCCTTACTTCAGACCTTGAGAACAAAAGCCCCACGCCAAGACCACCGATTACCAGGAACGGGAACATGTTAAGCATCCTCTGGGAAACCACGCCTGCAAAACATTCTGCTTTGTTCATGCCAGTCTCTTTTCCCAGGAGCATGGCTTTTACAGGCTCGCCTCCTGTCCCGAAAGTCGGTGTGATATTATTGATAAATGTGCCTGCCATAAAGAAAGAGAATAATCTGTAAATTCCGATCTTAGGTGGAATAAGATAACGCCAGGTGATAGTGAAAGTAAGTATGTTCAGGAAATTAAAAAGGATCACCAGTAGAAAAAGCGGTTTGTTGATATTGCTGATACGTGCTATGAACTTGTCAACTCCCACCTCGTTTGCGAAAAGTGTTAAAATCAGTGCACCTATCAACAACACAATCCACAGGTTTTTCTTATTGAAGCGTTCCATGAATTCTCCTGCTAATTACCCTTACTCTTAATAAAATGTATGTTGTAATCAAATGTTTTAAGTATTTATATGTAATATCCGTTCTTGCCTTTAACGTAAAAGGCAGAGGGTACAAAATATGCCAATGGATGAAGACGCGATGTTTAAAGCTTTGCTGAAGAATAAACCTCAGCCAAAGCAGCCAGCAGCCAGAGAGATTAAAGAAGAGACAGCAAGACCACAGGCAAGACCGCCTGCAACTGCTGCAAAGGGAAGCGAAGATGCCATGTTTAAGGCATTATTACATAATAGACCTCCATCTCCAGCGCAAAAACCGCAAGTAAGGAACGAACCACTGCAGCAAGCGCCGCAGGCTGCACCTCTGCGGCAGGAGCCAGTCGTAATAACTCAGCCAGTTCCTGTGCCTGTCGTGAAACTGGAACCGGTCGTAGATTCAATAAATAACCTTACAGCAAGTGTGAACCAGGTACATGGTCTGATGAAGACAATAGTTGTGCCGGTGATTATCCTGATTCTTCTTATAGGAATAGGCATACTTATCAAAATACAATAGTTTTTTGAGAAAGGCTTATTACGTTTAATTCAGATTGCAGGAAGCATTATGATAACGAGTAAAGACCTTGAGCATATAGGATGGCTTGCGCGCCTTGAGTTAAGCGAAAAGGATAAAGAAGAATACGCGCCAAAACTCAATCCTGTGCTTGACTATTTCAGCGAGCTTGATGAAGTGGATACAGAAGGTGTTGAGCCTGCGTATCACGTACTACAACTTAGCAATGTGTTCAGGGAGGATGAGGTAAATACGAAATGTTCCCTTGATCAGGAGGAAGCGCTGTCCAATGCCCCGAATAAGCAGGACGGATTCTTCAAAGCGCCGAGGATGATGTGATATGTGGGCGAGCATCAATGAACTTAAGGAGAGGATCCATGCTGGTTCATCAGAGGAGATAGTTGCGCAATATCTGGACAGGATCGGCAAAAGTAAGTTGAATGCTTTTATTCATACGGTCGGTGAAAGCGCGCTTTCCCGGGCAAAAGAGATCGATAAAAATGATATCGAAGGACCTCTTGCCGGTATTCCTGTTGCTATCAAGGATAATATTTCCACGAAAGGCATACAGACTACCTGCGCTTCAAATATACTGAAAGGTTACATCCCGCCGTACGATGCCCACGTCATAGAGAGGCTAAAGGAAGCTGGGGCGGTCATAATCGGAAAAACGAACATGGATGAGTTCGCGATGGGAACATCGACTGAGACAAGTTTTTACGGAGCTACGAAAAACCCCTGGGATCTGGACAGGGTCCCAGGCGGGTCGTCGGGAGGAAGCGCGGCAGCAGTTGCAGGAGGTGAAGCACCCCTCGCTCTTGGCTCAGATACAGGCGGCTCTGTCCGCTGTCCTGCATCGTTTTGCGGCGTTGTCGGGTTAAAACCAACATACGGCGTCATATCCAGGTACGGTCTTATCGCTTATGCCAATTCGCTTGAGCAGATAGGACCGTTCGCAACAAGCGTTCGAGATGTGGTGACTTTATTTGATGTTATTGCAGGTTATGACCCGCGTGATTCGACATCCGTTGATAAGGAAGTAAATTATTCTTCAGCGCTCATGAATGACGTCAGGGGATTAAATATTGGTGTTCCTGATGAATATTTCGGGGAGGGGACTGATGAAAAAGTTGAGAAAGCGGTCTGGGACGCTATCCACACGCTTGAAGACCTTGGTGCGACCTGGAAAAAAGTTGCGATGCCACACACGAAATATGCGCTTTCTGCTTATTACATAATCGCAATGAGTGAAGCATCTTCAAACCTTGCGCGGTTTGACGGGATGAGGTATGGTCTGCGGACTGAAGATCAAGACTGGCATACTACGTTCTCTCAGGTGAGAGCAGCAGGTTTCGGGGATGAAGTAAAGCGCAGAATCCTGTTAGGCACATACGCCCTCTCTGCAGGGTATCATGATAAGTATTACCTGAAAGCCCTGAAGGTTAGAACACTCATAAAGCAGGACTTTGAGCGTGCGTTCAAGGATGTTGATGTTCTCATTACACCCACGATGCCTTATCCTGCATTCAGGCTCGGGGAAAAGATAGATGACCCAATGTCTCTTTATCTTGCTGACGTGGACACTGTTCCGATAAATCTGGCAGGTGTCCCATCTATTTCAATCCCGTGCGGTTTCTCTGACGGTCTGCCCATCGGGATGCAGATAATTGGGAAGCATTTTGACGAAGCGACGGTACTGCGGACCGCCTATACATTTGAAGAGAACACTGATTTCCATAACAAGCGGCCGGAGGGATCCTGATGTACGATAATCCTGACGGGGTAATGATAGGGCTTGAAGTCCACGTGCAGTTGAACAAGCTAAAGACAAAAGTGTTCTGCGGATGCGCTACTGATTATCACAATGATCCTCCTAACTCACACGTCTGCCCTGTTTGCCTGGGACTTCCGGGCTCACTGCCTGTGATTAATAAAAAGGCTGTGGAAGCTGCGATAAAGATCGGACTGGCGCTGAATTGTAAAGTAGAAGAGCATACACAGTTCTACCGAAAAAACTACTATTATCCTGACCTGCCGAAAGGCTTCCAGATAACGCAGTACGACTTCCCAATATCAAGTGGCGGTTACGTTATGATTGAAGGCGAGGACGGTGAACTCAGAGTTGGGATAACGAGGGCTCACATGGAAGAAGACCCTGGCAGGCTTGTGCACGAAGGAACAATAGACAAATCAAAATACACGCTTATCGACTATAACCGTTCTGGCATGGCGCTCATAGAGATAGTGAGCGATCCTGACATGAGAAGCCCGAAAGAAGCGCGGCGTTATCTGGATAAGCTGCGAAATATTATTGAGTATCTTGATGTGTTTGACGGCAATCTTGAAGGGGCGATGCGTGTCGATGCCAATATTTCCATTATGGGGGGGCAGCGCGCCGAGATAAAGAACATCTCATCGCACAAAGGCGCAGAGCGCGCGCTGCTCTATGAGATCGTGCGGCAGAAGAATGTGCTGCGCCGAGGGGGTGTTGTGGTGCAGGAGACAAGACACTTTGACGAGGCGCGCGAGATCACGCTGTCCATGAGGACGAAGGAAGAGGCGCACGACTACCGCTATTTCCCTGAGCCAGACCTTGTGCCTCTTAAGATATCAGGGTGGGCGCCTGCGATAAAGGAAACGCTGCCAGAACTGCCGGATGCAAGGAGAATGCGTTTTGTGGAGCAGTACGGGATCATGGACGACCATGCAAAGGCGCTGACGTCGGAATTGAAGCTTGCGATATTCTATGAGGATGTTGCTAAGAAAGCTGAACCAAAGATTGCGGCGGTATGGATTTGCGATGTGTTGAAGGGTGAACTCAACTACCGCGACCTGAATATTGATTCTTTCAAAAAAGAGCACATGCTTTCTGTGCTTGAGCTTCTCGCAGGCAAGAAGATAACAGAGGACGGCGCCGTGGAGATCATCAGGACGCTGCTTGATAAAGGCGGTTCGCCTGAGGAGATCATTAGGGAGAAAGGGCTTGTAATAGTCGAGGGCGACATCGTTGAGACATCGGCGCTTGAGGCGATCAGGGAGAATCAGCAGGCTGTGGCTGATTACAGGGCAGGGAAGGAGAAGGCGCTCAACTCGCTTGTGGGTGCTGTGATGAAGAAGACGAAGGGCGGGGCGGATGCGAGGACCGTGAGGGAAGTGCTGGTGGGGAAGCTGGGTTAGATTACGGCTGAGTTTTTTGGTTTAATGTGTCGCTTGTTATTTTTCTTTTTCCCAGATTCTACGAGACATTTCTTCTACTACTTCTTCATAATTCCAATTTGGATTAATAATTGGAATTTTTTTAATGGAATTCAACTGACGTCTCTTAAATTCTTTTTGACATCTTTTCTCAAAACGATTAGGATATTCTGCAATTATCGCAACAACATCCCTGTATTTAAATTCAAGATCGCCATGGAAACGCCATTCTCTTTCCCAACTAAAGTCATAATTCGGACCGATTTTATTAATTAATGAAAAATACTGTATTATTTCATTAGGGTATTCTTCTTTTTGTTCCAATTTTTTAAAGGTAGAAGGAAATTTTTTCTTGAATTCTTTTAGCAAGTAATTTCTCAATTCAGTTCCTTTTTCCGCATTAATGTATATAGCAGGACTAGCTCCTTTTTTCAGTAAATCCTCCTTCCAGAATACAAGTCCATATGGTTTCAACTTTATTTTTCTACTAGGAAAATCTGCTGATAATATTCGTATTTGATTCAGTGGTGCTTCAGTTAAGCAAACTGTATTGAACTTTTTTTCTAGCTTCTTCGAAAACCCTTTCTGAGAGAAAATATGCATAAACAGGCAATGCGCTTTTCGTGCTTCAATTTTCTTTTGCTTGAGAATGTTAATCAAATTGTCTATTGCTGTAGGGTCACCACTCTTTTCGTCTTTTGTTAAATGGATCAAAAACTTTGATAAATCATCTCTTTTCTTAGGGTCAATTTTCATATTAGATAATACTCATCTATAAGCTAATTTAAGTTTCTCATAACTTATGATTTTAAGGCTAAAGTTTACTCGTAAAAATCTGCAAAAATATTTTCAACTTTTTAAATGAAGATAAAAATTTTTGTCAGGTTATTAATTCCATTTGAAAATCATTTTGGTAAGGGTGGTTAAATTGGCAAAACCTCTGCTCTTCCTTATTGGATATTATAGGACATCAACTCCCAAATACCCGTGTCCGAGGTCAAAGACATTACCACTCCCATGCCATTTCGGCAACTTCACCGCCAGCGTCGCTGAAGCGCTCACATCTTCTTCTTAAGCTCGGCAGGATTTATTGCTGCTTTCTCAACGCCGGGAATAATATAAAGGAAAATCCGAAGGCTGTTGCTGATTATAAAGCTTGGAAGGAGAAGGCGCTTAACTCGCTTGTGGGTGCTGTGATGAAAAAGATGAAGGGCGGGGCGGATGCGAGAACGGTGTTCCCTGTTTCAAACCCAAGCAGGTAAAATATCGCTCAAACAAAGTCTTTATAAAGTCAAAAGCAAATTTACACTTATGGAAACAGCCTTGCGTTTGCCAGCCGTGATCGAAAAGGAAATAGAAGCGCTTATCAGGGCAGGGTATTATTCTTCAAAATCTGAAGCTATAAAAGACGCCTTCAGGACGCTATTGGATACAAAACCCGCCCTCAAAATTGCATCCTCAATAGAACTCTACAAAGCAGGGGAAGTATCCCTCTCCAGGGCAGCAGAAATTGCAGGCATGAACATAGAAGATTTCAAGCATGTCCTTTCAAAGAGGGGCGTGAAAAGGACGATAAAACCTGGCGCTGATATCGATAAGAAAGTGGATGAGATCATGGAGTGGAGAGGTTGAGCATAGTATGCGATACTGATGTGCTCTCAGCATTTGCCAAAATTGATGGGCTGGGGTTTTTATCTGAGTTATTCCCAAAACACAATATCGTGACATCTAACGGAGTATATGAAGAGCTTGCTTTCATAAAGCAAGCAGGATACGATTTCGTAAACAGCATTACGGACTTTGTTGAAATAATATCGATGAATACCAAAGAACAGGATTAGTACCGCTCCTTTTTATCCTCTATAAATCTTGGCAAAGGAGAACTTCAATGCATCTCGATCTGTATTTTCCGAAAATTTCCATTCATAACCAATGATAAAAAGGCAAAACGCTTTGCTGAAAAAAATAATGTGACAGCATGGGATATTCCAGATATTTTGAAAGCCCTCTGGAAAACAGGATTAAAAAGCAAAGAAGAAGTAAAAAGCATAATGAATGATCTGGAAATAAAAGATATGATGGTAATCAGCAATAAAGAGAAGATTTTACAATAAATCAGTACACTGCTCGATAAAGGTGGTTCGCCTAAAGAGATCATCACGGGGAAAGGGCTTGTCATAGTAGCGGGCGACATCGTTGAAACAGCGACGCTTGAGGCGATCAAGGAAAACCCGGTGGCTGTTGCTGATTATAAAGCCGGGAAGGAGAAGGCGCTCAACTCGCTTGTGGGTGCGGTGATGAAGAAGACGAAGGGAGGGGCGGATGCGAGGAAGGTGAGGGAAGTGCTAGTGGGGAAAGATTTACGACCACATAGAACGGATAAGTCCCTCTGTGCTTATTCCGAAAATTAACAGAGTTGTTGCGGTGACAGCATGCATTAAGTCTGCAATTGCATGACCGTTAACATACAGTTCTGCATTGTTAAGCAAAGACGTGTCACCCATACTGCCGACGAGCAGGGAAATTGTCAACAGCGTGGCAGCCACTGCCACGAAAGAGATGTTCAGGACGACAGTGAAGTGTTCTTCGAATGATGACTTTGCTTTTAATAACAATAACAGGGTGATAATTATCGTTGGAATTGATGTCACAAGCAGGAACGAACCTTCGATAATTGGATCCCATTGTTGTGCCTGTGTTGCCAGTCCAACAGGGATCAATATAGTTACAAGCAGGATCAGGATAAGTTTAAAGCCTGAGAGGGGGTTGACTTGAGTCGTTGATGTATATTCTCTCAAGCCCATATACAGAAGGAACACAGACACAGGACCGCCGATCATATGGAGGTAATGCAGCGTTTCATGTGGCAGAGGGCTTATACCCGGAAGTAAGTGCTCAATTGAATCGCCCAATCCAATAAACCCTGCGGCGACCATCCCAGCCATAATAGAAGGCCAGGCGATTTTACTTCCCCTGAAATTTTTATAAATGATCAATACGCCTATGATGCTTGCCAGGACTAATAGCAAACCTGCATAGTTGTGGACCAGTTGTTCTCTCATGAAATGGTCTTGATCCTGGACCTGTTCGATCAATAGGTTACCTTCAAAAGATACCATAATAATTATTATGATAATATTTTGTTCAAGCTAAATAAATCTTTTGTAATGTGTAGTCCCGAAATCTTTTGTAAAGACAACTATAAATAGTCCATTTGCATAATAATAATCATTATAAAGTATGACCAAAGTACTTGTAGTAGAAGATAATCCTTTGAACATGGAACTGGTGATAGAGATACTTGTGGCTAGAGGCTTTACCGTTCATGAAGCTATAAATGGGGAAGATGCAATTAAAAAAGCAGAAGCTGAAGAATACGACCTGATCCTCATGGATATCGAACTACCAGGGATCGACGGTGTTGAAGTAACAAAAATACTAAAAGCCAAAAATAAAAATACACCCGTGGTAGCCCTGACCTCATATGCAATGAAGGGGGACAGGGATCGGTTTCTTTCTGCAGGATTTGACGAATATTTACCAAAACCACTGGACATAACTGACTTTCTCAACAGAGTGGAAAAATATAAGGTATGAAACTAAAAAAAGCACTAATAGTAGAGGACAATCCAATAAATATGGAGCTTGTATTGGAGATACTTACCTCCTATGGAATTAGTGCAGATGAGGCTGTCAATGGGGAAGAGGCAGTTGCAATGGTTGAAAAAGAAACCTACGACCTTGTCCTGATGGATATCGAACTCCCGGGTATGGATGGTGTTGATGCAACAAAGATCATTAAAAGCAGACACAAAAATTTACCTGTTTTAGCTTTAACATCATATGCGATGAAAGGAGATCGGGAACGGTTTCTTGCGGCTGGTTTTGATGATTATATCGCCAAGCCCATTGATGTCAATTGTTTTTTTGAGATAATAAATAAATTAATGCATATAAATAACCCGGAATAGTCATATTATGGTGTTGCGCGAAAAAAATGAACTTTCTGAACTTGAAGCAGCTAACCAGAAGCTCAGGCAGGAAATATTAGAGTGTAAACAGATCGAGCAGGACCTGAAGAAATCTGAAGAAAAATACCGTTCATTCGTGGAATCTATCGATGATTCCATATATATGGTCGATTGGGACTGCAATTACCTCTACGTTAATCCGAAACATATGGCACGTCTGGGCATCAGGAATTATCACGGGCGTGGATATGGGGACTGCCACTTTTCTACAGAAACTGATAATTTCAGGAATAGCGTCCGAAGAGTTTACGATACTGGTAAAACCGAGCAGCACGAGCATGAATACAGGGGAAAATGGTTTTTGCGTTCCCTATCGCCACTTAAGGACCCTGAAACAAAGAAGGTGGTGGCTGTTACCGTGCTATCTACGGACATAACAGCACGAAAAAAGGCTGAAGAGATATCTAATGAAAATGAGAGACTCGTTATTGCGAACAGATCAAAATCTGAGTTTATAGCCAATATGAGCCATGAGCTGCGTACGCCTCTTAACTCCATAATAGGTTTCTCTGAATTGCTGAATAAGAAAATAGGGGGAGAATTGAGTAAAAAACAGGAGCGTTATGTGGAAAATGTCCTGAACAGCAGTAAATTCCTGCTCAATCTAATAAACGATATTCTTGATCTCTCCAAGGTGGAAGCCGGAAAGATCGAACTAATATTTGAGAGGGTATCAGTTCCTGTTGTCATAAGCGAAACATTGACCCTCCTGAAAGAAAGAGCCGCACAGAATAAAGTGAAGCTGGTAAAAGAACTTGATCCTGGACTGGATTTTATCGAGGCAGATAAACAGAGAGTGAAACAGATATTGTTCAACCTCATTAACAACGCAATAAAATTCAGCAAAACTGAGGGGGGGACAGTCAAAGTTATCTCGAAAAAGGAGGGGGGCAATGCAGTAATATCGGTCTCTGATACTGGTATCGGAATAAGGGAGGAAGACCCGGGAAAGCTCTTTAAGGAATTCGAACAGATCAACGCCAAGATCACCAGGAAATACGGGGGGACAGGGCTCGGGCTTGCGATATCAAAGAAGCTGACTGAACTGCACGGCGGCA
>JAQUNZ010000033.1 GCA_028717345.1 Candidatus Methanoperedens sp.
GACGCCAGGGAATATACAGGGAAATTCGTAAAGCAAAACGGCTTTGAAATAGGCGAGAGCGTTGCACTTGATAATAACAGGATCGTTGTTAAAAGCAAAGAGAACTACATGGCTATCCCTGTTGATAAGATCACAGCGAACACTGATTTCATTGCTGTGGGTGGTTTTGACATGGACGAATCACTTAATTTTGGAAAAGAATGGTCAGAAAAAAGGGATACCCTGAAATTTGACAAGAACGGAATGATGATCCTTGACACCCAGAAGCCTCAATAGAGCTTTTTTTGTATGGCAGAATATAAACAGTGTATTGTAGTGCGGGACGACCTCAAGCTTTCAAAAGGAAAGCTTGCAGTCCAGGTGGCACATGCCGCTGTATCCGCATCTGAATTTGCGGACAGGAACACCTATGAAGCATGGAAAGAAGGGGGGCAAAAGAAAGTGGTGCTCAGGGTCCCAACTCTCCAGGACCTATTCGAACTGAAAGAATTGGCAAGAAAGCAACGCCTAACGACCGCCCTTATCCAGGATGCAGGGCTAACCGAAGTTCCACCAGGAACGGTTACAGTACTCGGGATAGGACCTGCAGAAGCCGGTGAACTGGACAGGATAACGGGGCATTTGAAGCTGCTTTAAAAAATCTGAAGAACATAGAACATGTTATAATGCCCCAGATTATTTCTTCACCCTCTTCTCTCTTTTCTTCTCTCGCTCCTGTATTCGTCCACCAGTGACGCAAGCCACTCCTCCTTCTCTTGTTTCCTACGCTCCTGTGCCTTCATATTCCACTCATCAATCGAGTTACTGATATCCTCCGGGTCAATGACCGCGATCTCCTCGTCTTGATCGAATTTAATCTTCACCTCCTTTGCCGTAAGCACAGGCACGTTCAGCCTGAACAGTTCCTCCTTTGCAGCGTGGGACATATCGTCGCAAATTATAATAGCACGAACGCCTGGGTCTGCTATCATTTTGGCTGTCATAGCACCCCCGCCGCTTGCATCCTTTAGAAGAATAATGTCATCCTTCTTTATCCCGAACTGCGCCTGGGTCTTCTGGATGCTGTCTTTTGTAAAAGCCTGTATTATCTTTACAGGCAGAAGCTTCCCGCTCATCTCAAGCCTGCGCACGTTTTTCAGGTTATGTATCCTCTCATTCAGGGACGCTATGCGTTTACCGCTTTCTGAAACCTTGCTTCGAAGGAAGGCGATCTCCTTATCACGTATCCTGAATTCCTTTTCTCGTTTAAACTCTTTATATACCATGTCGCGCTGCCTGCTGATAATTTTCTCAAGCTCTCTGATCTCATCATCCCTTATATCCAGTTCTTTTTTCAGCTCTTCCTGGTATCTTTTCATATCACGGACGCTTTCTTCGTATCTATGGAGGGATTCCCTGAGGTGAAAAACTTCATCGCCAGCCCTCTCTCTTGCTGTTTCACTGGCTGGTTCTTTTTCTTCTTTCTTCGAAAGTGTTGATATCACGGCATCAACGGATCTTCCTCTCACCACCTGCGCTATCGCCTCATCAGCATTCACTCCTGCAGGAATTTTTCTTTTTATCTGATCGAACTTGTTCCTGTTCCTGCGATAAACTGATACAGCAGCAGCGATGGCATCACGTTCATGGGCATTTGAATATTCGTAGGGTTTCGCGAATTCTATCTTGTCCTCTGTTGTGATCATTTCCTCAGGCGTCCCGAGAACTGCATTAAATGCCCGCCTGATCTTTTCAACAGCATTAGGCGTCGGGAACACATCGCTTGCAATGATAAGAGGTCTGCCTTCTTCTGATATCATCTCAATAACTTCCGGGATGGATATTGTCCTTGAACTGTGCAGTTTCCGCAGTTCCCCGTCAAGTGTGAGCACAGCCACAGCCGTAGTTGTGCCAGGGTCTATTCCAACAATGATGTAATCCCGTTTCCTTGTCGTGATAGGTTTAAAGATAAGCGCATCACGTTCAATGCTGCTTGCGCTCACCTGCACGTCCCCGTACCTCCCTGAACTTACATGAACTGCGCTTCTGGGCGCGTTAACAAGGAACTCAGCTTTTGAGTACCCGCCAAACCTTTCAGCCACTTTCGACGTGTATGTGAATCCGCGAAGCTTTGACTGTTCGTTCAGGTAGTCCTCTATTTCGCGCGCTCTCTGCCTGACAAACCCATGCACCTTGCGCCTGTACCTGTTCTGGCTCCACCCGCCCCTCCCGGGAGAGCGCCCCCTGCTTACTTTGATCATGGTCTTATCCTCAAAAGCAGAAACCTCATGACCTGTACCCATTTGCACAAGCTGTGCGCATGCAAGAGCCTCGGCGCCCGGATCGAACCTGTCAAACGTGATCCCGTGCTCTTTTGCAAGTTTTACAAGAGGTTCGGGATGTTCACCTCCTGTAACCTGCACGAGTTTTGTTTCATGCGGTAGTTTAGAAAGCATTAAAACGAGGGTCTTTCTGTCAGGTGCAAGTTCATGGACATTATCAATGGCGATAAACTGCGGTTTTTCTTTCCACGCCATCCTCAGGACTTTATGGAGGCTGACCATATGGTAATGCTCTGCCTTTCCATCCTTCAAGACCACAACTGCGTATGCAGGTTTTTCTTTAGCCCTTGAAGAACCTTTTGCTATATCTATCCCGAAGATCACATTTTCTGGCATAATCCCATTATGTTATTGCGCACCTCTTCGATATCTCTATTTACCCTGTATTTTTTCTTAAAGAATGTCAAAACATTTTCAACATCCCGGCTAAGCAACTCATTTGCATTTGGGTGGGAGAAGGTAACGTACTGCGGCCAGTCGAATATTTCGCATCCCTGCGGATTGACGAATATATTGAACTCGCTCAGGTCGCCGTGGATGATACCGAGCTGCGCCGCCTTTTTCACCTGTGCAAGTATCTCATCAAGATACCATTCTGGTTCGTCCACTTTTGTATGTGCAAGCGGCTGACCTTTCATGACCGACATCACAATTGCATTCCTGTTATGATCGATCGGCTCTGGAACGGCGACCACAGGATACAGGAGTTTCAGTACATCGTACTCTCTTTTCGCAGCAAGGCGCGAAGCATAAAGCCAGGAAAGATGTTTTCGCTCTTCAATGTGCTCTCTTTTTATCCTGACCTTTTTAAAACTCATCTTACCTTCGGTGTGGAACTTTATGACAACCTCCCTGTCGGTGAGCCCACCCTCAGCCGAGTAAACCCTTGACTCTTTCCCTACCCCTATAAGATCTCCTATCGCATTGACAGAACCACGCTCCACCAGCGCTTTTAGTGCCAGCAGGTAATAAGCTTCAAAATATATCCTGTATCCTTCATAGGTTGCAACATTTCTATGGATCAGCTTTTTCTTTGCCAGTGTGGTAAGGATATGCCCGGTTTCTTTTATATTGTATTTTGTAAAACCGGCGATCTCTTCTATCGGAACCCATTCGTAGAACTTCATCTTGTTCTCTATGGCGATAAGAACCCGAAATTCCTTGTTCGTGGTGTTAAGAAATGTATCCGGAATATTTTCCAGCATTAAATGACTGTTACGACTGATGACTATAAAAAGTATTAATAAAAAGCAGAAGGTAAATTACCTTCTTCCTCTGCCGCCTCTTTTGTCCCCGCCGCGTGAATCCCTGCGTCCGCCGCCTCCACCACCGCTTCCGCCTCCGCCGTATCCACTACGTCTGAAACTGAAATTACGATCTCCGCCGCCCCCGTACATGCTGCCGTATCCGCCGCTGCTTCCTCCGCTTCCGCCTCTGCCTCCGAATTCGCGCCTGGGTCTTTCCGGCTGGTCAACGTGCTTTTCAGAAACATTGTTTTCAGTATTCACTTCAGAAAGTACCTCTTCGGACAGGAGCATCTTTCCATATTTTCCAATATTCAATCTCATCGAGTTCCTGACTATAGAAATGTAGCCGTTCTGGATTGATAATGTATCTCCAACAGCGATCTTTCCGATCTGGTCATCCCATAAGGAGAGCAGTATACTTCCTGATGCGTCTGCGACTTTTACTTCACAGACCCTTTTATCTCCGAACCTTGAGGGTATATCTTTCGTCTCACCTATTTCGATAACTTTTATGGTTGCATTGACATTTTTTGAATTTTCATTCAGGTCATTTATATTATAATTTGTAGCTGTGGGGGTTTCTTCCATGATAATTCCTTGTTTAAGTTTAACTTTCCTCGACCATTTCCCAGATGGAAATTCACCTGTTCTTTGAGTTAGAAGAAGTGTATTCCATATAGTTTGTGTATTTAATATACTTTCCGTATGAGGGAAAAAATTTTATACTGAAAATATTTGTTTTTCTGGATCAAACCTTTTTTTTGATAAGTTCCGCCCTTTTCAGAAGTGTTTTCGCAATGTTAATATACATGAAAATAAAATGTAAAAAAGGATAGGATAATGGATAAAAACGAGTTCGAAGATCTCGGTATAGATATCTGGAAACGATTGTTCCAGAGATATGAGTACACCTCTCCAAAATATATGGAAAAAGACATCAGAAAAAAGGGAAACTTACATGATTGAAATCTTTTTTCATACATAACGGTGCGTCCCAGGATTGGTTATGGTCGTCTAAAACTCGAAATCCATTCCATCATAACCAAGAGGCCATTGTTTAACTGCTTCATCGTGCGGGGGGAAATTATGGCTAAGGTGTGTTAGCACAACGTTCTTTGCATTTAACAGAGATGCAAGTTCCATCGCCTCCTGTGAGTTCATATGTTTGATTATACTTCTCCTTGGAGGGATTATGGCATCTGCGACAAGCAGGTCTGGTTCCATCATCAGTTCAATTGTCCTTTCCGGGAGGTGCTGCGTAGTATCTCCTGTGATTACGACCTTGCTTTTTCCGTCCCTGATTATTACACCTGCTGTCTCTTCAAGAGGCGGATGGTTGACTTCCACAAGCATCATTTCAAGACCGATCAATTCAAATGGTGTGTAGAACTCCACATCATGCCTGACTGGCTTCATAAAATACAGGTAGTTCAGGATATAATCAAGTGTGTTTTTCAGCCCGTACACATTCACGCTACTCTGGATGCGGTGAAAATCCCCGAACCCGGCATAATGGTCGTAGTGCGAGTGCGTCCAGATCACTCCATCAATGTGGCTGATACCCTTTTTCAGTAACTGCCATCGCAGATCAGGACTGGTGTCTATGAGAATACATCCGGCAGATGATTCAACAAGGATAGAAAAACGCAGCCGCCTGCTTTTTCCTCCTGCGTGAGCATCCATGCACGCAGGGCAGGAACATCCAATCTTCGGTGTTCCCACCGCATCTCCTGTTCCCAGAAGGGTTATTTTCATCCGGTTTCGTCCTTTGTCTTAAGAGAAATTCTCTTATTGAACTCATCAATCCCGCGCAGCAGATCCTTCTGTGTGAGCGCCATTCTCTCTGTAATAAGACCGTTAAGTACAGCCTCCCTCACTATCAGGCGCAGGTCTGAGCCTGAATATCCATCTGATTTGCTGGCTATCTCTTCGGTATCAAAAGTACCTTCTATCTCCCGCAGCACTATATCCAATATTTTCTTGCGCATATCCTTATCAGGAAGCTTGAAATCCATTATTTCATCAAACCGCCTCCATGCTGCGTTATCAAGTATGTCAGGGTTGTTAGTGGCGCCAATAAGAAGAACGCCGTGCTCTACCAGGCTTATCTCATCTATTGCTTTAAGAAGAGTATTTACAGCTCTTTTCAGTGCAGCATGCTCATCTGTGGCTCTGGCTTTTGCAACGAAATCGAATTCATCGATAAAAAGTATGCAGGGGCTAAGACGTTTTGCAAGCTCGAATACCCTGTCTATGTTCTTGGCAGTTTCACCAAGGTACTGGTCTGCAATTTGTGAGAGTTTTACTTCAACTATGGGGATTCCCAGTTTACCGGACAGTGCACGGGCGACTGAGGTCTTTCCCGTACCAGGCGGCCCTACGAACAGGAGCTTTCCTATCTCCACAAGACCTATCCGCTTGAGGTAATCACGATACTGGATAGCCTTTACGATCTTCTCTATTTCGCTTTCCTGTTCTTTTGTAAGAACAAGGTCTTTCATGGTCTGCTTGACATCCTCTGGAGATACTATATGGGCAAGTCTTAGCATCTCTTCTGATCCCTTCTCTGTTTCTATGCCTTTAACAAGCGAATTTATCCATTCGCGCCCGCTCTCCTTTGGTGTATTGGACGCCTTCGCCTTTTCGTAGCTCACAGGAAGAGAGTCGTAGTTCTCAAAAAACGATGCCAGCGCAGGGTTGCTGTTTATCCTTTCAACCGCTTCCGGGTTCTTTGAAAACCATTTCGCTGCCAGGTCAAATACTGTGAGTTTTATCTGTGAGCCGAACTCTTCGAACTCAAGGAATGGCAATGTCTTTGAGTTTGTTTTTACATCTTCAAGACCGTAAATGGATTTTATATCTCCTTCCGTGACGTATACGGGCTTCTTAACGGTTTTTTCCTTCTCGTTCCAGTAATGTTTTCGTATTTTCTCCGGCAGGTCGTCCACGCTGATTTTATCAGACTGGTTATACAGGTAGGCGGTCAGCACGAGTTCTGTGATCAGTAGTTTAGAATCGGTCATATTGAACTTCATCATTAGGTCATCAAATAAGATATAGTTTACTGGGATTTTTTTTTCAAAAAATCCTGACCTGGATCCTTTTGCCCTCATTATGTCCTGGACTGCGCAAAGCATAAATACCTTTATGCAATTGTGGGTATTCATCACGATTGATTATTATTAATTAAAATATATATTCAATTATTGCCGGAGAAAAAAAGAAATGAAGGAAATACGAATTCACGGACGCGGCGGGCAGGGTTCTGTAACCGCTGCCGAGCTGTTAGCTGTGGCTGCTTTTGAAGACGGGAAATTCAGCCAGGCTTTTCCAGCCTTTGGTGTGGAAAGAAGAGGCGCTCCGGTAATGGCTTTTGTGCGCCTGGATGATAAACCCATACGCCTGCGAAGCCAGATATATGAACCTGATTATGTTATCGTACAGGATGCGACCCTTGTAGATGTCGTAGATGTTGCAAGAGGAGCCAAACCAGACGGGTTTATCCTGATCAATACTGAAAAGAGCCCTGAACATTTCAAAATGGTGACAAAAGCCTCTATTAAGACGCTTGACGCCACAAAGCTTGCTATGGATTTCATTGGAAAACCAATAGTGAATACCACTCTTATAGGGGCTTTTGCAGGGGTTTCGGGTCTGATCAGACCGGAATCAATAAAGAACGCAGTTATGGAAAGGTTCCCCGGGAAAGTCGGTGAGAAAAATGCTGCTGCTATCCAGGCAGCTTATGATATGATGGAGGCGCAGCGATGAAACTTATAATCAAGACCGTAGCCAAGCCGGGAAGTACGCGCGCCAACAAGACAGGCGCATGGCGGTCGTTCATGCCTGTTTTTGACCATAAATTGTGCAGTAAATGCGGTATTTGCGCGATATACTGCCCTGAAGGCGTAGTGCATAAGCTGGAGAACGGCTTCTTTGAACCTGACTATGAATACTGCAAAGGATGCGGCATCTGTGCGAACGAGTGCCCCAAGAAAGCGATAATAATGGTCCTGGAGGGAAAATGAGAAAAAGGATGGTAGTGGTTGAAGGTTCTTACGCTGTAGCTCATGCAGTAAAGGTATGCAAGCCCAATGTGATTTCCGCATACCCGATAACTCCGCAGACGCATATCGTGGAAGACCTTTCCCAGTTCGCAGCTGACGGTGAGATGAACTGCGAATATATGAACGTGGAGTCCGAGTTCTCAGCAATATCTGCACTCATTGGCGCAAGCGCAGCAGGGGCGCGCACATATACTTCCACGACATCGCAGGGCCTTGCACTTATGCATGAAGCGCTTTTCAATGCCTCAGGCATGAGGCTTCCGATAGTTATGACTGTTGTGAACAGGGCGCTTTCAGCTCCCATTAATATATGGAACGACCAGCAGGACTCTATTTCGCAGCGCGATACAGGCTGGATACAGCTCTATGCTGAAGATGTCCAGGAGTCAGCGGATATGACGCCGCAGCTTTATAAGATCGCAGAAGACGAGGATATTTTGCTGCCTGCAATGGCTTGTATGGACGGCTTCATCCTGTCGCATGTCTATGAGCCGGTTATACTTCTTGAGCAGAGCCTTACTGATGAATTCCTTCCGGATTATACTCCTGAATTCGTACTTGATCCGAAAAATCCTATGTCATTTGGCGCTTTTGCCGATCCGAGCACATACACTGAGTTCAGGTACAAACAGGAGAAAGCCATGGGTGTGGCGTTAAAAAGGATAGAAGAAGTCGCCCTTGAGTTTAGCGAGAAATACGGTCGTTATTACGGCGGGCTTTTAGACGGTTATATGCTTGAGGATGCCGAAATCGTAATAATGGCTATGGGCTCAGTGATCGGGACGATAAAGGATACGATCGATATGCTTCGAAAAGAGGGAGAGAACGTTGGTCTTCTTAAAGTCAGGTCGTTCAGGCCCTTCCCGGCTGATGAGATCAGAAAGGCGCTAAAGAACGCAAAGGTGGTAATAACTCTTGATAAGAACATCTCAGTCGGAAAGAACGAAGGCGCGCTTTGCACTGAGGTAAAAGCGTGCATGTACAACAATAGAGATGTTCTCGCTCCGGTCATTGGGTTCATGTTGGGGCATGGAGGACGCGATATTCCAGTTAGCACGATTGTAAAAATGATCAATAAAGCAAAGCTTGTAGAAAAAGGAATATTTATTGAAAGCGAATTCGCTGACCTGCGGGAGGACCTGGCATGAGCCTTTTAAAACCCGGTCACCGCGGCTGCGCAGGATGCTGCGACGCCCTCGCAGGAAAATTCGTGCTTGATGCACTGGGTGAAGACTGCATCGTCGTCAGCCCGACAGGCTGCCTTGAGGTTTTTACTACGCCATATCCGGAATCTGCCTGGGGCGTCCCCTGGATACATTCGTTGTTCGAGAACGCAGCTGCAGTTGCATCAGGTGTTGAAGCAGCTTTTAAAGCAATGGGAAAAATGAATAATACCAAAATCATAGCGATAGGAGGCGATGGTGCCACTATGGACATTGGGCTGCAGGCTATTTCAGGTGCTTTCGAGCGGGGACATGATTTTACCTACATCTGCGTTGATAATGAGGCGTACATGAACACCGGTATCCAGCGAAGCAGCGGCACACCGATGTATGCGAGCACGACCACCAGCCCGGCAGGGAAGGTCTCGTTCGGAAACCCCCTGAATAAGAAGAATATGCCAGCTATCATAGCGGCGCATGGCTCTCCTTATGTCGCCACTGCATCCGTAGCGTATGCTCCTGATATGATAAGAAAAGTTAAAAAGGCTGCACAGATAAAAGGTCCGACCTACGTGCATGTGCATGCGCCCTGCTGTACTGGCTGGAAGTTCGAAGGGTCAAAGACAATTGAGGTTGGCAGGCTTGCGGTTGAAACTGCATTGTGGCCCCTTTATGAAATGGAAAATAGCGAAATAACAGGCGTCAGGAAAATAAAGAACAGGAAGCCTGTCGAGGAATATCTTAAAGCACAGGGGCGATTCAAGCATCTCTTTACAATGGAAGGCGGAGCTGAGGAAATTAAGAAAATACAGGCTACTGCTGACTGGAACGTAAAGCATTTCGGGCTTGACTGAACACGGAAGAGGGTTTTTAATTTTTTAGTTCAACTGATCTGGAAATGTTCAATACACATACAAATTCCCATACGGTCTGTGCGACAGCGGCACAAGTTTGGTGAACTTCCCGCCCATCACTTCGTTATAATCAAACCCAAAATATTCGCAGTACTCCTTAAGATATGATCCGATGAGCCTGGTATCCTCTTCGCTCAACTCAAGACAACTCACTTCCTTTCCGAGATGGTATGGATCAACCTTTCCACGAACATATATAACACCACCGTGCATACCCGTACCCACGTAATCGCCCACAAGCGGACTCTTACCGTTCAAGCCCAGGAGTATCATTATTCCGCCTGCCATGTATTCTCCAAAGAAGTCGCCTGCTGTGCCCCCTGTGATGATAACAGGTATCTGCTTCTTGTACTCTTTCATGTGTATCCCCACGCGGTAACCGGCATCTCCCTTGATGTAGAGCTTCCCGCCACGCATGCCGTATCCTATGATATCACCCACGCTGCCGTGCACGATTATTTCGCCAGCGTTCATGGTATTGGCGATGCCGTCCTGCGCATTGGCATTGACGATTATCCTGGGTCCGTTCATGAATGCGCCAAGGTCGTTCCCCGGCGTGCCGTTTATCGTGATCTTCACGTTTTCGTTCAGCCCGTCGCCTATGTACCTCTGCCCGCCGATGTTATCGAGTTCGAACTCCTTCTCGCCAGCAGTTACAGCATCGCGGATTTTCTTGTTCAAAGGTCTGTAATGCATGCCCTTTGCGTCGATTCTCATAGTAATCACTGTCCTATCCCGGCGTGTTTGATACCAAGGATATCAAGCGTCTCCTGGTTAAGTCCAACACCTCTGAGTCGCTCCCTGCTTCCGCGCAGGGACTCGATGGCATTTATGCCAAGCGACCCAAGCACTTCCTGTATCTCATGCCCCCAGGCTGTAAGCAGGTTGCACAGCCTGTCAGCCGCGACCTCAGGATTCAGCCTGCGCACAAGCTCAGGCTTCTGCGTGGCAATACCCCAGGCGCAGTTGCCTGTATAGCACTTCTGGCACACGCGGCAGCCCATAGCGATAAGTGATGCCGTTCCTATGACACAAGCGTCAGCTCCAAGCGCGATAGCCTTCACAACATCAGCGCTCTGCCTGATGCTTCCTCCAACAAGGATGGAGGCGCGGTTTCGGATGCCCTCCTGCCTCAGCCTGTCATCCACTGCTGCAAGAGCAAGTTCGATGGGTATCCCGACATGGTCGCGAATGATCATTGGCGCCGCGCCCGTACCGCCGCGGAAACCATCAATCATAACAATATCAGCGCCTGCGCGCACGATGCCGCTTGCGATAGCTGCAACATTGTGCACAGCCGCTATCTTGACTGATACGGGTTTTTTGTAATCGGTAGCTTCCTTTATCGCATAAATAAGCTGCGACAGGTCTTCGATAGAATATATATCATGATGCGGCGCAGGAGAAAGTGCATCTGTTCCCACAGGTATCATACGTGTCTTTGAGATATCCTCACCCACCTTCTCACCTGGGAGGTGCCCCCCTATGCCGGGTTTTGCGCCCTGTCCGATCTTTATTTCCACAAGCGCGCTGCTGTTCAGGTACTTGCTCGTAACTCCAAACCTGCCTGAAGCGACCTGAACAATGATCCGGTCTGAATACTGTGCAATATCCTCATGAAGACCGCCTTCACCCGTGTTCATGAGGGTTCCCATGCGCGTTGCAGCCATTGCGAGGGCTTTGTGTGCGTTCAGGCTAATGGCGCCATAGGACATTGCAGCGAATACGACTGGTATGTCGATTTTCACCTGCGGAGCCAGTTCAGTCTTCAGGCTTACATCTCCGTCAAAGTCAAGGCATTCTGGCTTCGCACCAAGGTAGGTACGCAGTTCCATTGGCTCACGAAGCGGGTCTATGGATGGGTTCGTCACCTGACAGGCATCCAAAAGCATGTGGTCCCAGTAAATAGGATATGGTTTCGGGTTGCCCATGCCTGTAAGTATGATGCCGCCGCTTTCTGCCTGCTTCAGTATGTTCTTCCTGATCTCAGGGCTCCAGTTATATCCATCCTTGTAATCAAGCGGGTTCTCTGTGATGGTTATCGCATTTTCCGGGCAGAAAGTAGCGCACCTGTGGCATGCAACGCACTGCCTGTTGTTCGGAGTGACTTTATCCTTGAATTCTATGGCGCTGAAGCTGCAATTGATCACGCAGCGCTTGCACTTGCGGCACTTCTCATGGTCAACATTCACGACAAATTCTGCTGGCAGTTGGGATTCCATTATTCCACCTCCTCATTCAGAGTGCCTATGACAGCAGTGCCTGCTTTCGGGCTCCATACAGTATCAAGATCCGGCGCTATCTCACGTATGGCTGATTCCTCTGACGCCAGGTAGAGCATATCGCCCTTCCGGGCTGCTGTCATGGGGCGCAATTTTATCCTGTCGTTCAGTCCTATCATGCCCCTGCTGTGACCAAGGATTATACTGAATGGTCCGTTCATAAGTGTGCTCCCGTAAACCTGCCTTATCGCGGTTGCAATATTTTTTTGCGTTGGCTCCATGCGGTCAATGTCCTTCCAGAAAGGAGATGCCAGCGCCTTCACTGCCATATCCATCGGAAGCTTATGTCTTCTTACAAGCAGGTCAAAAAGATACGCTATTACTTCGGTGTCTGTGCGCAGTTCGAGTTTGTACCCGAACATTTCGAGGTATCGCTTGTTGATGCCGTATGAAGATATTTCACCGTTGTGCACAACTGACCAGTCAAGAAGCGTAAATGGGTGCGCTCCACCCCACCAGCCCGGTGTATTGGTCGGGAACCTTCCGTGCGATGTCCATATGTATGCGCTGTACTCCTCAAGTTTGTAGAACTTCCCTATATCTTCAGGGTATCCTACGCCCTTGAAAGCTCCCATGTTCTTGCCGCTTGAAGCAATATATGCTCCTTCAATTTCGGAGTTTATCTGCATGACGATCTTCATGACATAGTCCCTTTCTGTGATGAACTCAAGCTTGTTCTCAGGCACTTCGAGGAAGTATCTCCATAGTATCGGTGGGTTCCTGATGCCGTTCTCCCTGTGCGTGGGGATGGGTTCGTCCTTGTCCACGTTGAACACGTCTTTGAAGAACTCTTCAGTGGTTTCTTTTGCCCCGATATTATCGAACATCATGTGGAAAGCATACTGGTGCTTCCGTTTCGGATAAATGCCATATGCTGCAAATCCTCCGCCCAGACCGTTGCTGCGGTCGTGCATGCTGGCGATGGATCTTATTATCACGCTGCCGTCGATGCGTCTGCCTTCTTCACTCATCAATCCGGAGATCGCACACCCGGATGGTATTCCATCACACTTCATTTTCTTCTCCTTTTTGTATTATTAGCAATAATTTCTTCAATTCTTCCCCTCCGCTCTTGGGAGGTTCGGGTAGTTTTAATTTCTTTCTTACTGACGTTGGTTCACCCAGTCTCCCGTCTTTCCTGAACATCTCGATGCTGGCACTGAACCCCTTTGGTCCTTTTCCTCTTTCATTTGCTATATGTTTCAGCTTATCAAATATCTTATTCATGCCCATTTTCTGCGGGCAGAGTTCATAGCAGGTATAGCAGTCAACGCACCGCCATATATTGTGGGACTCTATGACCGCATCAAGTTCACCTGACAGGATCCTGCCTATTATCTCATTCGGATTGAATTCAGGGCTGACCTTCACAACAGGGCAGTCATTAACGCATGCGCCGCACTCGTAGCACTTCCTGAGCGAAGGCAGGTCAAAAACCTCTTTGAGCGTCTTGAGATAGTTGTATCTTGAATCCCACTTTGAAAGGAATTCCGCAGCATCTATCCTGTGCATGTCCATGCCGAGTTCCTGGGTTGTAAAACCCATGGCAAGACCGAGTAATTCGGGATAAAATAGGATGGGGACGTTCAATTTCTCCCCGCTCTTTTGAAGGAGGTACTGGCGTGAATCGTACTGCATGAAGCACGACGGGCATGTAAGCGCAAGCGCATCTGCTTTCTTTGTGACTTCATTAAGTTTCATCCTTGCAAGGGCTGATGCTTCATCAGGTTCATCCGCAGTGTTCAGGTTCCCGCCACAGCACAACATCTTTGTCCCGTAATCGATGCTCTTTGCGCCAAGCGCTTCTATCAGCGCGTCGAATTTCTTAGGCTTGTTCGGATCATCAAAGAATATGGATGAACTGGGGCGCAGCATATGGCATCCGGCATGCGCTGCAAGCTTCATTCCGTCAAACGGTTTCTTTATGTGCTGCTTTATCTTCGGGATCCCGATGTCATCATGCAGCACCTCGACAAGGTGCTTAACTTCGATGCTGCCATTATATTTCAATCCCGCAGAGGATAGAATAGTATTTACCTGCTCCCTGAGAACTTGATTTACTCTCATTTCAACATCCACGGTTTTTAAAGTACTGTAACATCCGTTGCAGGGTACGAGCAGGTCATATCCTGTTCTCTCTGCTAAAGCGAGATTCCTTGCTGCAGTGACGTACCAGCTCATGTCGCCCATAGGCTTGATTATGCTTTTTGTGGGGCAGCATGTAGCTCCTTCAAGGTCGTGCAAAACGCAGCCGAGCTTTGACAGGACAAGACGCGTGGATTTTTCCATAAATGGAAAACGCGCCGGGATAATGCAGCCTAAGAATAATGTGTATTCGGACATTTTTCCTCTCGTTGGGGAAGTAGACGATAGCTGTGATAGTATTTAAAGTTTGCTAGGCAATAGGAATGGGACTGGTGGTTATATATAAATATTGCTACACAAGGGTTCTGTCAAGTCTTAGGTTGATTGCGACACCTGTCAAATGTCGGTTGATGAATAGAGATAAGCTTTTAATTGTATAGCCTGTAATTTATATCTTAATAAGATATACTGGGTGATATATGATTGAGTTAACCACACAAGAGATTATACAAATTCATGATATAATAGTTGAATTAGATAAAGGGACATCAGAATATGCCCCTGGGGTTCGTGATATAGGAACACTTGAAAATCTTATCGAATTCCAGCTTACCCCTGAAAATGATGTGTTTAAAAATGCTGCTCTTGCGTTATATTCAATAACATACAGGCATGCCTTCAACAATGGGAATAAAAGAACGGGGTTTGGAATAGCCTCTATTATTTTAGAATCTGAAAGATACCATATTACTGCAAATCGAATAAACAGACTAAATTTTTTGCTAAAAATTGCCCGCTACGAAACTGATATGGGAGATATAGAAAGATGGCTTAAAGAAAACACACACAGAATGGGAGAAACACGATTTATGTTACATATTATTAAGAATATGATAATAGATGATCCGTTTATAGCAGTAGTACAGATAATCGCATTATTAAAAAATATAAAAGGAAGATAATAAAATACTATAATTTTGATAGCATTTTCAAAAGTTTACGATTTTCTATGATATAGTTATTGAGAAGAAGGGTTTTTTCCCTCGATGTCAGAACTTCTATATCGGGTTTCATACATCGAAACGGTTGTCTATTCTTTGTATTTTTCATATAAAATCGTCATTTACTATTAGCCATTGGAATTATATATAGTTTTTTAAACTTTTTAAATCTTTTAAGTCTTTTAAACATTTTAAACCATATAATGAGAATATAAATATGTAAAGTTACTGAACACTATCGTTTTTATGACGTTCTGCGTTCTGAATCAACGTAATCCATTTATTATCCTCATAGCTTTGATATCACAGGCTTCCGCGGGTGTCTTAACCGACATCCTCTCCGAACAACCGGCAACTTCACAGAACCCTGCACTTGAAAAAATACAAACCCGCAGTTTCGCATTCATTACACACGTATTACATCGTAATACTTGATATTTCCTCAGCCTGAATAGCCCTGAAGAGCTCCCTGTGGTTCTCCACTATCACATCAGCCTCTTCCAGGCTCTCCCTGCCAAGGTATGCAACAACGGCAATGCACCGCAAGCCAGCGCTTTTTGCAGAGCGTATGCCAAGGGGAGCGTTCTCTATGACTATGCATTCATCTTTTGGCACGCCCAGCTTTTCGATAGCCTTGAGGTATGGTTCTGGGTCAGGTTTGCTTTTTCGAACGTCGTCACCGGTAATTATGACCTTGAAGGCGCCAGGGAAGAAGGTATCCATAAGATCATGCACTGTGTTATGATTTGAGCCCGAAACCACAGCAAGACTGTATTTCGGCGCAAGTTCAGCAAGCAGTTCTCTTATCCCGTCAAATGGTCTGACATGTTCTATCCTGTTGAATATCTCTATTTTCTTTTTGCTGAGTTCTTCCGCATCTTTATCTGTTGGAACTCTCCCTGATCGCCTGAATATTATATCTACAGTCTGCATGTGGTTTGAGCCCTCAAGCTCATATATCTCTCTCTTTTCGACATCGATACCTGCGGCGGCAAATGCCTGGATCCATGCTTCTGCATGGTAAGGCATGGAGTCCACGAGTACGCCGTCCATGTCAAAGATAATGGCTTTCATGATACCACCATCAAGAACAACCACGCAGGTATCATCCTGATCTCTTTTCCTTTAACCTCAATCCTATCCAGTAGATCACGAGTAACGAGTATGCCTTTGTTGATCTTTTCTCCTTCCATGAATGAAACAAGAGTTTTAAAGTCAGATTTTGAAATGCTGGACTGGTATTTTACCTCAATTGGGAGCAATGTATCTCTTGAATGCAATATTATGTCCACTTCTCCTTTTTCCCTGAAATATGATGTTTTCATGCCTCTAGCTTGTGCAAATACATAAAGATGTTTCTGTATCACGGATTCAACCAGCAATCCGATATTCTCACCCTGGATCGTCATTGATCGAAGCACTGCATTTCGAAGACCGCAATCCATCAGGAAAAACTTGCGATTGGAACGAAGGCTTTTTTCCTGGGTTTTTGAATATAACCTGAGTTCACCCACAAGATAAGCAGCTTCAAGGTAACTGATATAATTTATTATAGCTTCTATACTGACCCCTAGATTCCGGGACAATGATGAATACGAAAATGTCTCGCTCGTGTTTGCGGCAATATTTACGAAAAGCTCTTCGAGTTTGGATGGAATCCTCACTTTGTAAAGCTCTGCGAGGTCCCGGTATAGCACTTTACGAAGAACGTCAGAAACAAGTTTTTCCTGCCATAGTCGGATATTTTCATTGAATATCGCTTCCGGGAATCCTCCATACAGTAAATATTTATTAAGGAGAATGATGCACTCTTCATCGAATTTAATAAGCGAAAGAGCAGGCTCGGTCATAATTTCGTCAATTGTGAATTTCTGGTAATATTCTGCAATATCCTTTTTTCCCGAAATGGCTGCAAAATCCCTTAAAGAGAGAGGGAGCACCAGTATTTCAAATATTCTCCCGACAAGTGATTCTTTTGATCTGCGCTGAACATGTATTGCAGAGGAACTTGAAATGATAAATTTTATATTATATTTCATGTCATAATATTTCTTTAGCCATTGTTCCCATCCAGCCAGGAAATGTATTTCATCGATAAAGATATAGACTTTCTCGCTTCTTTTTAACTCCTGGAGTACATCCTCATAATACGTTTTTATGATGTTTTCAAAAAGATTTTCTTTAAAAGGCAAAAGTGCAGGATCATCTGCCGAAAAGAAAAGTATCCTTTCAGGTTTGACAGACTCTAAAATCTTATTGATCACCTGATATAGAATTGTGGTTTTACCTGTTCTTCTTGGACCGATTATGCCAAGTATCCTTTCATCATCGATCTGATCAATAGCCTTTCCGAATTCTATTCTTTTGATATCTTTCAGCAATACTGAGGGCACTTTTCCCATGCTCCACCATTCATTCTGGGCGCGAAGAATATCTAAGAGAGGCATAATAATAATGGGATATTTGATTTGTTAGCTTATATAGTCATTGGTTATACCTTATAAAAATAGTAATATTTCGTAAGGTATGATTTTAGTTTGATATAAAGGGAGAAGCTTTTTTATCGGACAATGCAAAGAAGGAATGATGAGCCAGACTTTCATCAGACAAAAAGCATATTCCACAGTCATGTATGTTCTGAATTCCACACTTTCTGAAAGGAAATATCCTGACATCCTTATAGGTGGGATTTTTAAAAAGGAAGATTTCTCCACATCAGAAAAAGCAACGGTAAATGAATTCGTTTACGGCATTCTGCGCCACCTGACAAAGCTTGATTACATAATTCAACATGCATCAAGCGCCGTGATATCAGGGCTTGACATGAACATTATCAATATTCTCAGGATATGCACATACCAAGCTGTGTTTACAGAATCTTCTCCCGCCAGGACAGTAAATAATGCAGTTGCGCTATCGGTTCATTTTGAAAAATTCTCGGGTTTTATAAAAAGAACAGTTGAAGCGATCATAAGGAATAAAGATGCTGTGGCATTCCCTGATAAAGAGAATGCACAAGTTGAATATATCTCAATATATCATTCGCATCCTGTCTGGATAGTAGAAAAATGGCTCAAAGAGCTCGGGAATATTAATGACGTTGAAGCTCTCTGCCGCGCCAATAACACAGTCCCGCCTCTTTTGATACGTGCAAATCCCCTGAAAACATCCCGCGCATCGCTTCAAAAAGTGATGCATGATGGGGGATATCCTTCATCGCCTGCGATTTTTTCACCATTTGGGCTTGTTGTTTCGAAAAAAGAAGGTATATTCAGGACAGATGAGTTCAGTAAGGGGCTTTTCGAGGTGCAGGACGAGGGAAGCCAGCTCATAACTCTGCTCACCGGCGCGGCGCCGGAAGAAACAGTCATAGATACATGCGCAGGGAACGGGGGAAAAACTCTCTTCATCTCAGGAATGATGAATAACAAAGGGACATTGATCGCCTTCGAGACCCACTCGGGCAAACTCGGGAACCTGAGGCGGCGCGCGGAGAGGGCGGGTGCCACGAATATTAAGACCGTGGATATTGAGGGATTGCAGGAATACAGAGGCAGGGCGGATTGTGTTTTCATTGACGCCCCCTGCTCAGGTATGGGTGTGTTCAGGAGGAACCCTGATGCGAAATGGCGGCTTACTGCCAGGGATATTTCAGAGCTTGCGGCAAAGCAGAAAGAGATTATCAGGCAATACAGCGAACTTGTGAAGCCGGGAGGGAGGCTGGTCTATGCCACCTGCACGATAAGCAGGGAGGAAAACGAGGAAGTCGTGAAGGCATTCCTTGAAGAGAATAAGGACTTTTCCGTGATCCCACCAACCAGGACAAACTCTGATCTGTTCGGGAGATTCATCGGAGAGGATGGATTTTTCAGATCGCTGCCGCATGTTCACGAGATGGATGGTTTTTTCGGGGCTGTTATGATGCGTGAGCTTTAAGTTTCGGATTCAAAATTCACTATCAATCACATGTAGTGATGTATCTCAATAAACCGTAAGGGCACATCAAGCCAAAGAGAGTGTGTTCTTTTCCCTCAATATGTCCGAGTTCATGCCTGAGGAGAAGGTCTTTATCACGATCACCAAAATAAAACACATCCTGGTTTATCCATACTTCTCCAGTGCCGGTGTCACTGTACCCTCTTGGAAAATTGATACCTGTGAGAGCATATAATAATTTACCCCAGATATTTCGTTCATTGTACGGTACAATCCCGTTTTTTAAAGCTGTACTGACGTATTCTGTCTGGTTCTGGTAATATATGTTCGCCATTTTTTAGTCCCCTCATGTTGAAATTTAAAATTTTTCTACATACCCTTGTGTGATCGTTATGTTACCTTCAATTCCTCAAGCAATCTCGTTATGCTTGTTGCTGACTTTCCCTCTCTGTCTGCAATAACCTGTTTCGCAGGAGGCATTTTAAGGTAATCCGCTATCCTCTGCGATATCCTTTCCTGGTAAGTTGATACAAGCTCGTTCTGGTAGAACACACCTGTTGGGATCCTGTCCCCCCACTCGTAAGCCTTTGCAAATGCGGCGGCTGTTTTCACAAGTGCCTCTTCTGGTTTTCTCACAACTCCGTCATATCCTGTATCCTCAAGTTTATACAGTCTGGGGACAGGTTTTCCAGTGGCAGGGTCTTTGCGGTCTTCTCCACCGTACCAGTCTTTTGTATTGATATCGTTGTAGGTGGGGCAGCACTGCTGGACTATCACAAGAGCCATTCCCTTATGGTTTATGGCTTTTTTTATTGTCTCTTTCAGGTGTGCAACGTCGTAGCAGTAGCTTCTGGCTATGAAGGTATAACCTGTCGCCAGCGCCAGAGCTATCGGGTTTATGCCCTCGTTGATGTTTGGCTTCGGATTTGCTTTTGTCTTCACCCCAAGCTTTAACGTTGGTGATGGCTGCCCCTTTGTAAGACCATAAACGCCATTATCGTGGATGATATAGGTCATGTCCATGTTCCTTCTTCCCGTATTAACAAAATGACCCGCGCCTATCCCGAGCCCATCGCCATCGCCCCCGTGCACGATAACCTCAAGTCCCGGGTCTGCAAGTTTTGCTCCTATCGCAAAGGGCAACGCCCTGCCGTGAAGAGTATGGATGCCATATGTGTTCATGAAGTGCGGTATCTTGGCATGGCAACCTATACCTGAAAATATGGCGACCCTGGATGGTGCAAGCTGCATGTCAACAAGAGCCATCTGAAGTGATGTAAGTATTCCGAAATTCCCGCACCCCGGACACCAGTCATTGAATACCTGTGTCTTGTAATCAGCGATCTTAAGAGCCACCGTTCAACACCTGCCTTACCTGTGCTTTATTCTGCAAGATCCGCAAAAGAGCATTATATACCTCATCAGATGACATTGGTCTGCCATTCCATTTCAGCACGAAATAATCCATCAGTATGCCTGTCTTTTCCCTGATGATACCGGCAAGCTGCCCTGAATAATTACCCTCAATATCGATCTTCTTTGAAGTCTTTCCCAGCACTTTCGTTATGTATTCTTTCGGCAGGGGGTGAGGCATGCGTACCTGGAGGAAACCTGTCCTGTAACCGTCATTTTTCAGCATTTCCATTGCCTCCAGTATCGCACCTTTGGGTGAGCCCCAGCTTACGATAATTGCGGGTGCATCCTCGTCCCCGAAGAATTTAATTTTCTCTCCAAGCGGGATTTCCCTGTCCGCAGTATCGAGTTTTTTCATTCGTTTCTCAAGCATGCGCGTTCGCATCATTGGTTCTTCAGTGATGTGTCCTGTTTCACTGTGCTCATCGCCCGTATTCCAGAATACAGCACCCGGAGTCCCGATAGGCAGCCTGGGGGAAATGCCGGTGTCAGTGAAATCAAACCGTCTATAGTTCTTGCCTGAAATATCTGCTTCATTGAGCAGTTCTCCGCGCTCTATTATCACAAGACGCGGATCTAACATTTTGCAGCTCATATTGCTGTTTGCCAGCGCCTTGTCTATGAGATGGATGACAGGGGTCTGATAGCGTTCGGCATAATTGAAAGCCTGTGCAGCGTCATAGAAGCACTCCTCGATATCACCGGAGCATAAGACTATCCGGGGAAACTCACCGTGGGAAGCGTGAATTGCGAACCTCAAGTCATCCTGACCGTGACGGGTGGGAAGCCCTGTCGCAGGTGCACCACGCTGGTAATAATTGATGACCACTGGCACTTCATTGATACCTGCCCATCCCAACCCTTCTACCATAAGCGAAAAACCGGGTCCTGAGGTACTTGTTGCGGAACGAACGCCTGTGAGAGCAGCCCCTGTCGCCATTGTGATAGCTGCGATCTCGTCTTCTGTCTGCATGACTATGATAGCGCCCCCGTTCTCAAGCACCTGTTTTTCTTCAAGATATTCACTTTCGTCAGCCGCAGGGGTTATAGGATAATATGCCTGGATCCTGCATCCTCCTGCAAGCTTACCCAGCGCCACTGCCTGCGTTCCCTGGAGGAAGATCCTTTCTTCATCTGTCTTTATGGTATTGAGCTTAAACCCTGTGTCTCCGAATTTTTCCCTGGCATGATCATAAGCTTTGTTAAATGCCAGAAGGTTCATTGAAACGATAGACGGTTTTTTTCCAAATATATTGTTTATGGCTTTCTCGACATTTTTTTTATCATAATTAACCAAGCCGAACGAAACACCAAGAGTGAGGACGTTGATCATCCGTGTCAGCTTGCTTAGCTGTTCTTCACCCACTTCTTTACCGATCTCTTTTAACATCTCAAGGTACGGGACTGCATAGATCCGCACATCGTTCTTTTTTAGTTCCGAAAGTAGATCGTTCACAGTTTCAGGATGCAGCCCTTTTTCATCCAGGTTTTTTCTGAACTCTTCCAGGAACGAAGGAGGGAGTGTCGGTATGCTGAATATTTTTGTTTCAAGTACCCCGGTATCGCAAATTATCCCCCCGCCCGGGGTGACTTCCCAGATGTGCCTGACCACGCTTTCAGCATCAAACGTGCAAAGCAGGTCTACGCGATCTACCATTGCCTCCACTTTTTCCGTAGAGACCCTGATTTGAAAATAACTGTGCAGTCCTTTTATATTAGATGAGTATTCCCTTTTCCCATACACATGAAGACCGCCGTAGCAGCAGGCGCGTGCAAATATGTTCGCGCTTGAGTCCACACCGCTCCCCTGGGGTCCTCCGGCCATCCAGATGAAATCACTTTTTTTTGTGTCCATGATAATTGTCTGTGAGTTATTTTAGCCGCCAGTTACCGTATTTGTTCCAATGCAGCAATCGCATAAGGAAGTCTCCCCGCAGTAAGGGCAAGAACATCTGCATTCCTCAAACGGGTAACCGCAATTTTCACATATCGCATCTAACAGGTCAATTCCTCCCATGATATTTCATTGCTTCTGACAGATAAGTAGTTTATGGTTTCTAGAAATATTTGATATGAAATGCATTTAGGTTCCTGAGATACTATTATGACAGTGAAAATCCATTTGATAAATAAGTGGGATAAAAATATGCCTATAAATCCAGATTTCATGAAAAACCCGATCACAGGTGAACATAATTCACATAAGGTACGAGGGGAAGTCAATCCTCCTGAAAAACTCGGCGTGCACGGCACACAGGTTGCGGTAGACCACGACTGCTGCGAAGGGGACGGTATCTGCATTTCAGTCTGCCCTGTCAGCGTCTTTGATTGGGTTGGTTCTCCCGGGCACCCGACATCAAAAAAGAAATCCGATCCTGTGCGTGAACAGGACTGCATATTCTGCCGCGCATGTGAATCCCAGTGCCCTGTTACGGCTATCAGGATAACCGAACTCTGATGTTTTCATGAAAATTTCATCGTCGTAACATATTTACCATGCCTTTACCTTTTAGGCATAAATGAAAGCAGTACTTGGTCTTGAAGATGGAACTTTCGTTAAAGGTGAAGGACTTGGAGTAGAAGGTATTGTCCAGGGCGAGCTTGTTTTCACAACACAGTACACAGGTTACGAGGAGGCGCTGACAGACCCATCGTATAAGGGCCAGATATTAATGTTCACGTATCCACTCATCGGTAATTACGGTGTCAGCGGAGAAACATTCCAGTCTGATGGAATGAAAGCAGAAGGACTTGTTGTAAGGGAAGCCTGCGACCATCCATCGCATCACAGATCCACGCGCTCAATCTACGAATTCCTGAAAGACGAAAGGAAATCAGGTATCATGGGAATAGACACCCGTATGCTCACAATCAAAACAAGGGAGCGTGGCACCATGAAGGCTGCAATAATCGTGGGGAACGATGACGGAGAAGAAGCGGTCAGGCTAGCAAGAGATCAGCCCGACATTGGAAGCCTCGACCTTATTGGTAAAGTCACATGCAGGGAGCCATATAGCATAAAAGGTAAAGAGGACGGGGGAAATATCGTTCTAATGGATTTTGGCGCTAAGAGGAACATCATTAAAAGCCTGAATAACCGGGGCATCAATGTCACAATAGTTCCTGCTGATACCAAAGTGAAGGATATAATGAATTATGAACCCGACGCATTGTTACTTTCCAATGGTCCTGGCGACCCGCAGCAGGGAACGAATGGCATATCTGTTGTGAAAGAGCTTGCCGGGGAGCTGCCTATATTTGGCATATGCCTGGGTCACCAGATCATATCCCTTGCACTCGGCGGGGAGACTTATAAGATGAAGTTCGGGCACCGCGGCGCCAACCAGCCGGTGAAAGACCTGAAAAGAGGTATTGTGCATATCACTTCGCAGAACCATGGTTATTCTGTGGATGAGAACAGTCTCGATAAGAAAGAGGTGACTGTGACTCAGCTCAATACGAATGACGGGACTGTGGAAGGGCTTGAGCACAAAGACCTTGAGATCATGTGCGTGCAGTACCACCCGGAGGCGCATCCAGGACCTCTTGATACAGAGAAGCTTTTCTTTGACAGGGTGGCGGAAAGGGTCAGGAAAATGAAGGTCGCAGCGAGATAGACCACTGTTTTCGTCATAAGAATGCAAACATAGACCGCAACATATATATCAATCATGCGTACCATATTTGCACATCGATAAAGAATTCCTGATAAGCTATTGAAAGGATCATCTGCCTCTCAGGAATAAGGCGCAGCGGGAAAACGACCATACTGTTCCAGTATTTGCACCTCTTGCTCCAAAATAAAAGACCGGAAGAGATGGTCTACGCAAAAATGGATGACCTGATCGGAAAAATCGACAGCATCCATGATATTCTGAACACATATCATGAGATCACAGGGATAGACCCGACAAATGTATCAACATATTTTTTTCTCGATGAGATACATGTCATGAAAGAGTGGCAGTTGCAATTAAAATACTATATCGATGCACATGCAAAGTGCCGGTTCATCATATCAGGTTCCTCAAAAACCCTCCTGTATCTGGATGCATCAGAAAGCCTTGCAGGGAGGATACGATTCATTGACGTTTTCCCTCTGACATTCCGAGAATATCTTGAATTTAATAATATCGAAATGCCTCAAGAAAGACTCGACTTTGATAATTTTGAAGACATGGAAAAAGCATACCACAACCTCATTACTGACAAACAGAGCATACAGTATTTTCTAAACCAGTACTTCGATACAGGAGGATATCCGGAATGGTTCAAGATAAAGGATATGCGGCAGTGGCAAAGAACAATTGTAGAGGATTATTTCGCTTTGATCCTGTTCAGGGATATAGTAAGCGTGTTCAAGGTGAAAGACCCTATCATTCTTGAAAAAATGGTACGGGATATTGCAGCCATTTCTACGAACAGGTTCACTTACAAAGGATTGTCTGAACGGCTTGATATCGACCGGGAGACCATAAAACTCTACCTTTATTATCTCCAGAGCTCCATGATGGTGTTCATAGCAGATGTTTACGCACCATCCCAGAAAGCGGCGGAAAAGAGGGCAAAGAAGCTCTATTTCTGGGAAGAGGGACTCAGAAGAGCGCTCACTCTGGACAGGGATGATGGTAAAGCTGCCGAAAATGTATTGGCATGGCATTTGATCAGGAAAGGTCGTGAGTCAAAGCCCTTCTTTGATCCTTACTATTGGAGGAACAAGCATGAGGTTGATTTTGTATATGATGACTCAAAAAAAGTGATCCCTGTAGAAGTGAAATACAGAGAGCATCCAACAAATTCTGACCTTAAAGGACTATTGGAATTCATGGAAATAGAAGGTCTCAAGACAGGGATTGTTGTGACCAAAGATATATTTAAGATAGAAGAAGATGGAGAACGGCGGATTTTATTTATTCCAGTATGGCTTTTCTTGCTGCTGATATGATAAAAGATATTCATAAGAATAATTCGGACTTCTGTTCCTGGTATAACCTACTCTTTCTCTGGAGTAAAGCTGTTTGAGTTCCCCGGCATTAAGATTCTTATTTCCCCTTGCAGGTATTGGACCGTGTTTGATTATCAATGAGTGCGGGTTGACTATAATATTGGTTTTATTGATGCAGCCTGAGAGGGGCACAGTTAAATAATCCAGTTATGGTTAAAAAGTAATATCATCACAATAAATACTTATTTATTCTTTAATGTAATGATATTACCTGCGCTTAACCATGGTAACAATAACTTCTACATTTAAA
>JAQUNZ010000034.1 GCA_028717345.1 Candidatus Methanoperedens sp.
TTAATAAAGGGCAATAAATTGAAGATTTTTCTGGAAAACAAAAAGATAATTCTTATAGCTGAACCCGATGTGAAGCAGTCCGAATTATTTGTAAATGCCTCCCCGTATGCTACTGATAGAGCAATAAAAGCGTCTCATGAGATAGACGAGAAAAAAATAAATGATCTTCTCCATGATCTGGGGATTAAATGATAGCAATAGACACGGGTGTATGGATAGAATATATCAATACTCGTGGAACACTTCATAATGAGGCAAAGATAGTAATTGATTCTGTAACCCAGGGAAAAGCGACTGCCATTCTGACCCCCCTGACGATGACTGAGATATATTATGTTGCAGAGAGGGTATATCGAGAAGTACATGCACCACCAAAATCTGAAAAACTTGCAAATAAACTCTACGATTTCATTTATTACCATCCGTTTGTTGAGATAAAACCTCTGGATTATGAACTCTGTCTAAATGCCGGAATAATAAAAACCAAATATAATATTGCATTTTCAGATTGTTTCTTGCTTGCTTTATCCAAAAAATTTGACGCAATTGTTTTATTCAAAAGCGTAGAAAACGAGATGATGCAAAACATAAAAGAGTTAAATCGTCATTTCAACCTTAAGTTCTTAGAAGACTACTCATGATGTACAATGGTTTGCCTGTTATATCAACAAAACATTATATATGGCACTACATAAATCCCCGGCGCCCACCCATGCAAAGCAACACATGCCAAGCAGGACAACCAGAAGGTGCAGGCAGGGTTCAGGTAAGTTCTTTTAAAAAAGAGATGTGCCGGGTCAGTGTCCAGCCTGTTCGATCGATGTTGGGTGGTTTTAATCTTTCTTGTTTTTTCTCTGCTAAAAGAAGAATACTAAATAATATTAAATCCTTTCTTAATAGCATCACGAACAATAAAGGACTCAGATAATTTTTTATTAAACTCTTCCTCTGTGTAGCATAAAGCATCGATATGTTCGGGGAATTTCAATTCTTTAAGTATTTTTCCCATTCGTCCGGCGAATTTTTCTCCAATAAATTCATTTGAGACCAATATAAGATCAATATCGCTATTTTCTGTAGGTTTACCCCATACTCTCGACCCAAAAAGGATAAATCTAACTGGTTTATATTTCTTTAAAATATAATCTTTCTTTTCTTTTAAGAATTGTTTAAGTATAAGATCTTTAATTATATATTTTTCCATTTTAGCCCCCCATTTCTTTTTTAACCCATCTTTGGAGGAAGATCATTGAACTTGCTTATATACAGCGCTTTGAGACCTTTCTCGACAGCCTGATGACAGAAGAAAGCTGAGGCATAGAAATCACCTGAACGAGCGCAGTTTTTAGCGGTGACAAGGTCGCGTTCTGATTGAATCAGCCAGTTTTTCTTAATATGTTCCAAAATAACCACCGTATTATAATATTTTCAATATGACTTATTGTATTTATCTTTTTTCATTTTCTTTACTGCATTCGTTTTTCATTCCACCTCGGAGACCAAAGAGATTATCATCTGTGCGCTCTCAGTTATAGTTTGATCAATATAAATTCCCGTCGCCCTCCCCTGCAAATCACCTCATGCCCAGCAGCATAACCATAAGGCACAGGCAGGTTCAGGTAAGTTCTTTTAAAAAAGAAATGTGCCGGGTCTGTGCCCAGCCTGTTCGATCGATGTTAGGTGGTTTTACTCTTTCTTGTTCTTCCTCTGCTGGAAGACGAATACAAGACCGTTTTTGCCATAAAATACTACTGCATCTGAGAATAATGATAACTCACAGCGGAATCTTTATTTAAAATCAGGTTTATCAATCTATTATTATGGCTGTCAATAGCTGTCTGAAATTCCCTAAATTGGAATCAATATGAATATATACTAATATTTTAAATATTGATTTAACAAAGTCAATTTTTCTAAGGTGATCTCAAATGGAAGTAACAACTGGAAAAGATCAAATGTTGTTAAAAGGAATAGAAAGCATCAGCAAGAAATTAGATGAGCTTCTGGCAATGAAGAAGGACATAAATTTATTAACCAAAAAAACTGAGAATATTGAAAAAATGTTGATTGAAGAACTGACAGATGAAGAAAAGATCATATTGGCTGAAGCAATGAAAGAACATTCAACTGGAAGAACGATATCCCTGGCAGAGGCAGAAAAGGCTCTGGGGATATAGATGGAATTCCATGTGGAATTAGGTAGTAAAGCTTTTAAGACTCTTTCAAAGCTTGATAAAATCAATAAAACAAGAGTTATTAAGAAAATAAAATCCCTTGAAGAAACCCCTTTTCCAGTCGGGTGCATAAAAATGGAAGGTGAAGAAAATGTGTACCGATTGAGATCAGGCGATATGAGAATACTTTATAAATTGTTAAAATCTGAAAAGGTTGTTATTATTTTTAAAATAGAAAAGAGAGGCAAAGCCTACGATTGAATATCATTGGATTTTTAGCACGACAATTTATATTTCTTTATTGCAATCGCGCACTCAAAGCAAATAACGTCCTGCAGCATAACCAGAAGGCGCAGGCAGGGTTCAGGCAAGTTCTTTTATTAAACACCAGCAGCGGAGGACGTGTGCGCATCAATAAAATAATCAGGATAAGAAATACAAAAAAAAGAAATGTGCCGGGTCTGTGCCCAGCCTGTTCGATCGATGTTTGGTGGTTTTACTCTTCTTTCTTGTTCTTCCTCTGCTGGAAGAAGAATACAAGACCGAGGACTGCTGCTACTGGGATAGCGACTGTGGAGAATGTCAATAAAATATATAATAATATTTATATTTAAATATGCTCCGCTATTCTGACAGTAGTTTCTGTAACAACGATAAATTGCCCAAGGATTGTTTTTTCATATATTTTCAGAAAGTTCTTTAATACAGTTATTTTGTTTGCAGCCCTTTCATCTCCAAGCCGCAAGAGTATCACACCTTTATGCGGCTTTTTTTCCCTAAAAACAAGTTCTCCAAAGTCTTTGTCATTTGTGATAAGTATGCGATTTTGTTCATAAGCTTTATTGATGACATCTCTATCCTCAGCTCCCCTTATCTCATCAAAAACAGAAACCACGTCATGATCTTGCTGGCGTAACCACTCTGCAACTGCATGTCCTGTGCATTCATCCACAAGGAACCGCATCTAACATGCCTCTGCTTTTAAAGGCATAAATGTGGTATCTTCCAGGGATTCTGTTGCAAATAGTAAACAAGCTCTTATATCTTCTATTTGAATTCCTTTATATTCCTCAAGAATTTCCTCGATAGAAGCGCCATGTGCTAATAATCCCAATATAAATTGTACAGTTAGTCTTGTTCCCCTGATTACAGGTTTTCCAGTCATGACATTGGGATCAAGAATGATTCGTTCAAGTAATTTTGCTGGTCTCATATTTTTCACCTATTATTATTTTCTCTATAGGCATATATAAACCAATGGTTGCAAATATGAAGCGGTCATTAGTTTTTCGAATTTAGTAATTATAAAGCTTCAACTGAAATTATAATTATTATTTGATAAATCCCCGGCGCCCTCCCCTGCAAATCACCTCATGCCCGGCAGGATAACCAGAAGGCACAGGCAGGGTTCAGGTAAGTTCTTTTATTAAACACCAGCAGCGAAGGACGTGTGCGAATCAATAAAAATATCTGGGCAAGAAATACAAAAAAAGAGATGTGCCGGGTCTGTGCCCAGCCTGTTTGATCGATGTTCGGTGGTTTTTTCAATTTTTTGCTCTTCCTGTGATGGTTGGGAAACAAATGAAAAATAAAGCAGGAAGGATTTATTATGGTATAAACCATAACAAGATATGAGGAATGATCAAATGGAGGCACTCTCTGCTGATATTGATAGAAAATTAAAAGCACTTGTCAGAGCAGGTTATTATTCAAGTGAATTAGAAGTTATAAAAGATGCTATATCAAGCCTTTTTAGGGAGAATGCACAACTCAAGATCAGCGCAGCAATAGAACTTTACAAAAAAGATGAAGTATCCTTGAGCAAAGCAGCAGAGTTAGCTGGAATGACTACTATCGAATTCAAAGAGATATTGGGGAAAAGGGGAGTTATCCGGGAGATAGAAGCCAGACCCACTAAAGAAATTGACAAAAAACTAAGGAAATACCTGTAGCATGTTCTTTGATACAGATATTTTGAGCATGCTGGGAAAAATAGGAAGCATGGCGCTCCTCAGGAAACTGTTTTCAAAATCCGAACTTCTTATCACTTTTGAAGTATATAATGAACTCTTGAGGGCAAGAGAAGCGGGATACGATTTCGTTGATGATATTTTAGATCAGGGGTTCAGTGTTATCTACCTTGATCCTGATCTTGTCAAAGAGTATGAACAAAAGAAGAAAGAATTGGGAAATATACATGCCGGTGAGCTTACTTCTATTCTGTTATGCAAAAAGATGGGGATGGATTTTGCGACCAATGATAATAAAGCAAAGAAATTTTGCAAAGAATATGGTGTAGAGTGGATAGATATTATCGATATTCTCAGGCTGTGCTACTTGAAGAAGCTACTTGAAAAGAGTGAAATCGAGAAGCTAATAAGTGATATTGAAGAAAAAGACCGGACAAGAATAAGGAAACCGGAACGAATTTTTGCGGATATTGAGAATGAGACTAAACAAAAAGCTGATGATTCTGACACCAACCATCTGCGTTAATTTGCCTTCATCTGCGGTTATTTAGTGCATATATTATAATTATTATTTGATAAATCCCCGGCGCCCTCCCACGTAAATCACCTCATGCCCGGCAGCATAACCATAAGGCGCAGGCAGGTTCAGGTAAGTTCTTTTATTAAACACCAGCAGCCTCAAAACATGCGCGCATCAATAAAAATATCAGAACAAAAAACAAAAAAAAGAAATGTGCCGGGTCTAAAGCCCAGCCCTGTTCGATCGATGTTTTGGTGGTTTTACTCTTTCTTGTTCTTCCTCTGCTGGAAGAAGAATACAAGACCGAGGACTGCTGCTATGGGGATAGCGACTGTGGCGAATTCGGGGATAGAATTAAATAACATAAAATCAAAAGAGTTATTATATGACAGCAACTGGAAAATTACATAAGATTGATTATACAGACGTTTTGTTCTGGGTTGGGATACTGATTATCATAGGATGGATGATAGCCAGGATCATTGGAATTATATGATCCCCACAGAATTGACCGAATTAATTCCTATATTTGGTGGAGTAGTTACAATAGTTGCGGTCAGTCTTAAAATTGGCAGGCTTTTGCAAAAAATTGATAATGCTATTGAAGATATGGAAGATATCAAGAAAGATATCAATCAGATAAAATCTCAACTTAATGAAGTTGAAAAACGATTAATCATATTGGAAAAATAAAACCCCGGCGCCCTCCCCTGCAAATCACCTCATGCCCGGCAGGATAACCAGAAGGCGCAGGCAGGTTCAAGTAAGTTCTTTTATTAAACACCAGCAGCGGAGGACGTGTGCGCATCAATAAAATAATCAGGATAAGAAATACAAAAAAAAAAGAAAGGTGCCGGGCAAGTGCCCAGCCTGTTCGATCGATATTCGGTGGTTTTACTCTTTCTTGTTCTTCCTCTGCTGGAAGAAGAATACAAGACCGAGGACTGCTGCTATGGGGATAGCGACTGTGGCGAATTCGGGGATAGAATTAAATAACATAAAATCAAAAGAGTTATTATATGACAGCAACTGGAAAATTACATAAGATTGATTATACAGACGTTTTGTTCTGGGTTGGGATACTGATTATCATAGGATGGATGATAGCCAGGATCATTGGAATTATATGATCCCCACAGAATTGACCGAATTAATTCCTATATTTGGTGGAGTAGTTACAATAGTTGCGGTCAGTCTTAAAATTGGCAGGCTTTTGCAAAAAATTGATAATGCTATTGAAGATATGGAAGATATCAAGAAAGATATCAATCAGATAAAATCTCAACTTAATGAAGTTGAAAAACGATTAATCATATTGGAAAAATAAAACCCCGGCGCCCTCCCCCCGTAAATCACCTCATGCCCGGCAGGATAACCAGAAGGCGCAGGCAGGTTCAGGTAAGTTCTTTTATTAAACACCAGCAGCAAAGGACATGCGCGCATCAATAAAATAATCAGGACAACAAAACAAAAAAAAGAAATGTGCCGGGTCTGTGCCCAGCCTGTTCGATCGATGTTGGGTGGTTTTACTCTTTCTTGTTCTTCCTTTGCTGGAAGAAGAATACAAGACCGAGGACTGCTGCTATTGGGATAGCGACTGTGGCGAATTCTGGGATGGATGTTCCGTAAACTGTAGCTCTTGCGTCATCGGATAATCCTGTATTTGTTGTATAGATATCATACACCTTAAATTGATACTTTGTGTTTAAGGCGGAACCCGTATCCATTACATCTACTGTTAATGAATCACTTGTTCCTTTCGAATCTGTCCATGTCCATGATACACCACTGCTAAGCCATGTTGAACTCAAAGCACCAAAATGGAATCTATACATCAAATCAGCGGTTGTTCCACCTCCTACTACGCCTGTTGTTGTAGCATTTATCGTATGAGTATTTCCACTGCTGACATTGGCAATTATTAAACTCACAGCAATATTGTATGTTGCGAAAGAGCCTCCTGGTAGAGATTGACTCGGCTGGAGATCTTGGTCTGCTGGAGATACAACAACGCTTTCTGGATTTGCCGCCGCAATCCCTGTCATCGCCATCATCACCGCCAGCGCTGCGGTTATCATTACAATTTTATTTCTCATATTATTTATCACTCCTTAAGGTCCTATACCTACTCAACACGCCACCATGGCTCATGAGCAAATATAATATTTTATACACTACTCCACAATATATAAATATATCGCTGTCTAAAGATTTAAAAAATGATACTAATACTTATAATTATCATACATACAACCACTGCATGGGAACATGATTTTATTTCCTGACCGGAATTTACGCTATCGAAGGACAGTTTCGACAGCGGTAGGCGGGGGCTGATGAAACCTATATTCCGAGCTTTGCATCCTCCTGGTGAAACCCCTATGTTATTTTCACGTATCCATTTTCCATTTAGAGTCAAAATGAGGAGTTTCCAACAACCATTTCCACAGAGGGATAAACTTAACCTTTTCATTTATCCCAAACCAGTTTATCACTTCTTCATTTTGAATATCTTCTGTTAGAACAAGAAGATCCTTGCATCCAAGTTCCTTACTTCCTTTCAATAAAGCTCTTATTTCTCGATCCCTTGTTTTAATATTACCAGGGTCATAACAAACCTGGATCAACTGCCTTGTTTTTGATCCCTGTCTGACTACGAAATCTACTTCCTCATGTTGTTCTGACTTCCAGAAATAAATATTCACATACCCATTAAGTTCATATTTTTTAAGTTCAACCGCCGCAATATTTTCATATAATTTTCCAATATCAGGACTAAATTTGAATGCTCTTGCATGAATAAAACCATTATCAATGCAATATATTTTTTTATTGGAACCTATCTGATCCCTGACTTTGAACGAGAACCGGTTTATTTTGAAAAAAATAAAAGCTTCTTCCAGATAACCCAGATATTTTTGAACAGTATGAACGCTCTTGCATTTTGTTAAATTACACAATGTATTATATGAAAATTCCTGGGCAGTATTTGAAATCAAATAAACTGCAAGATCTTCTATTGCCTGAACATTCCGTATTTTGAATCTTTTCACTATGTCCTTGTAAATTATAGCATTGAATAAAGTGGAAAGATAATCCCTATATTCTGCTTTCTTTAAAAGAGGTTCCGGATATCCTCCATATGTCAGATACAACAATAATTTTTCTTTAATTTCGCTTTCCGTTAATTCTTTGCCTTCGACGTTCAGATATTCTTTGAACGAAAATGGAAAGATGTTGATGAGCAAATGTCTTCCTGTAAGGTGAGTCGCAAGCTCTTTGCTTAATAGATTCGAGTTGCTTCCAGTTATTACGATATTATATCCCTGTCTATTCAGCCTGTTAACAAATAGTTCCCATCTGTCCAGGTTCTGGATTTCATCAAGCAGGATTGATTTAGGATTATCATAAAGCGTATTTATTGCATCAACTATGTTGTTGTAGTCTTTGGTATCTATGAGTTTTTCATCGTCAAAATTTACATATCCAAAGATACCCTGCCTGCTTAGCGCATGAACCGCAAAAAAGGATTTTCCCGCTCTCCTTGGTCCAATTATGACATTTATTAAGCTGCTGCTAAGTTTTTTTGAATCGACCGATCTTTCAATATATTTTTCTTTCAGCCTGCTTTCAAGCTCTCTTTTCTGGATCAAAAGAATATCCCGGATCATTAATGGTATTATACTGCACAAAAGTTTATAAATTTATGCATTATTAACAAAATTCATATAATAAGGAATAAATGGATGAACCTGAATTCAGAAGACCCTGAAAAATATGAATAACAAATTCAAGATATTCCTGTCACTTACCGTTCTCTATGCACTATTCATATTCTACCTCTCATCCCAATCCAACCCCGGCGACCCAATATCATTCCTGGAAAAAATGGACTCAAGGGAACTCAGGAACTTGATAAGATCAATAGACAATTCAAATTTTCAATTTATCCTTTATCCGCTATATCTATACTCAATGTATCCTGATAAGGTATTACATGCGATCCTGTATGCAGGGTTCGGATTATTGCTATATCCTGTCTTAAAAAATTCTCCATATCCGATCATGAGCAAACATGCCCTTTTATTTGCGATAATCATTGGAACTCTTTACGGAGCAAGCGATGAGTTCCACCAGTCATTCGTCCCCGGAAGGAGTGCGAGCATCGATGACCTTTATGCGGATAGTATCGGGCTTACTATAGCCCAAACGATAATCTTTATAAAAGGTAAGTTATGGAAATAGAATTAAAAGAGCTAATAATTAAAGTTTTAAAAGAATCCAAAGAGAGCTTGAGCCCGGCTGAGATCTTTAATTATATGATATTGAATGATCTCATCCACCATTCTGTTATATATCATTTAGAGATACTGCATATAAGACTGATATGCAATATTCTTGTACATGACGGGATCCTTGTCGAAAAAGAATCGGGGAAATACGCTTATATTCCTGGAACAGAAGCAATAGAACCCAGGGTTGAACAAAACCCGGAAACGCCACTGCATTTCGATATCAGGCTAAGTATCTTCCTGATAATTTTTTCGATCATATTTATATTGATCCCCCCTTTCAGCCAGACCTTTATTCGAATTCTCATTGCCCTGCCCTTCCTTCTCTTTCTCCCGGGTTATCTTCTGATATCTTTAATGTTCCCGAAAAAAGGAGAACTGTCCACGATCGAAAGATTCACTCTCAGTATAGGTCTTAGCATTGCGATAGTGGTCTTTGATGGTTTTGGGCTCAACTACACACCATGGGGCTTCAGACCAAATTCCATAGTGATAAGCCTTTCTATAATCATGGGTGCACTTCTCCTGGCAACATATTTTAAGAGAAAGAAATTAGGGGCTGATGCTTACGAATTTTCTTTTAACGATATAAGATCATTCTACTTTATCCTGAAAAGCAAAGACCCCGAATCCGGTCCTGAATATGACCCTGCGCTTGAGAAGACGCTTATCCGAACAATGATCATCGCGATAATTTTAGTCAGCGCAGTCGTGCTTTATGCAAATTTAACAAGAGAACCGGAAAAGTTCACTGCATTTTATATCCTGGGATCATCAGGAAAAGCAGAGAATTATCCAGATGAAGTCTATATTAATATGCCAATGTCACTTTTAACAGGTATCGAGAACTATGAATACCAGCCTGTAAATTATACCATCCGGGTGCAGCTCGGGGGCAAGATCCTGATGGAGCAACCGTTAATTCTAAAACATGAAGGTAAGTGGTTAGATAATGTGACTTTTATTCCACGAATGACATCTTCAATAGCATTGGGTGGAAACGATACCAGACAAAAACTTGAGTTCATCCTTTTAAAAGATAACTACACTTATAGAACAGTGCACCTCTGGGTAAAGCCGATCTTTGAGCTTAATGATTTTACTCCTGATATTACCATCACCAACGGAGAAATGACAACTAGCAAGGGATGGGACTTCACAGGCAGCAATGAAAATATTACAGGCAACTATACTAATATGTCCTGGATCTCCCCACCATATTCTTATGAGATAAACTTTAGTGCAAATGGTTCAAGAGAATCCGGAGAACTCTACCAGAACATCACAGTAGGTAAGGAATCCATAGCAACAATTTCATTTTATATGAGGGACTCATATACCAATGCTACCAACAATATTTCAAAGCAGGTTCTTTTAGACAATAACGTTATATGGGAAACGGGTGTTGGTAACAAAAGCTGGGAAAAGGTTCAGATACCTGTATTTTTATCAAAGAATTCCAGACTCTCTTTCAAAGTGTACAACAGGCTCCCGATCAATGATACATTTCAGGTGTGGTGGGATGATATTAAACTAGTACCATACGTCAAACCAGCCAAAGAAAAAGATAAACAAATAACAAAACCGTTCGTCCTCGGCAATTCCCAGAGCCTTGATTTCAAGGTAAGAGGAATGCCCATTGCCATGACTGGAAATGCTTCGATCGATGGAAGCAATTTCCCTGGATTCTATTACGATATCGATGAAAACATATCATACGAAAGGCTCGAACTCTCTTTTTCCAATAATAGCATGATAGATGCAGGAAATGCCACATACATATCAACTATACATGGAAATGAGATCACATTTTCTGGTTCTAATTATAAAATAATAGATAAGAACGACATCGGGCTCTTATCAAAGGTGTTGCTAAAGAATGCAGAAAAAACGATGGACTTGAATACGGTATGGAACCTTGATAATGGTTATTCCCTGAATCTTAAGCTTATAAGCTCTAAAGGAGATACAGCATTGCTTGAACTTCAAAAAGGGGGAAGTACTGTTGATTCAAAATTACTGGGCGTTGGGGGAATATTCGAATACAGAGCTACCCTGGCACAAAACACTGCTGTGGTTTTCAGGACAAGGATCGGATCAATAACTTTTAACTCAGTAAAAGTCGTGGAGACTGAGCTTTATTCAGATAGCCCGACCATCCTTAAAGCCGGAGATTCTATCGGGGATTTTGAAATAACAAATATCAGTTCTTCCAATATCACTTTGAAAAACCCCGATCCAATTAAAATAGATGACGGCGCCATGATATTGGGTAATAACATAAGATTTAAAGTGATCAATAATATAGCGTTCCCTTATTCGGTATCTGGCGAAATACGGGGAATACCGCAGTCAACCCTGCATGGAAGTTATATTATTATAAACGGATCGAATTATCCGGGATTTAACTTTGATATTGATAATATGAGTTCTACTGAGGAACTGAGCATGTATTTCTCAGATAACAATACGGTAGATATCGGAAATTCTACATATAAAACATATAAAAACGGAAACGGTATATACTTCCTTGGTGAATCCTACTGGCTTCCGAAAACTGACCGGATCAATTTTGTGAGCAAATTTACTACAATAACGAAGACTATCTTAAAAAACGGATCACTCAGTCTTGATGAAGGATACACCTTGAATTTAAAGGAAATACAGGATGGCGGGATGGCAATAATCATAAGAAAAAATATGACCGGTTCTCAGAAAAAACTAATGGAAAATCCCAATATTTCAACATATTCAACATTTTTGCAAGATTTTGATTATGATATGTTTACAACCACATTCAAGCATGGTCGGATGAAATCAAATATGATCTATGAAGTTGGTGATCAATTTGAATACTGGATTGAATATGATGTAGATAGCTATTTTTTACTCATATCAGGAGATATCGCAGGTTTGGATAATAATAACATGACAATTACCTTAAAACAGTATCAGGTACCCAGGGAGTTCATGCCAGGTATGATCTTTGGAGAATTTGAGATAGAATCTACAGCCAGTGATACCATCATTCTTAAGAATTTCAAACCTCTCAAGTTCGATCCAGGAAAAGTTATACCGATCCTTGGTGGGGCGGTCAGGATAAGGACATCAGCCAAAGAACCTGTTTTTTATCCTATAAGTAAATGAACCGCAGATATATGACATTTTTAAAGTCCCCACGAATTTATTATTATGATGATAGTGATAATATATATATTATGGGCGATAGAAATATATGGTCGTATGCAGTAGAGAGGGGATGGTAGATAACTTTGAAATGTGACCATAAAGATTGCGGAAATATTGAAAAAGTCTGGCTTCCATTTATGGTACGAGAGGCTCCCCAAGGATTGAAATCACATCCGTTTTGCGTTCACTGCGGGCTGGTAAAAAATGTAGGCTCGGATAGAGCAAAGCGTATTGGTTATTATTTAAATATCCTTTCAAGGATGGAACAAGCCCTTAAAACCCCTGGAGCAAAGGTGCGCATGCGCCTTGTTGCAAAGGAACTTGAAGACTCCGGGGATTTTGATGATACCTATTCGATGAGCGGCTACGCACAGGAGAGAATATTTACAAATATTGTTAAAAAATACTTCCATATCCCGGAAATTGTAATACAGTCTTTCATTTAAGCCGTGTCTGAATTGAAGAGGTGATAAGAGGAGCGGTGGAAATAGCGGGGGCTCTGGATCGACATAGAGAAGAAAAATAAGATATAATATGATCACAGTGCAGGAATATATCCAGAGATGGGACAAAAGATAGGGATTAGGGCGACGTAATATTTCAGGACGTTTTCATGAAAATCATATCAATCGTTGGCGCAAGACCCCAGTTCATTAAATGCGCCCCATTATCAAAAGAATTGAGAAAAACAACTGAAGAAAATATCTTGAATACTGGTCAGCATTATGATCTTGAAATGTCTGAAATTTTCTTCAAAGAGTTGAACATTCCGCACCCTGACTATAATTTAGGAATTGGCTCAGGCACGCATGGGGAACAAACGGGTAAAATGCTTATAGATATTGAAAAAATACTGATCCATGAAAAACCAGATCTAGTCCTGGTATATGGAGATACAAATTCCACTATCGCAGGGGCGCTTGCTGCATCCAAGATGGGGATCCGTGTAGCGCATGTTGAAGCGGGTTTACGTAGTTTTGACCGGCAGATGCCTGAAGAAATAAACCGTATCTTAACAGATCACATATCCAGCCTGCTATTCTGTCCGACCCCACAGGCTGTTACAAATCTCAAGAATGAAGGCATCGTTTCAGGCGTACATATGGCAGGTGATGTAATGCAGGATGCATTATTGACATATTCAGCCGCTGCGGGAAAGGTTTCAAAAATATTAATGAAATTGGATCTTACAACTAATGAATATTTTGTAATCACGGTCCACAGACCTGGAAACACAGATAATAAGGAGAAGATGAGGAGCATAATCGAAGCCCTGAAAAGACTTGAAAGGAAAGTAGTATTTCCCGTACATCCGCGAACAGAGAAATATTTAAAAAAATATGGTTTTTGGGAGAAGATGCCTTCAAATGTTATTGTAACAAAACCTCTTGGTTATCTTGACATGCTGCACTTGATGAATAATGCAGATAAGATAATCACTGATTCCGGAGGTATCCAGAAAGAAGCCTATATGCTCGGAAAGCCCTGCATAACCCTGAGGGAAAACACTGAATGGGTTGAAACTGTTGATGCGGGATGGAATGTGCTTGTGGGGGCAGATGAGGAGAAGATAATGAAAGCCGCAGCGGATCAGAGAATTCCGGATAAAAGACCTTTATTCTATGGCGAAAATGTCTGTGAGAAAATAACGGGGATCATAAACAGACTATAATATATATACAAAAAACGACGAATATCTAACAATAAGGGCAAATTATGCAAAGAGCAATAATTACAGTAAAAGGAAGAGTGCAAAGAGTAGGTTATCGAGACTTCGTAGCTGAAATAGCAGACAAAATGGGTATCACTGGTTCAGTGCAAAATCTTCCAGATGGAAAAAACGTAGAAATAATGGCAGAAGCTGAAAAAAAAGTCTTAGAGGAATTCTTGAAACTTCTATGGGCTAAAGAAGATAGAATTATCAAGGTCTTGAAGATAGATGTTCAATACCAGGTTCCTAAGCACGATCACGAATATTTTGAAATAATCTATGATGATTTCCAGAAAGAAGGTTTTGAAAGAATTGGAGATGCTGTGGTATTTCTCAAGAAGATCCATAACGTACAGGTAGAAATGCTTGGTAAACAGGATCAGATGCTCGGAAAGCAAGATCAAATGCTTGGTAAACAGGATCAGATGCTCGGAAAACAAGACCAAATGCTTGGTAAACAGGATCAAATTCTTGATAAGCAAGATATCATGGTCGAAAAGCTTGATCATACAGGAAAGGAAATTGTTAATGAAATACGAGATTTGAGGGGAGATCTGAAATCTTATATGGATAGAAGATTCTTAAGGATCGAGGATGAGATCTCTGAAATTAGGATGAAAATCGGCATGAGCCATTGAACATTCTTCATTATTTAATATTTATACTTCCATAAATATTCGACGCATCGCAAAATCACATCCAATTCCCCTTCTTACGACAAACACCGAACTGAAACGAACCACGACGAACTCACGTCGTAAGAGTTCGTTTTAAGTATAAATCTTATTCAATAAAATCTAAAAACCCAAACAAACGAGTTGATCAAATGGAAAAAACCGCCCAGAAGAAATTGATATATGCCATCTGCTCCAGCGTCTTCATTATAGGATTGCTGACGACCCTGTCATGGCAGTACACTTCACGATGGATAGGACTTGCGCTTCTTGTTTCATCCTTATCAGTGATGTATTATACGTACAGAAAAGACAAAAAAGATATCGCTGCGCCGCAGGAAATCAATTTGAAAGTAGCATCGCTTGGACTTTTGCTCATCCTGGCTGACATTTCTTATAATACCATAGTTAAAGATGAGTTCAGGTATTTTGATTATGGAATGATCCTTGCTGGAATTTTTATAATATTATTGAATATAAACTGGCTCTCATTTTTGAAGATCGAAAAACAGATGGTTATTTTTTCGTCTTATTTTGTATTTATTACAATGGTAATGTATGGGTTTTTATTTAAGGGCATAAATATTCTTCTGGGAACAGACGGCGACAACAATCCTTTCTGGAATTGGTTCGCCCAGAACGCCGTGTCCGCTGCAGTTCCTATTTTAAATCTTATAAAACCCACATTCTCTGATGGCGCAACTATCAGTTTTAGCGGTTTTACTGTGAGTGTCGGGTACGCATGTTCAGGGATCGAGTCAATCTCCGTATTCGCGGCTGCAGTAATCGCATATTTTATAGCAATAAATAATAAAGACATCAAAAAAATGTTGAAATATATCCTGATAGGCAGCGTGGCGCTTTATATAATGAATATCCTGAGAGTTATCATACTTATACTGACGGGCTATTACTATGGAGTTGACACCATGATGTTCGTGCATGCAAACCTGGGTTGGATACTGTTCGTTATCGGTATGTCGATATTCTGGTATCTGGTGTTCAATGATAAGGATCTTAAGATGAAATATAAGAATTGATGCAGAATTGGAGCCATTCGTGATCCTGCACATGATGTGGACAGAAGACCCGAGATGAATCGCAATTACTGAAAAAAAAGTGAATTATACAGGTAAAATATGAAATTCAACACAAATACAGCATATATTTTGAGCGCGAGCTTATTCGTAGTAGGACTTGTAGGTACACTTGCCTGGACTAAAGGCGGTAAATTATATGGCTTTAGCTTTCTCCTTGTTTCTATAGCTATCGGATATTATGCTTATAGGAAAGCTCATGAAAATATACCAAAGGGAGATCTTATTGATATCAAACAGGCAGGTATGGGCGCCCTGATCATTCTGATCGATGTTTCATACAATCTAATAAAAAATGATGCCTTCAGGGGTTTTGATTATGGAATGATCCTGTCTGGTATTTTCATCATACTGTTGAATGTGGGAGCGCTTGCTTTCCTAAAGTTTGACAGGAAGATGGTGACATTTATTTCATTTTTTATATTTATTGTTATACTGCTATACGGCTTCTTTTTCAAAGGAATAGAGATAATCGTTGGCGGCTCAGGGGATAAGAACCCCATGTGGAACTGGTTCGGGTTTCAAACCGTGTATTTATCATCTCTTGTGTTAAATTTGGTTAAACCTGCAACTGCAATAGCCAATACAATTGATTTTAATGGTTTCAGAGCTACTGTTGGGTATGCTTCTTCTGGCATCGAGTCCATTTCTGCGTTCTTTGCAGCATTAATTGCCTATTTTGTCGCGAAAAAAGAACGTAATTTCAAAAAGATGGGGCTTTACATGCTTATTGGGGGAGCTATCCTTATGACAATGAATATTTTAAGGGTGACTATCCTTATGATGGTAGGTTATTTCTACGGGATCCCGGCTTTTGACTTTTTCCATGCATATCTTGGCACCACGTTTTTTGTGGTGGGAATGGTTGTGTTCTGGCATTATTTATTTAAGAACTTTTAATGGTATTGCAGGATTACATCCAGTGGCAGGCGGTGGAGCCATTCGTCATCCTGCGGCATGATGTGGATAGAAGACCGGAAATGGCGATTTTTGCTCAGCATCCACAGATTCCCAGAGGTAGAAGCTGGTATCATTTTAATGACTCGTGATAATAGAGTTAAAATAAGGAAATAAGAATATGATATGGAATAACATATATATACTGAAGATATATAACAAAATATCACAATATGATAAATAAAACAAGAGATATCAATTTTAATGCAGTTAGAATTATGCAGGAACATATTTCTAAAAGAGATCCAAATATATCAAGCGCAACTATTGTCCAAGCAGTATTAGAATTTCTAGCTAAAAATGAAAATGAGATGTTGCGGATCATTAATGAGAAAAAGGATTTTGAATTAAAATTGAAAAACTGGCTCAAGGCACCTGTTGATGCAGGAAGAACAAATGCGCTAGAAGAACATGACATAGTGATATGATAGCTTTCATTGATAGTGTAGTCTGGATAGGCGCCAAATTAAAGAATGATCAGTGGCATAAGCAATCAATAAAAATAATTAATAAGTTTATCAAAAAAGAGATCCGAACTGCATATGTGACAGACTATATTATCCTTGAATCTGTGAATTTCATTCTTAGAAAAGGTGGATTTGATGCTGCGCTGGAAACTTTGAACATCTTTGAAAATCATGAAAGGATCAAAATAATTAATGTTGATGAGATAACATTTGCGCATGCGTCATCTATTTTTAAGCAATATCCAGGATTATCTATCACTGATGTTTCAATAGTTGCAGCGATGAACGAATTGAAAATTGAACATATTTATTCTTTTGATAAGGGTTTTGATATGATATCTTGGATAGAGAGGTTAGAATAAAATCACACTAAAACTATAAAATTCCGGCGCAATCTGTCCACATGCAACCTCTTTAATCGAGAATAACAACGAAATTAATAAAATATTATCCATATATACACGCTCTTAGTCAAGATATGGACAGGATTGACAGGATAAGTCCTGTCAAGAAATGACTTTTTACAATTATGACCCGTGATTTCACATTATCAAAATACGAAGCCCTGTGCAAAGCATTGATCTCCTCAGGCAACAGGTCGATCACAGTGCAGGATTACATCCAGGGGCAGGCGGTGGAGCCATTCGTCATCCTGCGGCATGATGTGGACAGAAGACCAGAGATGGCGCTTGAGATGGCAGGGATGGAGAAGGATATGGGGATAAGGGCGACGTATTATTTCAGGATGGTGCCGGGGGTGTTCGAGCCCGGGATAATTAAGATGATACGCGATATGGGGCATGAGATCGGGTATCATTATGAGGTGCTTGATAAGGTGAAGGGGGATAAGGAAAATGCTATTGTTTTGTTTGAAAAGGAACTCAAAATGTTCAGAGAGGTCGCCGATGTTAAGACTGCGTGCATGCATGGGAATCCTATCGCCAGCTGGTCTAATCGTGATATGTGGCAGGAATATGATTTCAAGGATTTTGATATAATAGGTGAGCCATATTTATCAATAGATTATAAAACTGTCCTATATCTGACTGATACAGGGAGAAACTGGGAAAACAAATTCAGCGTGAAGGATATTGTTACTGATAATATTAAAGAAAGAATCAAATCTACAGACGACATAATCAAATTGATCAAATCAAGGAAATATCAGCAAATGTGTATTCTGGCTCATCCCAATCGTTGGACTGATAATGCAGTCTTATGGACGATCGAGTTATTTTGGCAAAATATTAAAAATATTGGTAAGGCAATTATCAAAGCAACATCATGATCGAAATCACAGATAACCCTGATAAAACCAAATGGGCTGATTTTGTCCATAATCATCCCCATGGCAATATATTTCAGACTCCTGAAATCGCTGAAGTTTATAAGCGCACGAAAAATTACGAACCTATCACACTCGCAGCTATTGATACGAAATCCAATGAAATTATTGCTCTGGTTAATGCGGTCATAATAAAAGAATTCAGTGGATTTTTAGGAAAATTAACTGCACGTTCTATTATTCAGGGTGGACCTTTATTCATTGATAATCAAAACAGTAAAGATGCAGTAAAAGTTTTAATGGAACATTATAATTCTGCTGCAAAGAATAAAGCGATATATACACAAATCAGGAATATGTGGGATCAAAACAACACAAACAATCTCTTTGAGTCCGCTGGATATGATTTTATAGAACACCTGAATTTTCTGATCGATCTTAACAGACCTGTTGATGTAATATGGAGCGATATCCACAAATCAAGGAGAAAAGGAATAAATAGAGCAGAGAGTGCTGGAATAATTATTGACATTGTAAAAGATAAAAAAGATGTTAAAGAAATATATAATATAATACAAGCAACATATAAAAAGGTCGGATTTCCTATCGCAGATATTAGCCTATTGGAGTCTGCTTTTGAAGTTTTGGTTCTTGGCAATAAAGCACAGTTCTATTGGGCAAAACATGATGACAAGTGTGTGGGAGCAAGAATATCCCTAAATTTTAAGGGATTACTCTATGATTGGTATGCTGGCTCGTTACCTGACATTCCCTATGTTGATGAAGCTCTGGTCTGGTTTATATTGAAAGATGGCGCTGCCAAAGGGTACAAATCTTTTGACTTTGGAGGAGCAGGTAGTCCGCATGAAGAATATGGTGTACGCGAATTCAAGAGAAGATTTGGAGGAGATTTGGTTAATTATGGACGATATATGAACGTTCATAATAAGATTTTATTTTACCTAGCAAAAAAAGTTATTGAGTTAAAAAAACATCGAGCCTAAGATTATGCCTGAGAATTTATTTAAGATTATTGAACCGAACGAAGTGGATTTGAATGCTTTTGTTGAAAAAAGTGAATACCCTAGTATTTTCCAAACGACACATATGGTTGAAGTTTATAAAAGCATAGATGGTTATGAACCTGTGACTTTAGCTGTCATAAATGAAAATAATGAGATCTTGTCCTCATTAGTTGCCGTAAAATTTATTGAGAATAAGTTTATAAAAAGCCTTTCGAAACATTCAACGGTACGGGGTGGTCCAATTTTTTCCCAAAAAGATGATGGAATTAAAGCAACTGAATTACTTTTAAACGAATATAATAATAATGCAAAAAGGGATGCATTATATAGCAGAATTTATCCATTATTTAATGTTGATAAATTCCAGAACATTGCAATTTTATGTGGTTATAATCGAGAAGATTGGTTAAATTTTATTATTGATTTACAGCAATCAAAGGAAGATTTGTGGAATAATTTAAGTAAGCATAGAAAAAAGGGGATTAATCGCGCTGAAAAATCGGGCATCATAGTTGAGGAAATGAAAAATCCTAATGATCTCCCCCTTTTTTATGAATTGTTGAGGTCAACGCATAATAAAGCAAAAGTTCCATTACCAGATTTTAATTTCTTCAAATCAGTCTACCAAATACTTGGAAAAAAAAAATATGCGAGATTTTATTTTGTGAGGTATAATAATAAAGCTATTGCAGCAAGATTAATTCTCACATATTGCAGTAATATTTATGATTGGTATGCTGGCGCGGATTCAAATTTCAATGATAAATATCCAAGCGAATATTTGATTTGGAATATTTTAATTATGGGGCATAATGAAGGATACAAAACATTTGATTTTGGTGGAGCTGGAATTCCTTCAGAAGAATATGGGGTGAGAGAATTTAAAAGAAAATTTGGAGGTGAGCAAGTTAATTATGGAAGATACACAAATATTCACCATAACTTTAACTTTAAATTGGCAATGAATACATATAATTTAATAAATAGGTTGAGATTGTTATGAGAATACCACCTTTGAAGATAGATTATTCTTTGAAGGAATGTTTGTGTGGACTGAAAGGATGTATTAGTTCTTTTGATACTTTATCTAACGTAAACATTTTCGATACAGGTCATATTTATTATTCTAATAGTGGGAGAACATCATTATATTTGATTCTTAAAGCATTAAATCTTAAAAATGGCTCAAGAATTGGTACACCTTTATATGTGTGCAGCTCAGTTTTTGATGCAATAAATGAAGCTGGTTATGTTCCATTTTTTATTGATATATCTTTAGATACTTATACTTTAGATCCGCTTGATCTGCAAAGTAAAATTAATAATATCGACGCTCTTATTGTGGTTCATACTTTTGGGCATCCAGCAGAAATGGATAAAATTATAGAGATAGCCAGAGGAATACCAATTATTGAGGATTGTGCTCATTCATTATTAAGTAGATATAAAAAAATTCAAACAGGAGAAATGGGGGATATGTCTTTTTTCAGTTTTAGAAGTGGCAAATACATATCAGCATATGAAGGGGGGATGATACTAGTAAATAATACTGAATTTTTAGATAAAATTAATAAAGAATATTCTCATCTTAAGAATCCTTCAATTTATAGCGAAATAAAAGGCCCTTTATTATCTTATGGTAAATGCATATTAAATAATAAACTAATATTTGAAAATATTACGTTTCCAGTTATTTCGTTTTTAAATAAAACCAAAGGTAAAATGGTGTATAAACATACTATAAAAAAAGAAAAAATTAGAAAAAGTGATTTAATTATATTTTTAAACAAAATCAAGGAATTACCAAAAAATGTTAGCGTTCAGAGAGCCAATTCTAAATATTTGCTACAAAACATTACTCGGTTGGATATAAAAACATTAAAAGAAAAAGATTGGGCATATAGCAACTACTTTAACTTTCCAGTTAGATTTGAGAATTATAAAAAAATGAAAAAAGCATATACTTATTTTTTGAAAAATGGTTTAAATAGTTTCAGAGTACATCATGTTTCGCTTCAAATTGCAAAGCTTAGATTTAATTATGTAAATAATTCTTGTCCAAATACTGAGATAGCAGTAAATACTGTACTAATAATTCCAAATTATTATACTTTAACAAAAAAAGATTTAGATATTATAATTTACAATTTAAATTCAGTGTCATTGGAGTGATTATTATCGACGAATATCATATGGTATCGCCTAAAGAAAAGGAATGGAATGAGTTTCTAATTAAAGTTCCAAATGCAAATATCTTTCAAACACCAGAAATGAAAGATGTTTATGAACATACAAAAGGCTATGAGCCAATATCAATAGGGATTGCTAATCAAAATAATGAATTGTTAGCAATTTTTCTTGGTGTTGTAATTCATGTTAAAAGCGGTTTATTTAGACCGTTTGCGACATGGTCTACTGCAAGAGGTGGGCCTATTTATTTAAATAATAATAAATCAGATTTAATTCTTAATTTAGCTGTCGAACATTTTGAAAAATGTGCGAGAATCAAAGGATCGCAATACAGCAGAGTTTATATGCTATCAAATCCTGATGAAAATATAATAACTAATTTTGATAATAAAAAATGGAGTCGTGAAGACTCATTTGACTTTTTATTAGATTTTTCATTAGGGAAAGAAGAGATTTGGAATAATATGAACAAGAGTCGAAGATACGGCATTAGAAAAGGATTAAAGAATAAAATATTAATCGAGGAAATCAAAGATGAAAGTGCAGTTGATATATTTTATGAATTATACAGTTCAATGACAAAAAGAAATAATTTAATCAGAATCGATAAAAGTTTTTTCTCCGCAATATTCAAGTACATGGTTCATAAAAAATATACTAAATTTGTATTTGCAAAAAATGCAGATAATTATATTTCAGGAATAGTTATATCAACATATAATAAAAGCATCTATTTGTGGTTTGCAGCTAATACAAAAGATGCTTATAGATTACATGCAAATGAATTATTATATTGGCATTCGATTGAGGAAGGTATCGAAAACGGATATAGATTATTTGATTTCGGAGGGGCTGGTTCGCAAAAACATGGCGGGAAGGTGAAAGGAATCTATAATTATAAGAAAGATTTCGGTGGAAATCTTGTAAATTATGGGCGTTTCAAAACTGTTCATGACCCAATAAAATATTTCATTACTAATAATATGTTTCCAATTTATAAAAGAATTGTAAGGGGCATTTAATTGAAAATATTATTCTTAGTGGGTCATCCAGCACATGTCCATTTATTTAAAAATTTAATACGTATCTTACTTGAAAAAGGTCATAAAATAAAAATAGTAGCAATTGAAAAAGAAATTACTCTACGCTTATTAGATATATACAGTTTTAACTATCATACCATTGGTTCATCTAATGACAACATGCTTGCTAAATTAGTCGGTTTATTTAGAAAAAATTATAATTTGTTTAAAATTGCTAAGGGTTTTTCTCCAGATATAACTATTAGTACTGGTTCTCCTTACCTTGCTCAAATAAGTAAAATTCTCAATATTCCTCATATCGCTTTTGGAGATACAGAGATAGCAAAGATCTCAACTCGATTGATGCTCCCTTTTACCAGAGCTGTTTGCACACCATCATGTTTTTTCATAAATCTAGGTCCCAAGCAAGTAAGGTATGAGGGATATCATGAATTAGCATATTTACACCCTAACTATTTTGTTCCAGATCCTTCGGTACTAGATTTATTAAATTGTAAGGATGAAAAATTTTTTCTTCTTAGGATATCTTCTTTAAATGCTTCTCATGATATCGGTGCAAGAGGTTTTTCCTTTAATTCCGATGATCAGATGCTTGTATTTTTAGAAACTTTAGAAAAATATGGACGTGTGTTTTTAACTTCTGAAAGAGAATTGGATTCAAGATTCGAAAAATATTTAATAAAAATTCCAATTGAAAAAATACATGATTTATTATATTATGCGACAATTTATATTGGGGATGGCGCTACAATGGCTTCTGAAGCAGGAGTACTGGGAACCCCTTGGGTCTATATATCTAACACACGCAGAGGATATTTAGAGGATCAAGAATTGAATTATGGTTTAGGATATACATTTTCTGACGTCATAAAAGCAACTGAAAAAATAAACGAGTTATTAAATAAAAATGACTTAAAAAGAGAATGGAACGCGAAGCGAAAGAAATTGTTAAATGAAAAAATTGATGTGACAAAATTTATGGTTGATTTTATTGAGAACTTTTATCAAAATAACCAAAAAAGTGCATTGTCAAAATAACTTGGATGTGTTTCATGGAGATAGCTTTCGTAGGTGGAAATCCTGAATTTGTGAGACCTGGTGGTATGATGGTTTATGTCATGAATTTAATTAACTATTATAGTAATAAAAATGTTAATGTTAGTCTAATAGCGCCTTCTAATAAGCCAAATAAAGTTTACCCTTACCATTTAATACCAATCTGTAATAAGGAAGATATAACGAGCTTAGAGTCGGTATTATATATATTTATAAATAAAAAAAAGTTGTGTTTATCTTCGAATTGCATTATTCATGCGCAGCGTTCGGATGAGATGTTTCCTTTTGTTTTATTTTATCGAAAAAATTTAAAGATTTTAACTTTGCATGGGGCACATATAAAAAATGTCTACAAAAAAAGAGGGAAAATCATTGGAGGGTTATATGGTTTAATTGAAGGATTTGTTTTAAGACATGTGGATAAGATAATTTCAGTTTCAGATGAAAACAAAAATTATTTTTTAAACAAGTATCCTTTTATTAAAAATAAAATTGTTGTCATACCAGTGAGTATTGATCTGAATATTTTTAAGCCGTTGGATAGAAATGATTGTAAAAAAAAATACGGATTTGATGAAAACGATAAAGTCATTTTATACGTTGGTCGATTTGAAAAAGAAAAGAGGATCGAAATAATTATCAATATCTATAATGAAATTATTGAGGATAAACGATTTTCAAATATAAAATTATTATTAGTGGGTTCGGGAAAAGAAAAAAATCAAATTTATAGTCAGACTGTAAAAAATCAAAATATTTTTATTAAAGGACCAGTATCCCATAATGAAATTCCAGAAATATTAAACTGTTCAGATGTGTTAATCCTAAGTTCGTTATATGAGGGAATGCCTACTGTGGTATTGGAAGCCCTAGCATGTGGAGTGCCAGTAGTTTCTACAGATGTGGGGGATATTAATAAGGTAGTTATTAATGGAAAAACAGGTTATGTTGTAAAAATCGGAGATGAAGATAGAATGGCGGACAAGATTAAAGATATACTCTCTGGAAATTCTATTCAAAAGAGAAATTGTATAGGGGCCGCAAGAGATTATTCTATAGACACGATAGCAGAAAGTATCATGGGTGTATATAATGGGCTTATCAATAAGAGAGAATGATCATAGGAATACGTACGAATCACAAGATGTGGTTTGAAAATATTCTTCAAAAAGTTATTTAAATAAACCACCCTGGCAGATGGAACCGAAATAAAAAATGATTATAAGATTGATATGAACTCAAATATGTATATATATTATTTGTGTAATATCTGAGCCTGTTGTATAAATTTTATCAACAACCTTAAAATGAAAAGGAATATAATACGATTTGGCACAATCCTAAAATCCAGTGATTTTGTAATTTCTCACGATGAATAATAAACCGATATGGTAACAAATCATCCCCATAAATCTCCCCCGCATAAAAACAGGTCATTTTTGAAGTGAAGGGCGAAAATAATCAAAATTTGAAGCACTATGAAGCCCTGGAATCAATCAAAACCGATAGGCACTGCTACCATGACATAAAAGTTGCGAAAATACATTTCAACAATTTATAAAAGGTATAAACGCAAAAAATCGTTCTAGGAGTGTTGGTTTTAGCTCATCGAACATTCCAGCTCTCTTCATTGAAGACAGTTGTATCTGTCAACACCGGCGTAAAATTCCCCACTTTCACCGGTTTAAATTTCCCCACCCTGTTATAAACTTTCCTCTCTACTGTCAAATTTTCTAATAAGAAGTAACCTTATTTTCGTGGAATTGTCAACCC
>JAQUNZ010000035.1 GCA_028717345.1 Candidatus Methanoperedens sp.
CGATCTCAAGCTCTTTCTTCTCTCCAGTTTCACGGTAAAAACCCCACCATTTGCCCGCTCTTGATATGGGAAATGGGGAAATTCTCATTATAGCTTCTTTTCTTATGAGATTTTCAAATTTCTTACCTGTATAAGCATTAAAGTTCTTGTTGATGTTTTCTTCAATGTTTTTCATTTCCCCCATTTCAATATCAGACCTGTATGGTTCGAAAAATCGCGAATAGAAATCAAAAAAATTATCATCAATCGTGTACAGCGTTTTTTTGCTCTTTTTCTCAGTCACTGGAATTTCTTTCCTGATTATTCCAAGCATAATCAGGGTCTTGAGATATCTGTCCATATCAGAGGCTTTGATCCCTGCTCTATTTGCAATATCTGCAACTTTTGCATTTCCATGGGCTATTGCAGAAAGAATTCCCTTATAAACTTCAGGTTCCCTCATTTCCTCCCTGAGAAGAAAATCAACTTCTTCATAAAGCCTCCCTTTTTTCGAAAGGATCTCCTTTTTTGCATTTTCAAGCGCGGATATGCCTGGGTCAAACTTATCAAGATAAAAGGGGACTCCCCCCAGGATTGCGTATGTTCTTATATTCTCTTCAATATTATATCGGGGAAAGAAATCTTTGAAATACCTGAATTTAAGAAAATCGAGTCTAATATGCCCTGTCTTCCTTCCATAGAGCGGATTCTTATATCCCAGAAGGCTTTCCATCATGCTTATGCTTGACCCGCAAATAATGATCATCACATTCTTCTCTTTCAGAACTTCATCAATAACAGCCTGGAACAGCGAAGGCACAGAATTATCCTTTTCAACAAGGTATGAAAACTCATCCAGCACCACAACAAGTTTTTCTTTTGCTTTTGGCACAAGATAAGAGAATATCTCTTCCAGATCCCCCGTAGCGATCACAGGCTCATTGAATAACTTTGATACCTCCTGCTTGAATCTTAAAACGTTTGCAGCCGTACCCGCCTTGTTGCACAGCATGTAAATGTGCGGCTTATTTTTTATGAAGTTCTTTATTAACTCTGTCTTTCCGATCCTTCTCCTGCCGTAAATGACGAAAAAATCAAAGCCCGGCTTATTGTATCTTTCTTCCAGGAAATCCGTTTCATCTTTTCTGTTAATAAACAGGAACATAATCCTAATGTTTGTGTTCCTAATGATATAAGGGTTTCGTTTGACTTTGGTATCTAAGTGAAAAGAACTACTTCTTACAACACTGTCCCCATTATCCCCAGCGCTTTCTTCAAATTCGCCTCAGATGTGGAATAAGATATCCTTATGTGCCCCTTCCCGTTCTCTCCGAAAGCCGAGCCTGGAGTAACGATAACTCCGTTCTTTAATAACTTCGCCGGTGCGTCTTCATCCTCCACCTCAGGAAAAGCATAAAAAGCTCCCTGCGGTTTGACGCATTTGATACCCATTGAATTGAATCCTTCCATCAAAATATCCCTTCTCGCCCTGAAGCTCTCACGCATCTCACTCACGCATTCCTGCGGACCTTCGATAGCAGCAAGCGCAGCCTTCTGGGCAATAGAGCAGGCACACGCCTGTATGTACTGGTGCACTTTAAGCATCTGCTCGACATACTCCTTGCGCGCAGCCGCATATCCGATGCGCCAGCCTGTCATTGCATATGTCTTTGAAACTGCGTTGATAGTGATTACGTTATCAGTGAACTGAGCAGGACTGACATGCTCTCCCTCGTAGATGAAATGTTCATAGACCTCATCAGAGATTATTGTTATTTCCTTATCCTCTGCGATATCAGCAAGACCTTTTATTTCCTCTCTGGTCTGCACAGTCCCCGTGGGATTCGAGGGCGAATTTATGATAATGGCACGGGTTTTCAGCGTGATGCTCTCGTTCACAGCCTCAGGCGTCATCGTAAGTCTTTCACCCAGCGGCACGCCCACCACTTTTCCCCCAGCCATCTTTGCCAGAGGTGAATATGATACAAACCCCGGGTCTGGCACCAGCACCTCATCTCCTTTATCCACCAGAGCCTGTAACGCGAGATGCAGTGCTTCAGAAGCGCCTGATGTTACAATCACCTCGTCAGGGGCGACAGAAAAACCATTCTCCCGCTTAAACTTTTTGCACAGGGTATCCCTCAGTTCCGGAATACCAAGGTTCGCCGTATATCCCGTGAAACCCTTATTAATAGCTTCTATCGCTGCTCTCTTGATGTGCAAAGGCGTATCAAAGTCAGGTTGACCAAGTCCCAGGTTTATAGCGTTGGGTCCAGCCCCTTCGAACATCTTGCGTATGCCTGAGATGTCAATGCTTCTAACTCTCTGTGAGAACATGATCCTCACTCAAATACAGCGTGTTGCATTTTCAACTCTGCTTCACTTGCGCCTGTCCTGACCATCAGCTCTGAAATTACCGCATCCAGAAATACCAGTGCAGTTATCTCAAACACTGTTCCAAGAGGCGCCAGTTGAGTCTGCCCTCCTGGAATAATAACCACAACATCAGAAATATTGCCAAGAGTGGAGTCCTTATTCGATGTAATAGTTGCAAGTTTTGAGCCTATCTTTTTCGAGATGGCTCCAAGGCTCGCTATTGATGTAGTTTCTCCTGAGCCCGAAACTGCTATTACAAGGTCGTCAGGTTGTACTGCAGGAGCAGTTGTCTCACCCACAACATGCACGTGGAATCCCATATGCATGAGCCTCATTGCAAAAGCCTTTGCAGCTAAACCTGATCTACCCGCCCCCATCAGGAAAATCTTTTTGGCTCCCATGATACTGTCAACGAGTGCTGATACAGAGCCAGTATCAAGCTTCAAGGCAACTTTTTTAATATGTTCTGCAATAAAGTTCATCGATACTTTAGTAGCTTTGCAATCATTCTTTTCACCGGTCATTTATCCTCTGTATCCCCTGCTGCTTTATATTCTATCCGCTTAATCTTTATTTCGTCAAGCTTTTTTAACTCATTATATACATGGATTATCATGCCAGGACTCCCATCCCAGTGAAGCGTGAATTTAACACCTTTTTCCTTAAGCTGGTCCATTATTGACTTCACGAAATGGTCAAGAGCGAATTTCTTCGAGAAAGACAGCTTGAAAGCCGTCCTGTATCCTCCCTTCGTTTTTGAATATGATATCAATGTGTAACCCGCGCTCTCATACGCCGATATAGTATCGAAATTACATATTACTTCCAGTTCATGGCTTACTGAGGGATCTACATTAGAAATACCGAATATGACTTGATGGATCAGTGTCTCACTGACCTGCCTGCCGAACCAAAGATTGATCTTTCCCTGGCTGCATGAAACGTTAATATCTTCACCCCCCATTTCCACAAGTGAGATTTCCCTTCCATCCGTGAGAAAATCTGCAGGTTCTTTTGCATACATGGTCTCTGTCATAAGCTTCAAATGCTATCTTATACCTGAGGGGATATAACTATTTTGAATAAGTGTTGATACGAAATTAACGGCGTTTTACAAGAAACACTCCTGCAGCAATGGTAAGCAGCCCCGCAGGTATTCCGAAAACCGCAGAACCTGTGAGGATTATACCTCCAAATAAAAATCCAGCCGTTGAGGGGAATTTTAAAATGATGAACACAAGGGGAAGCGGAAGGACCAGCAGTTGGGCACCGAGTCCGATAAAGGTCCAGCCGAGAATTCTCTTTTGTGCATCGAGCCGGTTCAATCTTGCAAATAATAGAGGGATAAACACAATGAGAGAAAAGAGAAATATGATATACGGGTCTATTTGCTGGAAGGGCGGGAACATGGTCAAAAGGACCAGTATTATGACGATACCCATCGTGAGAGCGAAACTGCATGCAATTGCAGTAATTGTCTTTTTTGTAATGTTCATGTGACTAATCTTTCTTTAAATGGACATCCATCTGGTTAAAGGGCATCTCTATGCCTTCTTCTTTGAACCGTTTGAACATATCCCGGAGTATCATGTCGATGGCAGGGTGCCTGTCGTCATAATGCTTTACCCATACGAGAAGTTCGAAGTTCTGGGACGAAGCAGCATATTCCGTAAACCTGACAAGGGGTTTTGGCTCTTTTAAGACATTTGGAGTATTATCTGCTATTTCAAGCATTATTTTATCCACTTTTTCCGGGTCTGTCCCGTAGGCAACCCCGACAGGTATCTTAACTCTTACAGTGGTGTCAGGGTCTGCATAATTTATGATGTTATCATTGATCACCTTTGAGTTGGGGATGGTGATTATCACATTATCAAGGGTCTTAATCTTAGTGTACCTGGGTTTTATCTCATAGATATCTCCGTAAACCCCGCCGAACTCTACCCTGTCCCCAACTTTGTAAAGCTGGTCAAGGGTTATGGTCATCCCGCCGAACACGTTTGAGATCAGATTCTGCGCAGCAAGGGCTAAAGCCAGACCTGCTATGCCCATGCCTGCAATAACAGGTCCTATTTCAACCCCTACGCCTGAGAGGGCTATCATCAAGCCGATCAGCCAGATTATGTACGTTCCAGACATGTCGGCAAAAGCCACAAGCCTGTCATCCATCTCCCCTTTTGTCCTGGAAGCGATCTCGTACCCATATTCCCTGATGATCCTTTTTATGAAAGATGCGGCTATCCAAGTCGCAAAAAGAGTGAGGAGAAAGTGCCTGTACCTGTAATCTCCATCGAAAGTGTTTATGAGTTCCCCGAGATACGGAGTTTCATGAATTGCATAATATAAGCCCGCAACTATAATCAGAATATAAAGGGGTCTCCCTATGGCAAGCAGGATAATGTCGTCGATTTTCGTCCCGGTTTTTTCTGCCTTTTTAATGAGTATCTTTAAGATCAGGTTGATGACTGCAGCTAAGAGCAGACTTGCTCCAATTATGAGGATGGGTCTAAGATAGGGGGTGTAATCCATACCTGGCTTTTATTCTGGATTGGCTGAAATATCTTTCGATGCATTTATATCCAGTATGGAAATGGGAAGATGCCCAGGCAGGTAACTGGTAAATGATGCAAAAAGAAGAAAAGGTGGTCATAGTTCTGCTGATAATGGCGGCTCTATCCCTGATCATCGCATTTTTTGGTTTCTCTTCACAGCCAGAAGCTTATTCAATTGACTCAAAGCTTGATGAACGTGTGTATGTAGAGGGAACAGTGCTCTCAAAGCAGATGACAAAAACAGGAGATAATCTTATCCTGACGCTCTCGAACCTTGATATTAAGGTGTTCGTTTCAAAGGATAATGGGGCAAAGGAGTTGAATGATTACTTAAAAACAGGGGACAGGGTGAAGATCACAGGTAAAGTCCAGGAGTATAAGAATGTAAGGGAAATAGTGGTCGGGAGCGCGGGGGATGTTGTTAGAGGGTAAATCCGTCTTAAAAGAGTTAATGGGAATATGTTTCAAGACCTTTTCGGAAAACAAGACTTGGCACCTATCTATCGACGGTATCGTTGTGGGGCGATATGTCCCGGCGAATTTAACCACAGTTAGATAGGTACACTGAGAACTGTGGGCGCACGCTTATATAAGTCGTAGTAGTAGTAGCAATAATGCAGCGCAAACAATCTATTCCCAAAGCGGATAAAAAGGTAAGAAAAGTCGTGTCGCCAAAGGCGAGACAGGTAGAGAGCGTGCGCCAGAGTGACAGCCAGTTGATTCGAGAAATTCTTGACCGCAGGCATCAGGTTTCCATAATTCTAAGTTAGATGTGCTGTGATGAATTCCATACAGAACAAGAATATCTGGTTATCCCCTTCGTTTAAAATGCTTATGGGTCTCTCCTCATAAGTTTTGTACTCCCGCAGTCGCCTTTTAAAGAGTTCTTTCCTGAATTCAAAGGCTTCTTCCGGGGTATAATTGAAGCCATAGCCATTCTTTTCAAGGAAAGTCTCTACCGCATAAAAGGCTGTCCTGTGGTTTCCATCCGGGAACGCCTGTAATATGATTATATTCTTCAAGTAATATGCTGCGATTTCAGAAAGAGTCCTTTTTGGTGTCCGTTCTATCAATTTCTTGAGTTTGTATATCTGAACCTCTCCGTCCCCGGAATATTCAATACGAGGGTCTCTTCTTGCGTCTTCTTTGAGTTGGTCGTTGATTTCCAATAGATTTTCCAGTGTGAGTAGTTCGAGTGTCTTAATAGGTCTCCTCAACACCCCCTGAGATTTCTTTTTCAATGTGTTTCTTAGATTCTCAGGTGCTTTTGGCTTTCCATCACTTCTAATTATTTGATGGTCTTTTTTCTCATGAAAAGTCATAACCTTATCCTATTTCTGTGAAACATAAAGAAGATAAACCTTTCCTGTTTCACAAGAAACACTTATACCTGTTAAGGCTGTCAAAGGGGGCAGGAGGATATTCCATGGTCAAGATATTTTATGATAAAGATGCAGATTCAGACGTTTTGAATGGCAAGACGATCGCAGTTATCGGTTACGGCAGCCAGGGAGCAGGTCAGGCTCAGAACCTTCATGATTCAGGGCTTGATGTGGTCGTGGGTGTCAGGAAAGGGGGCGAGTCGTGGACTCAGGCTAAGAACGACGGACTTTCTGTCATGACAATGTCAGATGCAGCTAAGAAAGGAAACATTATCCAGATGCTTGTTCCTGATGAGATCCAGGGCGCAATTTACAGCAGCGAGATAGCGCCTCACATGAGCAAGGGCAAGACGCTGTGTTTCTCTCATGGCTTTAATATACACTTTAACCAGATAGTGCCGCCAAAGGACGTGAACGTAATAATGGTGGCGCCAAAAGGACCTGGATTCCTTGTCAGGCGCACATACACCGAAGGCATAGGCGTACCCGCGCTTATTGCCATATACCAGGACGCAACAGGAAACGCCCATGATATCGGCATGGCTTATGCAAAAGGGATCGGCGCCACGCGCGCAGGAGTGCTTGAGACCACGTTCAAGGAAGAGACCGAGACAGACCTGTTCGGCGAGCAGGTTGACCTGTGCGGCGGTGCGACATGCCTCATGAAAGCCGCATTTGAGACACTCGTTGATGCTGGTTACCAGCCAGAGATAGCATATTTTGAAACTTTCCATGAAATGAAGCTCATCATAGACCTTATCCACGAGGGCGGACTGAGCAAGATGTGGTATTATGTGTCCAATACCGCAGAGTACGGCGGATTAACGGTCGGACCGAGGGTCATAAACGAGCAATCCAAACAGGCAATGAAAGAGGCTTTGCGCCGGATACAGAGCGGTGAGTTCGCAAAAGAGTTCGTGCTTGAGAGCAGGGCGAACAGACCTGTATTGAATGCGCTTGAGAGGCAGGAAAATGAGCATCAGGTCGAGAAGGTCGGGAAAGAGCTCAGAGCGATGATGCCGTGGCTGAAGAAGGACTGAACAGTGGATAAAGGTGCCAAGATGCACGGGGGATTAAAGCCGCCGCCGTTTGAGTATCAAGGTCCAAGGATTTCAAGTATCTGCCTTGCGGTCACAATCTTTATCCCCCGGAATTCCTGAACATCAAGAAGATGTTTGTTACCTGAAACCAGATAATCTACCTCACCTTCAACTGCGCATTCCAATATCCTGTCATCTGCAGGATCCTTAATAATGACATTCAACGATGTTTATGGACGATATCATCAACGTCTGTTTCTTTTATCCCTCTTAATCTTGCTACCTTTTCTCCTTTTGCAGCAAGAAATTCAAATTCCTTAATACCAGGGAGCTTTATTTGTTTGAGAAGGATCGTATCCCTGTCCCGTATTACTGCAAATGGTGTTCCATCTTCAAATCCTTCACGGAGTTTTTTAGGAATTACTATTTGACCTTTTGTGGACATTCGTGTGAACTCAACTTCTGTTGCCATGATATTACTTTCTTACTTTCTTACTTAATAAAACTTTGCCTGTATCGAGGAGTTCTGCTCTCCAAAGCAGACTTGAGCAAAAAAGAGAATCGGTAGTTCGCTCAATAAAGAAAATGTTTATCTCAATATACCAAGCTGGAAAGTCAAAGCATCAATGATATTTTCTTGCAAAAATGGGTTATCCATTTTGCCCATGTTTCTGAAGAGACGCCTTTTATCAAGTGTTCTTATCTGATAGCAGAGAATTATCGATTCATGAGTCAAACCACCAACTCCAGCAGACAATAATACCTCATTTGGATAAATTCTTCTATCAGGTTTTCGTGATGTTATCGGAAGGACATTTACTACCGGTAGAATTTGATTTATTTCCTCCTCGCTTATTACGAGTACGGGTCGGGTCTTTCCCTGCTCAGAACCGATCACAGGATCAAGATTTGCGAGAAATATGTGCCACCTGTATTCCATCGATCTACCATCCTTCTGAATCTACAGGTTCAAAATCTCTTAAGATATCCTGCATATCCTCAAGGAAGATATTATCTTTGGATGCATATTTTAAATCATTAATTCTCTGTTTGAAATTTTTCGGCTTTTCCTTAATAATAAGAATCACCTCCACAGTTTCATTTTCAGGAATATTATTAGGCACTCTTATCTTCAATTCATGATCCCTTGGTATTCTAACGATTTGCCTTAGAGCTTCCATAATATTGTTCTCCTCTGGTTATTGTTTTGTCTGCATTTATATAGTTATATTATTGCTAATCATCTTAAACCTCACCCAATCGCTCTCGCCAGTTTCACAAGCTTAATATTAAAAAGGAACCACCCAGCAATTAAGTCAGCATTTTCACAAGTTATTTATGGTATTACGGTGTACGTAAAAAACATAATGTGGGTGGCATGCTAAAAAACGCATGAGAGCTGTCATCATTCAAACGGAGAGGAAGGAGAAAATGGTAAGAAATAAAACTTGTGGTGCTTCGGAGAAGCTGATGAGCACAAATCCGTGTGAATCCGTTAAATCCATGTCATCCGTGTGCCTTTCACATAATCGATTGAAACATGGATTGCGCTGATGACGCAGATGGATAAATCCTTGCTCTTGGATGAGAGTTCCTGATGGTTGCTTCGGATTCCGCGATGCGCTACCGCTGTTGAAACATATAATTCAAGCAATTAATATCTGGCGCCCGTCCCCGAATTCCCCACCCTCGCCCCCATCCTTTCAGTAATCGGGCTCATGTTCGTGTTGCGTTTCCGCACATTTTTCAGGGAAGATTACTGCAATCCTGTTTTATCTCCCCAGTTCAGCATGCGCCTTCGCAAGATGCCTTGCCGCAAGCGCGCCAATGAGCGATATCTCGCCAGCAAGCACTGCCGCTGTCACAATCTCAGCCAGTTTCTTTGAGTTCGCACCAGGCGGGTCGCCTGCTCCTGCTGCGCCAAGCATCGACAAACACTCATGCTGTGCACCAATTCCAGTCCCGCCACCCACCGTTCCCACAGCAAGCGATGGGAGTGTAACAGAACAGTAAAGCCCATCTTCTGTGAGCTCCATCAATGTCATGGCATTACTTGCTTCCACAACATGCGCAGCATCCTGCCCGCATGCGATAAAGATGGCGGCTGCAATGTTGGCTGCATGGGCGTTAAATCCAAGAGAACCTGCGCGCGCCGAGCCTACAAGGTTCTTCCTGTAATTCACTTCAGCCATTTTTTCAGGCGTTGTTTTCAGTTTTTCCCTGATTATTTCGCGGTTCAGAACCACATCTGCTGATACTGTCTTTCCCCTGCCTGTTATTGCATTTATGGCAGCCGGCTTCTTGTCTGTGCACATGTTCCCCGATAATGCCACAAGTTCCGCATCATTCTCAGAAATAATAAGATCAACTGCGGCATCAGTGGCGATAGTTACCATATTCATCCCCATGGCATCCTTTGTGTCATAGGAAAAACGCAAAAAAACACTTCGTCCTGCCACGAAAGGATATATCGAAAGCAGTTTTCCAAAGCGTGTTGTTGCTTCTGCCTTCTCTTTCAGGCGCGCAAAATTCTCTTTAACCCATTCAACTAACCTTTTCGCTCCAATTACGTCTTTTGTCATAAATACCGGAGCGCGTGTCATCTTATCGTCAAATATCCTGGCATTTGCACCCCCGCAGGATGATATAACAGAGCATCCCCTGTGCGCGCTTGCGACGAGGGCGCCTTCTGTGGTCGCAAGTGGGATATAGAACTCTCCATTCGCATAATCGCCATTTATGCGAAGCGGTCCAGCCACGCCAAGAGGTACCTGCACTGCTCCGATCATATTCTCAATGTTTCGATCCGTGACTTTTTCTATGTCAAAAGAATAATTTTTAATATGAGAAAACTCGGTTTCGGTCAGTTCCGATACTGCGGCTCGCCTTAGTTCTATCGCGGCGTCAGTATCAGGTTTCTTATCGATTTTGTGAAATCCGACCTCGCCTGTTTTTAGTTTTTCAAGGAGTCTCCTGTCCATGGGTGTTAATTGTTTTCAGTAGTTAAAAAGATTTCAGGTTCAAAGGTTTATTACAAGTTGACCTTCCTCGCAGTATTTGAGCATCAGGTCAGCCACTTCATATGACTGAACCATCTCTACGCCCTCGATGAGTTCATTTATCTCAAAGCCTATCATTCCCGAAGCCAGTTCGCAGCATTTGAATTGTACACCCATGCTGATACATTCCTTCATGCGTTCATCGTAAGGAGGTATGCCGTGCTTGCCTTTTTTTGCAAGGATTACACCCATTGGACCCCATAGTACGACCACGACATCCAGTCCTTTCTTGCGGTAGTATTTCGCAAAGCGCAGGATCTCCATTGGCGCTGTGCTCTCGTACACCATGTTCTTGAGGAAGAGAAGGACTTTGGAGACTTTTCTGTGAGGCATTGGATAGTATATTTTGGGGGCGGGTATTTTAAGGTATCTGGTAATCTTTATTATGTATGCATTGCATACAATTAAGACATGACAGAAGTAAGCATATCAGCGCGGATACCTGATGATGTATTTAAAGAACTTGAATCCTTTATGAAGGAAGAGTCACTTGAAAAATCAGCCTCAATTCGAAAATTGCTTGCAGAGGGGCTGCAGCACTGGAAAGAGCGGCGGGCGCTCAAATCCCTGGAAGAAGGAAAAGCAAGTTTTTTAAAAGCCGCGCAGATGGCAGGTCTTTCAGCATGGGATTTTGCTGACCTTGTGAGGGAAAAGGGGATAATCTGGATAAAGTCTGAGAAATTTATCAGTTCTGACTTAAAAAAGGCGCTTCAATGAAGCCCCTCATTTTTGATGCCACGCCCCTGATTTACCTTGGGAAAGTGAACCTCATCGAAAAAGTAAAGCATTTTCCTGAAGAAAAATATATCACAAAATCAGTTTACAGGGAAGTTGTAGTTGAGGGAAAAAAGAGCGGAAGACCTGAGGTCTTCCTGATCGAATCTCTTGTCAGCAGTGGAGTGTTCCAGATAAAAAACCCTGCAAATAAGCAGTATATAAACCACCTGAGAGAGAATCCTAAAATCCATGAAGTCGATATCGATGTCCTTGCGCTGTCGCGGGAGTTAAATGGCATTGCGCTGCTTGATGATGAGGAAGCAAGGGGAATGGCTGAGGTAGAGGAAATTGAGCATCATGGAACGATATATCTTCTTATGAGAATGTGGAAAATGAAATTGCTGAAGAAAGAGGAAGCCCTTGCGGGTTTGAATAATATGATACGCATGGGATGGAGATGTTCGACTGAGCTTTATGCGGAGATATTGATGATAATAAGGTAAAATAGACTGGGAGAGTAAAATAGTTTTTTACTGTTAACAGTGGCGCTTGATAACGGCATATATACATCATGATTATTCATGTAAATAAGTTTTATAAATCAAAACAGTGTAATGTAGAGGCTGTAGCATCTAAGGGTGCGAGGAGGAATTAAAACAAATGACAGAAATAAAGAATTTTATATTAAGAAAAAAAAATGGTACAGAGGAAGGCGTATTCACAGGGCGCCAGCCGCGGCAGGCTGCTCTTAAGGCTGCGAACAGATTTGGAGGAACAAAGAGCGCCCCAGTAGAGCTTCGTCTCAGGGAGAGAGGAACAAAGAAGATACACATATTCAAGGGCTGGAAACAAATGATTGCAGCGCCAAAGAACAAACCCGACTGGATGCCTGATAAGATCAACAAGCCATTCGTAAAGAAGGTTGGAATTGAAAAGCTGGATAAGCTTTAATTCTTTCCTTTTTTAAAATCGCAAAATCTTGATACCGTACTGGCAAGTCCCGGTATGTCCTTATTTCCAGCATTCTGATAGATAACTGCCAGTACTTCACAACCTCTCTTAAACACATCAATATCCTCTTCACTTTCGATGACTATTATTCTTGGCTTGTCAGAAAGAGTGAATCCGTCAGCAAGAACGATATCACAATCTGCAAAGTCATGTTCAATTATATCATCAATATCGGGTTCGCAACTTGCTTTTTTTATGAGCGCAAATTTCATCGATGATGAAATAGCCACTGTATCAGCTCCCGCATTTGCATACTTCCATGTATCCTTGCCTTTTATATCGATATCAAAATCCCCGTGTTTATGATATTTCAGAGCGCCCACTTTCAGTCCACAGGCTTTTAGTTTTGATATCAATTCCTGCATGATCATTGATTTCATGCTTTTGCTTTTTCCCACTATGCAGATCACAGGAGGCTTCATAGATCAGCCTTTTCTAGATCTTCACAGGTATTAATATTCATGAATGTTTTTAAATCTGGATCTATTTTTCTTATTTCTTCAATGGGCACATAATTTACATTAAGTCTCAAGATGGGCGCAAGTATGGTGGTCTCACCCTTTTCGAGTGAATTTTTTGTTTCACTCATCATCGAATTGCGATTATAAACCGCATGAAGTGGCTCAAAATATCCATCACTCCACTGCGGGATCGCTGCATCATGATCCCTGCACTTATCAAAAAGAAAATTTACCGCATTTTCATTAATAAAAGGCATATCGCATGCTGCAATAAAACAATATTCATACTTACATATTGAAAGCCCTGAAAGAATTCCTGCAAGAGGACCTGTGTTCTCATACTTGTCACAGGCGTATCTCAGGTTCGGGAATTTTGTCTTTAAATGTTTACTCTGAGCATCATCGCGAACGGAAATTATTATTTCATCAACAGATTTTTCAAGTTTTTCAATTACAAAGGCTATCAACGGTTTCCCTTTTACCTCAATAAGGGCTTTTTCCCTGAATCCTAAGCGGCTGCCTCTTCCTCCAGCGAGAATGAGAGCAGATCGCGACATAAATTTTCATCTTTTTATCGTTATGTTCAGGGTCTTCCACTCGTCTCCAACACCATGAAGTGCCTTGACCGAACCAGTTATCATACCTGATAAGACCTTTCTTACAAAATCGTTCATCGGGATGCTTTCCCCGTCAACTTCTAAGATTAAATCCACATTATTCATAGAAAAAAGAACCGGATCAGAAAGTATCCAGTTCTCCTCGTGTGATCATTTCTGTGATCTTCGTGATGTCCCCGAGCCATTTATCAATGATGGCTTCTGATTCTGATTTAATGGTCTTCATATTTGCGCCATCCCCGGGTATCACCTGCGCGCTGGCAATAAGAGGATGATCAATTGGTTTCCCTATCTGGGAAAGGATGCGGATGTACACGTCCTCGATCCCTGAAACGTTCGTGGCGATGTCAGTGGCTATCTGGTTTGAGAGAAGGTTGTACAGCTTACCAACATGGTTTATGGGGTTCTTACCGCTTGTGGCTTCCATGCTCATGGGTCTGTTCGGTGTGATAAGACCATTGCACCTGTTCCCGCGCCCTACAGAACCATCGTCACCCATCTCGGCTGAAGTGCCTGTGACAGTGAGATAAACTGAGCCTGTTTCTTCATCATCTCCTGTGTTCACGAAAACCTCTACTTCGCGGTCTGTATATGTACCTGAAAGATCGAGGATCTTTCCCCTGAGTTCATCTTTTATTTGGAAGTAGTGATCCTGGTCATCGACATGCTTACCTATCATGGCGCAGGCAACGGTCAGCGTGATGCTGTCGTTCTTCCTCATTCCCATGACTTTTATATCAGTACCAATAGCAGGCAGATCTTTCTTGAAATTCAGCACCATCTGGCGCTCTGTATTATATACTATCTGCTCGACCTCGGAAAATGGAGCATGTCCGACACCGAAAGAGGTGTCGTTAGCCATTGGAGCCTTTCCCCGCTTGAAAACGCTCTGAAGGTCTGTTGATCCGACGCCAAGCTTGCAATCAATTATAACATCGTGCTCAGAATCAATGTCAGGAAGCGTGGTTTTAAGGTACTGTTTTGCTGCTCTTACAGCCGCAGTATCAGTAGGTATCTTCCTGTCCTGGAATTCTTTTGTTGCTCTTCCCACAAGAAGCACATAAATTGGTGAGATCTGTTCTCCGCCTCCGTATTCCGGATGTGAGCGCCCTGCCACGACCTCGACCTGGTCTGTATTGTGATGCAGCACAGTTCCGAATTTTTTGATATATTCGTTGCATAGCGCCCTACTTACTGCTTCTGCAAAGCCGTCAGCCATGCTGTCAGGGTGCCCGACCCCTTTTCTTTCAACGATCTCTATCTCCTGTTTTTCTATAGGAGTCTGTGTGATTTTCTCAACACGAATGTTTCTTGCCATTAAAATACCTCGAGATGTGCTACCTTTGATGATATATGGTAAATAAAAACTTTTGGTATGCCATTACAGATCGGTCAGGTCAGCAGAGACTTTGCCTGAGATAAAATATATAGCACTGGAATTTCCTTTTTTATCCATATTGATGATATTGTTCTTTATAAGAATATCAAGGTGATACCTGACGGTCTTATAATCCATTTTCAAAATATTTGCGAGTTGATTTGCATTATAAGACCTTTCAGAAAGGTTCTTTAATATCAATGCACGTGTTTCTCCTCCTCGCGTCCCTTTTATAAGATAACACAGGAGTTTGCGCTGTTTATTTGAATTGTTGAGCTTCTGTCTCAGTTTCTTATTCTCAGTGATATCTCTTCCTATCCCGTGTATCTCTATTAAATTTCCATTTTCTATGATCGGTCTTGTTTTTATCTCGATCCACCGGTGTTCACCGTTCTTGCATATTATCTCGATTTCATCCGTCCTGTTTAAGGGCTCCCCAGCAAGGCGTTTTTTCATGCGTTCTTCGACGATCTTGATGCTTTCTGGCGTCAGCCATTTAAAAATAGACTTTCCAATTATTTCATCTATTGTACAATCGAGTATTTCAAGTCCGATCCGATTCATTTTCAAAAAAATGGCATCATTATTAAGTACATACATGGCATCCTGGGCATTATCGAACAGGTCGCGGTATTTTGCCTCAGATTCTTTTAATTCTTGTTCCAATTTTTTCTTTTCAGTTATGTCTCTCACTATACCATGTACTCCAGTGATAATATCCCCATCTTTTAAAATCCTTGTTTTGGATTCACCCCATTTATGAGTCCCATCTTTTGTAATTACTTCGATCAATACTGTTTCCTCCAGGGACTCGCCAGACATTTGTCTTGCAAGAATATCCATTGAGGATTTCAGACTTTCTGGTGTTAACCATTTCGAGATATGTGAACCTATTATCTCTTCTTTGCCACCCCCAAGAATTTTCAGTCCTGATCTATTTATCGTCGTAATAAAACCCTGATTATCGATCGTATACATGGGATCTTCTGCATATTCAAAAAGATCCCGGTACTTAGCCATAGATTTCTTGAGAGAATATTCAAGTTTTTTATAATCTGTTATATCCCTGGTAATTGTAACAACTTTTTTCTCCCCATTGATCTTTGTAAGTTTGTGTGCCACATTAACATATTTTGTTATACCACTTTTTGTTATGATTCCTATTTCAAAATCATCTGGAATCCCTTTCTGAACATTATCCCATTTCTGGATGCAGAGTTCTTTCATATCATCCGGTATTATTTTCATAAAATAATTGCCAATTATTTCTTCCTTGTCCCATTCAATAATTCGAAAAAAAGAATCGTTGGCAAATTCAAATTTCCCATGTTCATCAACAACAGTTATGCCATCCATCGATGACTCTATTATTGCCTTGAGATATCTCTCAGATTCATACATTAATCGATGAGGTTCATCAATCTTTTCATCCATTTTTGAAATCCAACTGAACACATTTTAAATAAACCTATCGGTCATATTGATATATCATCTCGATAATAGAACCCACCCCAACAATGACATCAATATCCAGCGCAACCCGGGATATCCTTAAAAAACACGGCTACCACATGGCAGGCTCACACGGTGCTGTAAAGACGTGCCTGTGGCTCAACAAAAGCATGCGCAACGATGGAGGCTGTTATAAATCGAAGTTCTACGGAATGACCTCCCACCGCTGCATACAGATGACGCCTACGCTTGTATGTAACCACCGCTGTCTCCACTGCTGGCGGGCGGTTGAAGTACCGGTAGCCTTACCGGATCAATGGGATTTGCCTATTGATATAGTGAAAAGCTGTCTCATAGAACAGCGCCGTCTCATTTCAGGTTACGGAGGTTCTGAATTTATGGACAGGACTAAGTGGAAAGAGGCTTTTGAGCCAAGGCATGTTGCTATATCACTTTCAGGCGAACCAACGCTATATCCATATCTACCAGAAATGATCGAAGAGTTCCATACTAAAGGCATGACCACTTTTGTGGTCACCAATGGGACAAATCCAGAGATGGTTGGAAAGCTTAAGCCAACTCAGCTTTATATCAGCCTGAACGCGCCAGACAAAGAAACATATCAAAAAGCATGCTCTCCGCTTGCCGACACGTGGGATAACATAAAGCAATCACTTGAAATTATGAACGGTTCTGAAACACGGACAGCAGTTAGGATAACACTCACGAAGGGTGTAAATATGGATGCACCGGAGGGTTATGCGCGCCTCATCGGGCTTGCAGAGCCGGATTATGTGGAATTGAAATCCTACATGCACCTGGGTTTTTCAAGAAATCGCCTTTCCCGGGACAGCATGCCTTCCTATCAAGAAGTGCTGGATTTCTCAAAAAAAGTCGCAGAAGCCCTGGGCTACTGCATAGCAGATAGTTCTGAATCAAGCCGGGTGGTGCTTCTGTCAAAAGACGGGAAAAAGACTGACATAGTCTAACAAAACCCTTATGTGCTTTTATATACTATTATCAATACAAACATAAATACAAACATGACAAATGGCGAGGCTGAGGTAACAACAAACGAAGTAATACTTGAAGAGCCGATCGAGATACTTGTAAATCTGGCTCGAAATGGCGAAATAGACCCGTGGAACATAGACATCGTTGAGATCACGGACAAGTTCCTGCGGCATGTCGAGGAACTTGAGAAAATGGATCTTCGCGTCTCAGGGAGAACACTTCTATTTGCTGCCATCCTGCTTCGCATGAAGTCCAATGCCCTTGTAGAAGTGGAAGAAATTCCCGATGATTTTATGGATGAGGGTGATAACTTTGAAATAAGTGATTACCCGGTACCCGCACTTCCCCTGCGTCGCACCTCCCGCCGTCCTGTTACCCTTGATGAGCTGCTGGCAGAACTGAAAAAGGCAGAAGCACAAGAAGAGAAAAGGCTTGAACGCATAAGGAGCAAGAAAGAAGTGCATCGTACGACCATAAAGGAAGTACTTTCCATAGCGCATGAAGAAGATATTGAAAGCAGGGTGATGAAGATGAGGAATATTTTGACAAATCTGTTCGAAAAACAGAAATATATCCAGTTCTCAGAACTTGCAGGTTCACTTGACAGGGCAGGCAGGATAATGGCTTATCTTGCACTTCTATTCCTTGCCACAAAAAAAGAGATATGGCTTGAGCAGGAAGAGCTTTTCGGTGAGCTTTTCATACGAAGGCAGGAGGCATCATGACAGGAGAAAAAGAGATATTAGAGGCTGCGCTCTTTGCTTCTGGTGAACCGCTTGATTTAGCGCAACTTTCAAATCTCGTCCGGGGAAAGAACGCGAAGGAACTGTTGCAGCAATTGATGGAGGAGTACAGGCAGCGCGGCTCTGCACTTGAGATAAAAGAGATCGAAGGAAGGTTCGTAATGCAGGTCATGCCTGAGTATGCTGAGAAGGTCAGGTCTCTTGCGCCAAAGGAACTTCGTGCGCCGGTGCTTCGGACATTGTCCATGATAGCCTACCACCAGCCTCTGACCGTGGCTGACCTTGTGGACAGGAGGGGTGCGGCTGCTTACGATCATGTAAGGGAGCTTGAGGAATGGGGATTTATTCATGCTGTGCCTCAGGGCAGGACAAGACTTCTTTCAACCACACCGCGATTTGCCGAGTATTTCAACCTTGATTCAGGAGATCCCGATGCGATAAGGCGAAAGATAATAGAACTTGCAAAGGAGCAGCAGATGGGGCTTGATAAATGGCTTGGGAAGCAGGGCATCGGTGTCACTCCCATGTTCGAGTCGTTGATGGGGCTTTGCGGGATAGCGGAATATCAGGTGGTGAATCCGTATTCTCCCACTGATGAGGAGCGCGACCATTTGGCTGAACTCGGCGTGCTTGTTATCTCGAAAGGCTACCAGCAAAAGATCAGCGGCTATTTTGACGGCAGGATCATCGAGGTCTCTGCTACCACGTTCGATGAACTGACAAATTCGATCAATCTCCTGGCTGAATACGGTTCTCAAAGAAAGGCAAAGGAGAGCATTGAGCAAGTTTCAGGTCTAAAGGATGAGTACATCGAAAAAACATATTCGATAACTAAGAAAGCTTCGCCGCAGACTGAGATGATATCAAAGATGATAAACGAGCTGCATCTTGGGATATCATCAGATGGCGTGAAGATAGCGCCAGATTACGGCACCTCAAGCGATGGGAAGGAGATAGGAGCCGGAGCGGATGTTCTTGTCCCAACTCATAAGAATGCACAGATGGATGTTTTGAAGAGGATATGCCAGAGGTATGATGCATTGATCAATGGGCTGAGGAAGAAGGCGAAATAACTTAATTTATCGCCGATAATTGAGATTTTACAGACTCACCCACATCTTCAAGGGAATTCAAACGCACGTTAACAGGCATTTTTGTAAGGTTTATTACATTCATTACTGTCTGGATATCAGTTGGAACAATTTTCAAAATCCTGAGAAAATAAAAAAAAATTCTCTAGTCTTCAGTATAAATATAAAAAAGGGTTGCACAGCATAAACCATGCAGCCCTTTATTGCGTGGCACGCACGCAACCGTCTAAACGGTTAGATCACAACCGGTCTTCCTGGATTCAAATCCCAGCCCCAGCGCAGTGATCTGTTTATCCATGGTAATTCAACCAATGGCTTTTTATCCCAATCCGACCCTATTAGCACATATTCCATCAGTCTGAAGGAGGCTTTATGGATGATGAATTTGCGCCCCATGTTGATCAAATAAAAAGGGCGCTTGATAACGAAATAGAGGAAAGCAACATATTGGCGGATTTAAAGAAGCTCATTGAATTCAGGGTACCGCTTGAAGAAGCTAAACGCAGTCTCATCAAGAAATATGGTGGAGCGGACAAAAGCATAGTTTGCAAGCTCGGCGACATAAAAATAGGCGACCAAAATATCGAATTTACTGCGCAGGTTATGGAACTCACAAAAAAAAGTATTAACATCAATACTATCGAAAAAACCATTTTTTCCGGGATACTGGGCGATGAAACAGCTGCACGAAGTTTCACTGCATGGCATGATTTTGGTCTCAATGCAGGCGATGTTGTCCATATTACGCAGGCTTATGTAAGGAACTGGCAGGACAGACCTGAGATAAATTTCGGAAGTAAGTCAAAGGTAACAAAGCTCAATACCACAATTGCGATAAATCCGGAAATTTTGCAGAAAAAACTTGCTGAATTAAGGGATGGTGACGTGAACGTGAACGCTGCGTTCACTATTCTGAGCATTGAACCACGTGAGATAATAACAAAAGACGGAAGCAAGAATATACTGAATGGGATTGGCGCCGATGATAAAACAAAGGCTCCTTTTACTTCATGGGTACTGCTGCCAGAACTCGTGGCAGGGAACACGATAGAAGTGAAAAATGCCTACGTTCGCTCATTCCGGGGCGTCCCAACTCTGCATATCAACGAGAATAGCAAGGTAAAGAAACTTGAAAAATGCATCGAGTTCAAAGAGCCGAAGAAGGTCATGATAAGGGATATCATTGAAAGTGAAGGGGCTTTTGATGTAGTTGTTGAAGGGAACATTCTTTCCGTAAGACCTGGTTCAGGGTTGATAGCCCGCTGTCCTGAATGCTCCCGCGTCATCCAGAAGGGTATGTGCAGGGTACATGGGAAAGTGGATGAGAAACTGGATATGAGGATCAAAGCCATTATTGATGATGGGACTGGGGCGATGACACTTGTTCTGAATGCTGAACTGACGCAGGCGCTTAGCGGCATCACAATTGAACAGGCAAAAGAAATTGCAAAGGCAGCGATGTCACAGAATGCAGTGGAAGAAGAAGTGAAAAAGAAACTGCTGGGAAAAATGCTGACTGCAAGAGGCAATATGTCAAAAGGTGAATACGGTATCACGCTTGTAGCTACTAATGTTCGTGAATCTCATGACCAGATTAATGAAAGAGCATCAGAGCTTCTTTCAAGGGCAGGGCAGCATGGATAAGATACTTGACAGGGAAGTAGCATGGCGCATTTTTGCATGGGAATTCAACAGGTCAACCCTCCACATCAGCGAAGGTGATGAGAGAGCGCCGAACTATATCATTACCCCGACCGGTGTTAAATGCAACCGTTTGTTCATTGTCGGCGTCGTGACTGAGGTAGAGAACATCGGGAAAGATAACAGCCTGTGGCGGGGGCGCGTAGCTGACCCAACAGGTGTTTTCACGGTATATGCAGGACATTACCAGCCAGAAGCTGCAATTTTCCTTTCTGAGCTGAATATACCAGCATACGTTGCAGTGGTAGGAAAGGCAAGAAAATTCGAGCCAGAGGATGGAAGCGTGTACACATCCGTAAGACCTGAAGATATTAACAATGCCGATGAGGAGCTGAGGGACAGGTGGGTGCTTGATACCGCAGAGCGCACACTTGAAAGAATAAATTATATAGAGGATGCATTAAGCTCAGGAAAGTCAGGGAATGATCTTAAAGAATATCTGCTTGGAAAAGGGACTAACGCAGTTCTTGCAGACGGTGCTGTAAAAGCGATAGAACATTATAAAGACCTGGATAAAACGATTGCAGAACTAAAAAATGCCGTCATCCATGCAATAGAGGCGGTCGCTTCTGATAGGGAAACAAAAGCCGATGACATTGAGAATCAAAACCAGATGAAACCGGAAGAAAAATCGGTTGAAATAAAAACACCTCCGGAAATAGAAGAAACTATTGCCGAAGAAGATAATGCAAAGCCTGAACTCAAAGAGCCGGAAACCGGGCCAAAAGAAATAATCGCGGGTATAATCGATAAACTGGATACAGGTAAAGGAATATCCTATTCCATAGTGGTAGAGACCGCCAAGAAAGCCGGAATTGACCCTGAGATCGTGGAATCCGGTATTAAAGAGCTCATGGATGAAGGGCGGTGCTATGAGCCAAAGATCGGGATACTGCGGAAAGTCTGAAAATGATAAGCCCTTTGCTGAACGAACCCGCACTCGTGGTCGAAAATGCTATCAGGACGCTTGTAATTGCAGATATTCATCTTGGCATCGAATGGGAACTTTACCATAGTGGCATAAACATCCCTAGCCAGGTCGAAAAACGAACTGTGCGTATCAGGGAATATATCAAAAAAGTCGTTCCTGAGAGGATAGTGCTGCTTGGCGATATAAAACACAATGTACCCAGGACTTCATGGCAGGAAAAACAGGAAGTTCCGGCGTTCCTTGAGGAGCTTGCAGGTTTTGCACCTGTCGATATCGTGCCAGGGAACCATGACGGCGATATAGAAGGGCTTATCCCAAAAAATGTTACCATGCACGGAATGAGGGGATTTGTGCTTGACGGTGCGGGCTATTTCCACGGTCACACATGGCCTGATACTGCACTTCTTTCGGCATCGCATGTGGTCATGTCCCACAACCACCCCACGATAAGGCTCACGGATGCACTTGGGCACGCTGTTTCCGAGCCGGTCTGGATACGTACCCGCTTTATAGAAAAAGAGATCATGGAACACTATGGGGATACAGAATGGAATGACCCCGAGGTCATAATAATGCCTGCGTTTAATGAATTATGCGGTGGGATACCGTTCAACGAATCCATCCATGAAGAGTTGCTGGGACCTGTTTTCGCAAACCGCGCAATTGAGCTTGAGAAAGCCCGCGCGTTCCTGCTTGATGGGACAGACCTGGGAACTATCGGGGGGATAAAAAAGCTGGGGATAACGAAGGTGAGGAAAAGATATAAATCCCGCGGCGAAAGAATTGATAATGGGAAGTAGTATGAAAGATAATACAGAGCCGCCACTTGAGGAGCACGATGCCTGCGAGATGAAAACACCTCACGATCATCAGATCATGTTCCGGACGCTTGAGAACCCGCTCAGGAGAAATATAATTAGATCAATCGGAGCTTTCGGGAAAAAGAAGAAGGAGATAATGAGAGAGCTTGGTATCTCAGAGGCGCAGTTGAAGTTCCAGCTTGATTATCTTGTTAAAAACTGCTATGCAGAGATGGATGGAGAGAACTGCATGCTTAATGCTAAAGGGATTGATGAGCTGCTTGCGAATGTAAAGTGAGTTTCATCACTCTTGGATTCCCAGTTCCTTTATTATATCTTCTTTTTCCCTCTTATTCGGAATTCTTGGAAAATTATATATCTTTGAAAACGTCTCATTCGCCATCGGACGGTTGCACTCAGGACATCCTGTTGTCTGGAAAGCCTTTCCCTCCTCAATTATCCTTATAATGGCATCTCTCATGACACCGAAATCAGAGAGTTTGCCATCAGAAAACTTCATGTCATTGTAAGTTGCCATTCCCTCGGTGATAAGATATCTTGCAAGCTGAACAGCTCGATAGTGCCTTATGCTCTCTTCTATATTCGGTTCAATTGACAATTGGGCGCCCCGGACATAAGTATATGAGAAGAGTGCTGTATTGATCTTGTGTTTTTGCAGTTCGTCAATGATACTCACAGCCTCATCATCCGTCTCTCCCAGACCGAGAATAAGATGAGTTCCTACTTTTCCGAAAATTCGCGCGCCACGTTTCAGCCCATCCATGTGTCTATCCCAGGAGTACGGTCCACCCGTGCCTTTGCCTTTTATCTTATCGAACAAATAGGGCGCGCAGGCGTCAAGCGGTATCACAAGCTCATTAACCCCCGTGGCTTTTAATTCCCTGTACGGTCCATCAGCGAGCGGGAAGACAGAAAGCGATATGGGTATCTCGCTTTCCTCACGGATCCTTTTTATCAGGTAAACCGTATCTTCCCACCATTCACCATAAAGCACTGTCTGTATGCAGGCTCGCGCAAGGTAGCCTTTCTGATACGCCATCTTAAGGCGCAGTACCACTGATTCAAGGTCTGCGGGCATGTACATGCCGCGGGCAATATGCATCAAATCCGCCTGCGAGCCTGAAGCCTGGGCGCAGAACAGGCAGTTCGCAGCGCACCGTTTTTCTGTGAATATCTGGAGGTACGCCGTTGTGGGCGGGGTGTCCATCTGGACGAGTTCCAGCCCGAGCACTCCAAGTGTTCCCATTGAAGCCCTGACCTTTGGTGCCATAAAGTACAACTATTCGGGCATCCATATATAATACCATGCTTGTCGGTCTGATATCAGATGTTCATTCCAATGCAGTGGCGTTAGAAAACGTACTTTCGATCCTTGATGATATGGGTGTGGAAAAAATACTGCATGCAGGCGATATAATTGGCTATAATCCATATCCAAATGAGACCATCGCATTATTCAGGGAATACAAAATTATTTCAATTATGGGCAACCACGAAAGGGCATTGATCACAGGATGTATTTCTAATTTCAATCCTTATGCAGCGGCTTCTCTTTTGTGGACAAAAAGGGCTCTATCGCCTGAAAATTTCGAATATATAAGGGAACTAAAGAATCGCGAGCATATCTCATTAGAAAAAAAGCGTATAGTGCTTATCCACGGAAGCCCCAGGGACGTTGATGAATACATATTCCCGGAAAATGTGAGCGCCCATTTCCTGGCTGTCACAAAAGCCGACGTTCTGGTGCTGGGACACACCCATATTCAGTTCAAAAAGGATTACTCTCTGGGCGTTGTATTGAACCCGGGCTCAGTTGGTCAGCCCAGGGACGAGAATCCTGATGCTGCTTTTGCAGTTTTTGATACTTCCAAAGGAGAGGTAAAACTCCATAGAGCAAGCTACGATGTCGAGAAAGTAATAGAAGACATGCATAGCGCACATCTTCCGGATAAGCTCGGTTTAAGGTTAAGGTTCGGTCTTTAGCACGAACTGTGCTTGATAGCCTTTGTGGGGCATGCATCCACGCATGCGCAGCATTCGATGCATTCATCCACGTTTGTGGCATGCGATTTTCCGTCTATGATCTCAAAAACATTGGTCGGGCAGACGTTAACGCACTCTCCGTCGGCGTTGCATTTGTCTTCATCTATTTCGATGGTCAGGGCTGCGCCCTTGCTTTCGTATTTTTTTACTGCCATGGTTATTACTCCTGTTCGATTAGTGTTATTATTCAAGATTAAAGGTTTTGGTTCATAATGAAGAAAGGTGGAGAATGAACTATTCGTGAAAGCGATCTTTGTTGAGGGCGTGTGACGTGAAAATATATATCGACAAAAGCAAAAAGAAGACATAGCTATGGCAGATAGGCATCCAGGTAAACCTTTCTTAGACTTGGAAACCCCGGCGAGTTTCTTAGTTATACAATATAGTATAACTTAAATATCTGTAATTACATTGTTGTATTTATGTGCCATGCTTCTGTAGAAATAAAAAAATGGGGTAATTCCCTCGGTGTAATCATCCCAAAAGACAAGATCGCTGAGCTGGGATTATCTGAAAAGGACCTAATAGACATCGATATTTTAAAAAAAGAAAAAGTGAGCGGGTTTGGGATTGCAAAAGGAAAAAAGCCGTTTGAAAGAGAAGAACCTGAGCACGAAGACCTCTGGTGATGCTGTGTACCTGATAGATACTTATGCCTGGGTTGAATATTTCACAGGTTCAAAAAGAGGTGAAAAGGTTAAAAAAATAATAGAGAATGAAAATAATGTTATCCTCACTCCTGAATGCTGCCTGGCTGAATTAAAAGGTTGGGCTATCAGGGAAAGTATGGATTTTGAAGAGCTTTATTCCATTGTAAGGAAAGTTTCTGATATTGCACCTTCCGGAAAAATTCCTATAACATTTCCATTCTTTAATATCTTTAAAGAATTGTTAAATGTTCCCCTGGCAAATTTACCCCTATCTATGGGATAAGCGTTAAAAAAAGA
>JAQUNZ010000036.1 GCA_028717345.1 Candidatus Methanoperedens sp.
CCTCCGGCATAGCCGCACAGGTTGGCTATTGTTCTTGCGTACGGTATATCGCTGTTAGTTATCCGCCCTTTAAGCGTTGTGCCGAAGTCCATAGAAAAAACAGGATTCCTGTAATCAACTCCTGCCCATTTTGCTCCTTCCTTGATCCCTGCAGTGGAAAGTTCTCCTTCCATTTCGTTCGCAACTATTTCAACGCCCGTGGAGCCAACAGGAGGAAGCACACCGCCAACCGCGCCTGTGAATACGATCTTATCGATAAGAGTATGATCCCTGAACCTTACTGGGACATTATCTATTGACATCGCTGGCACCATCTTCTTTGGCGGGATTCCAGCAATAAGACATCCGTCTGCAAGCGCTTTTATGAATTCGCCAACTTCATGGGGAGAAGAGAATCCAGCCACCACACCGGTGGACCTGACTGCAAAATCAAGGTCTGAAGTGATATCAAGGTTAACAGCCTCATGAGCTTCAATGAGCGTGTCGCGAACAAGCTCAGCTATTGATTCCCTTGTCAGCGATACACCGCTCAGCGTCGAGCCGAAAATCCTCTCGTTTGGTTTTGGCTTCCTCACATCCCTTGTCATCTTTACGGTCTTGTTCAAAAGACGTGTCCGCCCGTCCTTCATATTCGTTGCTGTCAGGATGCACTTGGTCGTGGTATTTCCCACCTCGATGGATGCCACGATAAAGAACTGGGTGACCATTCCCATCCTTGGGTCCCCTTTTAGTTCAGCAGGTCGGATGATCTGGCTTTCAGCAATTCTTGGTTTTTTTCCGACCAGGCATCCGAGGATTAAATTAACAGGATTTGTCATAGTTTATTCAAGTTTTTATTCAACTTCCATTGTATACGGCGCAGTACGCCTCTCAGGGTCTGCACCTCGCGCCCTGTAAGTTCAGCACGTCCAAGTATCCGGCGCAGCATAAGCTTTGTCTTGTCTTCCTTGTGCTCCTTGTATTCAATATCATCCAGTACCTCATCAATGTGTCCGTATAACAGGTCTATGTCAAAATGGTCAGCAAGATATGTATTTCCTCCGCTTATATCGCTCAGTTCGTATAAAACTACGGCGACGGCATGTGAGAGGTTCATGCTTGGATATTCGGGGCTTGTCGGGATATTCACGATAAGATCGCACATCTCAAGGTCTTCGTTCGAAAGCCCTCTGTCCTCTCTCCCGAAAACAAGCGAGATAAATCCACCTGCGCCCGTGAGTTTTTCCTTGAGCTTTCCTGGAGACAGAGCCGGTAGTCTCATATGTTTGTTATCTGTCTTACCCGGATTTCCGGTCATTCCAACAACTATATTTGAATCCCTGACCGCATCGCCAAGTGAGAATTCGATCTTTGCGTTCTCTATTATTTCATATGCGTGGACAGCCATAACTTTTGCTTTCATGTCTATATTGCATGGCGAAACAAGCACAAGTTCACAAAAACCAAAGTTCTTCATAACGCGGGCGACTGACCCCACATTGCCGCTGTATAGTGGTTCAACGAGGATAACGCGGAAGGAAAGTTGTGGCATAGTTTGTCTTAGACCTTTGGTATAATAATGATCGTTTACATTATATGTTAGCGTAATTTTTATTTCTTTGCGCCTTATGAACTCATTAATGTTTTTCCTCTATGTTTTTATTCATAGAAAACATATCATAACTCATGAACACCAAACCAGAAGGCTGCTTCAGCGAGGAGCCTGTGGTCATCAAAACCGAAGCTCTCACCAGGAAATATGGGAAAATCTCTGCCGTTGACAGCATGAACCTTGAAGTCAAAGAGGGCGAGATATTCGGTCTCCTTGGTCCCAACGGCGCGGGAAAGACCACCCTGATATCTATGCTTTGCACTATCCTGAAACCCACATCAGGAAGAGCCTCGGTGAATGGTTTTGATATCGTGAAAGAGCCGGGAAAAGTCAGGAAATCCATAGGCATCGTATTCCAGGCTCCAAGCGTGGACGACCTTCTCACAGGACGGGAGAACCTCCAGATGCACAACCTTCTCTTTGGGGTTCCGCGCGAAATAAGAAAGCAGCGCATCCATGAAGTCCTCTCTATCGTGAACCTGGAAAAACGGGCTGATGACCTGGTGAATACATACTCTGGAGGAATGCGCAGGCGGCTTGAACTTGCGCGCGGAATTATGCATCATCCTAAGATACTTTTCCTTGATGAGCCAACGCTTGGACTTGATCCCCAGACTCGCGAGCACATCTGGGAATATATCAGCGATCTTGCGGTAAAGGAGTGCATGACAGTCATGTTAACAACCCATTATATGGAAGAGGCTGAAAGTTTGTGCGACAGGGTAGCCATTATCGATTATGGAAAGATCGTCGTGCTTGATTCACCATCAGAACTCAAAAATCAAATAGTCGGAGATGTGGTCAAACTCAAACAGCGGACTCCTGATACAGAAGCATTGAAAAAGCTTGAATATGTCAGGAAAATTGAAGTTAAGGACGGACTGCTCTATCTTTCAATAAAGGACGCAAGCAAGCACCTGCAGGATCTTCTCACACATACCGGATCCATTGATTTCGTGGAGGTGAGGAGCGGGACATTGAACGACGTGTTCATGCATTATACAGGTCGTGAGATCCGCGAGGGTGAAGCAGAGGGCGGTTTCTGGGAAAGGATGATGAAAAAATGAGCGAGATAGAAGGAATTTATGCAATATGGCTTCGAGAAGCAAAGATATATATGCGGGAGAAAGAGCGCGTGATCTCATCCATAGTTTCGCCGCTGTTGTGGATTTTCGCGTTCGGGGCGGGTGTGGGCTCGACCGTGGAAACAGTTCAGGGATACAGCTATCAGATTTTTATCTATCCTGGGGTAGTTGTTATGACTGTGCTTTTTGCATCGCTTTTCTATGGCGTTTATATCATCTGGGACAGGAAACTTGACTTTTTAAAAGAAGTGCTCGTGGCTCCAGTATCAAGAGCCAGCGTATTTGCAGGAAAGGCGCTGGGCGGCGCCACAGATTCTATGATACAGGTAGTTTTCCTGCTTATCATCGGTCTTTTTATCAGCGTTCCGCTGACACCGATCGTTATCATTAAAGCCTTTCTCATGCTTCTTCTGATCTCGATCGCCATGGTCAGTATAGGGCTTGTGATAGGCGCGAACCTGAAAAGCCCTGAGGGTTTCACTCTTGTAATAAACTTCGTTATGTGGCCCATGTTCTTCTTTAGCGGAGCGCTGTTCCCGGTCAGCAATCTTTCAGGATGGCTTTCTGCTGTGACTTTCATTAATCCCCTGACATACGGAGTGGATGCGGTAAGGGGAATTATTCTGGGCACACATCAGTTCCCGATATTCCTTGATGTTGCGGTAATGCTTCTTTTTTCATTAATAGCAATGGGTATAGGTGTTTTGAGTTTCAGGAGGATGTAGGATGCTAAAGCTTTTTAACACGCTATCGCGAAAAAAAGAAGAGTTCACGCCCCTTGGCGATGTAGTGGGGATATACACATGCGGACCTTCAGTGTACCAGTATGCCCACATCGGGAATTTCAGGACGTTTGTATTCGAGGATGTGCTTGTCCGGTACCTGAGGTTCAAAGGATTCAGGGTAAAAAGGGTAATGAACCTTACTGACATCGAGGATAAAGCAATAACGACAGCAAGGAAAAAAGGAAAGACACTGCAAGAACTGACAGAATATTATGCAAGAATATTCTTTGAGGATATGGAAGAATTAAATTTACTCCCTGCCGATGTTTTCCCAAGAGCCACGCAGCATGTTCCTGAAATAATTGAAATAATCAAAAAAATGATGGCGAATGGTTACGCTTACAGGGGAAAAGACGGTTCAGTATATTATGAGGTCTCAAAATTCAATGATTGGGGAGAGCTCTCTCATTTGAAGCTCAAACCCGGAAAAAAGAAAATAAAACGGGATGAATGGGGTGAGGATTCTGCCATATTATCGGATTTTGCGCTCTGGAAATCGTATGAGTTAGAGGATGGAGATGTCTTCTGGGAGACTGAACTGGGAAAAGGAAGACCTGGCTGGCATATTGAATGTTCTGCTATGAGTACAAAGCATCTTGGAACACGTTTTGATATCCATGTAGGAGGAGTGGACAATATATATCCACATCACGAGACCGTAATAGCGCAGAACTTTGGGGCATATGGGGAGAACCCGTCAAAATACTGGATTCATGCACGGCATCTGATGATAGATGGAAGGAAGATGTCAAAATCTGCAGGGAATTTCTTCACCCTGCACGACCTTCTGGAAAAGAAATACGAGCCGATGGCGATAAAATATCTCCTGTTCTCAAAAAGCTACAGGAGACGGTTGAATTTCACATTAGAGGGAATTAAGGAGGCAGGAGAAAAACTGGAAAATATTCGAGGCGTCATTGACAGGTTGAAGTATGCAAATGGTATTGATGATGCGGAAAAAATATCAATGAAAGCCATGAAAAAATTCCAGATCGCGATGGATGATAACCTGGATACGGGGAAGGCACTAAAAGCAATGGAAGAACTTTCACATGCGGTCAGCCTCATTCAGCCTGATAAAAGCTCATCTGAAAATATCCTGAAAACATTTAGAACTATGGACTCGATCCTCGGATTAAGATTTTTTTGAAAAAAAAATCTCTTAAAAAAAATCTTTTCAAACCCTTCTGATCTGCATCTCGCGCTTTTTTGGCTGAAGCTGCATAAGAAGTGCCTTGAGTTTGGCGTCGTCGATCAAACCGGTCAGTCTTCCGCTTTGCGCAAGAGAGATCAACTGGGCTTCCACGCTTGCTACAAGCTCAGGCTTTGTCATCTTAAGAGTATTCAGGCGCTCGCGGGCTTCAGGTGTGAGTATCTGGCGCATGATGGCAGCTTTTTTTGCCTCATACTCAGCACGCGCCTGCTCCTGCTGCGCTGCCTGAGCCTGATTGCCGTATTGCTGCTGCTGCATCTGCTCAAGCTTGCGTCTTCTTATCTCTTCGATATCCTCAGCCATGTCCGTCATACTCCCCGTAATTAAGTACGGGTTATACTATGCTAATATTTTGCCAGAGCAGGATTTGTCTTTACAAGCTCTGTTTTGACTTCATTCGCTGCATTGTCCATGAAAGACTGGCCCTGTGACGATACTGACCTGCCAATTTTCTGCGTTTTTATCAACCCTGCTTTCTCAAGCTGCTGGAGCGCTTCCCTTGCTACAGAGCCGCTTCCTTTTGAGAAATGTGCAGGTCTTACTCCGTTCCTGTGCTTTCCGCCATAGAAACTCCGCAACCTCGATATGCCGACCGGACCGTCGATATACACGCGTCTTAAGATAGACGCGCATCTTACGAACCACCAGTCTGCATTATCCGGGGAGAGTTCTTTATGTGCTCCTGTTTTGGCAAACCGCGACCATTCAGGGGGGTTAACCTTCTTGTCATTCTTTAATTTCTGTGCCACGTTATTTATGAACATTTCTGCAGGCACGTCATATACTGTTGTCAATGTTGATCCTCCATAGACCCCGCATTTAAATACGGGGTTTCTTAAATTAATGTAATTGATTCCCTGAATATGTCAGGGGGCTTATCTAATTATCGGATAGTATTTACCCTTTTCGGCGAAATACAGCAGTATTACCCCTGACCTCAATAAGTTCTGAGCCCGTCATGTTCGCGAGTTTTTCAGCCAGCTCATTCTTATCTCCTTCGAAAAAAGCAGATTTAAGGAATTTTACTTTAACGAGTTTCAGGTTCTTCAACTGTGTTTTTAACTCATCAACGACCGCCCCTATACCGGATTTTCCTATCTGGAGAGCAGGTTCAAGCGCAGTAGCGCTTTTTCTATGTTCCTGTCTGTTCATTCGAGCAACTCTTTAAGGTTTAATGCCGCTTTTTCAAGTTCATGAAGTATCAATCCAAGCCCGGTTTCCTGATTCACAATAACGACCAGAAGCGCCTTATGACCTGCTCCAACAGCTATCAGGCGCCCCTCTGAAGATTCCACAATGACCCTGTTTGGAACGCCTTTTCCAAGTTCAATGGAGGCAGTCTCTGCCGCACCGAGCATTGTTGCTGACATTGCAGCGAAAGATTCAGCAAAATGTTCCTTCTGCAGGCTGGATCTTATAAGAAGACCATCACGGCTTACCGCTGCGCAAGCTTCCACACCCCCTGCCTTCTTAAGGTCGGTAAGTACTTTATCGATCTTTTCAATTGTGTCGGTCATCAGAGACCCCCTGTGATCTTATCTATCAGTACTTCGAATGCCTCAAAAATACCTTTTTTATCCTTTGCCACTACAGGGACAATAGGGATATCCGGGGGAAGGTTGAACTGATTCCTTATCTCTTCCGGGGCTAAAGCGCCGGATAAATCCTGCTTATTGGCAATTATCACATACGGAAGCCCATATGATTTGGTAATCTCAAGCATCTGTTTTGCGCGAATAAAATCTGTGGGGTTCGTTGAATCCACTATCAGAAAGACACCCATAGACTCGCCGCTTAACAGTTTTATTATCGGGTCGAACCGCTCCTGTCCCGGTGTCCCGAAGATATCAGCACTGAAACCCTTGTAATCAATATGCCCGTGGTCAAGAGCAATTGTCGTCCCCAGCCTGTCAACCGATATCGCTCTTGTGGAGAGCGCATGCACAAAGGTGGATTTTCCAGAGTCAAATGGTCCTGTGACAAGTATCTTTGGTATATACAGCCTTATTCCACCCGGGCGCAGTACCCTGAACAGCATGGATTTTTTTATTTCTTTTGTCCAGTCAGCCTTGAATATCCCGAAATATTGCCCGAAGATAACCCGCTCTGCTATCCCCCCGACAGATATGACGGCATTGAACATGTCATCTTTTATGGCTTTCAATGTTTCTTCTGAATATGGCCAGGCGGTGAAATTATAGACCAGCACATGGTCGTACAGCTTTGCTGTCTTATTCCATGCCCTGACTGCGTTTATAGTTTCTTTTTCCCCGCATAGATCTATGATCGTTGACAGGGAGCCGAAAACAATAGTACTGGGCGGCAATTCCTTTAATGCGTTCATAATAATTTTACTGAACGCTTCAATACTGTCAGGATTCATGACCACGTATTTTTCATTTGAAGGGGCGCCTATCAATGAATTATAAGCATCAACAAAAAAGAACTTGTCTTTAAACTGATTGATGTCCCAGCCAAATTCCCTGAACTGTCCCTTAATTATATCAGGTATAGTGCTTGAGACAACGAAGACTCCCATCCCCCCTTTTTTGAGAGAGTTATAAATTGTCTGCAATCCGAATATCTCACCTTCAACGCCGGGCTGGATATAATAAACAAGACTCTTACCCTTGGGGATGCCTCCTCCCAGGAATTCATCCAGTTTGGGGATGCCGGTTTCGATCATATTATTTTCTCCCGACTATTTTCACGTCAGCTCCTTCGATCTCATATTCAAACCAAGGTGTAGGTTTAGGGGAAAGCCCGACAGCTCTGATAAAGTTCTTATCATTTTCAGATTTTATCTCTATCATGCCATCAAATAGCTGTTTCAAGGTCGAAATTGCCTGCTCATCGTGCATGCCACTCTCAAGCACATATATCCCCAGGGAACCAGCAGCTTTGATCCGCCCGGTAAAAACATGCAGGAACCTGAAAACGGTCTGGATATTCGAATACATCAGGATCGTAGATAATGAATTAATATGAAGCTGCGTTTTCCTGATATTTTTCTTCATAAAATATTCTTCAAAGAACTGGCTTATCTTTACACCAATTCCAGTCAGATCAACAGGACTGCTAGCTATTTTGATATTTTCATTCTCGACTGATGCACCGCCAAGAGTTTTTGTGACGCAATCAACTATGCCCACCCTGGCTAGAGGAAGGATTAGTTTTTGTTCCTTGAACCATTCAAGGATATGGGTCGCAGATTCGCGAGTTGATACCGTTATAACTGCATTTTCATTTTTTGAAGCCCCATAATACATTATTGAATACAGGATAATTTCTTTTCCGCACATTGGCGGGCCGATAAGCATGATATTAGAGCCTTTTTTTATCCCCCCAATAACGCTATCTAACTCTTTAATACCAAGTGTATAATCACTCATAATCTTTCCCTCAGTTAACGGTTAATACTATTTAAATTTTAGTATATATAAATACCTGGTGCAACTTTTAATAAATTGAGATTCGGCAATTTATTGACTAGGGAAGGTTACATTAGAATCTGTATATATAAAACCTCGCTTTTTTGTAATTCACAAGCCTGCAATATTTGCATATCCTGTCAATATCTGCTTTTTCACTACCGAAAGGCCGGATGAGCATATCAGAACCAACTTCTTTTGCTATCTTTGCTATTGCTTCCTGGATGTCTATCGGTGGTCTGATCGAATATATGAGCGTAGCGTTTTTGAATATCCCCATGTCAGGATTGAATATGTCATCCCTGCAAAACCTGATCCCTTCAAAATTCTGCTCGTTTATATCAGTAACGACCACATCTAACCTGTCCTTTAATGCAAGTGCGACATGAGGCATGCTTCCCACCCCAACTTCAACCACCTTATTCCTGTAGTTTTTTAAAATATAGTCTGCAATATCATCATAATCCAGGATCATTGTGGATAACATATCGTCTGTATTTAAGAATATATCGAAATATTTAATATGGCAAAACATGGAACTTTGAGCATGTCAAGAATAGTAATTTTAGGTCTTGGAAGCGGAGGTTTTGCTGCGTCTCTTGCGATACGGAGAACCGACCCTGAAGCGTCTATAATAATCATAGAGAAAAGGGAATATGAGATGTTCTCACCGTGCGGCATGCCTTTTGCAATAGAGGGTATAGTGAGTCTTGATAAATTGAAGTTCTCCCTGCCCGATGACAAAAAAATTACAAAACTCCTTGGGCATGAAGCTATTTCAATAAGTGCTTCTGAGAAATATATCGATGTAAATAACCTGAAGACAGGAGAGAAACTTAAAGTTCCGTTTGACTCACTGATCATAGGTGCCGGCGCTTCACCCTTCATTCCACCGATAAAAGGCGTAAAAGAGGCGCTGGGAAGGGGAGTTTTTGTCCTGCACGACCTTGAAAGCGCACAAAAGATAATCGAACAAGCAGGAAAAGTAAAAAAAGCAGTAGTTATCGGAGCAGGACCGATCGGTCTTGAGATCGCTGTGGCTTTAAGGACAAAGGGACTTGATGTTACTGTAGTGGAGATGCTGGCGTATGCATTGCCACGTGCCCTGGACAAAGATATGGCAAAAATGGTTGAGCACAGGGTCGAGGAAGAGGGAATAAAGCTGATAATGAACAGAAGTGTGAGCAGCATAAACGGGTTGCCTGTCAGTTCTGTTAATGTGGGTGAAGAAATTATCGAGACAGATATGGTTGTCCTGGCTTCCGGTGTAAGAGCCAATATTGATATCGCAAAAAATGCAGGGATAGAAGTGGGAAAATGGGGTATCAGGACGAACTCGCGGATGGAGACGAACATCAAAGGAATATACGCAGTTGGGGACTGCATCGAGACCGTGAGCCTGATCGATAATCGTCCTACGATGATGCAGTTATCATCTGCAGCTTACAGGCAGGGGATGGTGGCTGGAACGAATGCCGCTTTAGGCTACGACACATACGAAGGAGCGCTTGGGACGTTCGTATCACTGATTGGGGGACTTGAGGTTGCTGCTACTGGTTTTAACGAGTTCTTTGCAAAGGCGGCTGGATTTGAGACAATATCAGGAAAAGCGCAGGGAAAGAGTAAGCCAGAATATTATACAGGTTCAAAAGATATCACTGTGAAGATACTCATAGAGGCAAAGACCGGACGGGTGCTAGGAGGGCAGGCTGTAGGCGAGGGTGCGGCAGCGAGGGTGAACGTGCTATCTCTTGCGATACGAAACAGTATGAATATTTATTCACTCGCCCGGACAGAGATGGCATACTGTCCCATGTTGGCTGAGAATTATGATGCGCTCAACAAAGCGGCGGATTTTGCGGTGAGAAAGCTTGAGAAAAGCAAGTGAATATCAATAACCTCAAATGGGAGTGTAATCAATTTTGCTGAAACTTCTATAATGTAAAACAAATATTATAGGAAGTTTCAGCAAATTATGTTACACTCCCTATTATTGTTCCAGTTTCCATCAAAGTCCATATTTTAATCCATATAATGTATACCTGCCTCATCTGAGATATCGGTAAGTGTTAAGTCTATATTTTGATATTCCCAGAGAACATCAGATGTCCCTGGAATCCTCCCCAGAGCTTCCTCGATCTCCCCCGCCATCTCAAAAGGTATCCCCACAACGACTTCCTCATCCGCATACCCTGTGTGCTTTCGCGACCCCTTGCATCCCAGCGATATCCCCGGCTTCCCCTGCATGGGATATACAGTGCAGTCGCAGCATACCAAGGCTAAGCCGCCGGGTTTTATCTCTGCCAGGTCACCGCGCGCAAAGGTGTCACAGAACTCATTCTTTTTAACGGCTTATCTCCGTGATGAATGTTAACGGTATAGACAATCTCCATTAGCTCTTTGAAAAGTCTCTCACTTATTATCGTTATCTCTATATACCCTCAGAATAATCTCAGTTCGGTAATATAATGAAGACATGCATAATGTGCGGCGGCGAGGGTACAAGACTGCGCCCTCTCACTTTTGACAGACCCAAACCCATGATACCGCTTCTGAACAAACCCTCAGTTGTTCACCTTGTTGAGCATCTTGCTAAGGAGGGATTCAACGATATCGTGCTGACCCTGGGTTATCTTGGCGGGGAGATAGAAGCCGTGCTTGGCGATGGCAGCATGCATGGCGTTCATATAGAATACGTCCATGAAAAAGAAAAACTCGGGACAGCAGGTGGGGTTAAGAACGCAGAGGAACTCTTTGAAGGTGAACCGTTCATGGTAGTTGGTGGCGATCATGTTATGGACCTTGGGCTTCGCGAATTCGTGCGTTTCCATGAGAAAAACGATGCGATCGTAACCATAGGTCTGCTCCCGATCGATGACCCGCGCGAATATGGTATTGCGGACATGGACGTGAATAACAGGATCAACCGGTTCTTTGAAAAACCCGGTCCCGGCGAGATATTCAGCAACCTTGCAAGCACAGGGATATATGTGTGCGACCCTGAAGTGCTGGACTGGGTACCGAAGAATAAATACGACTTCGCAAAAGATCTATTTCCCGATCTAATGAAGCAGGGGGAACGCATCAACGGTTTCCTTGTTCATGGAAGATGGACAGATATCGGCAACCCGCAGGCTTACAGGGAAGCGTGCAGATGGATGCTTGAGCAGATGCCGGGAACAAAGATATCAGGGCGATTAAACATCAAGGATGCGAAGGTGACGGGCCCCATAGATATCGGACACGATGTTTCCCTTGGCTCAAACTCCTCGATAGTCGGACCGATCGTCATCGGCGAGAATACGTCCATAGGAGATAACGTCCTGATAGGACCTTATACTTCTATAGGCTCAAATTGCAGGATAGGTAATAACTCGCGGATACTGTCCTCGTATATTTACGATAATGTTGAAATCGGTACCAACACCGCGGTTTCAAGCGCGGTCATCGACAATGCCACAAAGATAAAGGATTCATGCATACTCGAGACCGGGACTGTAATCGGTCCAAGGGTCATCATCGGGGAAGAAGTTACTGTCAACTCACTTGTAAGGATATGGCCTGAGGTCAGGGTAAAGAACGGGGCAAAAGTGAGCGAGAACCTGGGTAATGAGGATTTCGGCAACGATATAAAAGGCTCTTAGGCTTCCCTGATCTCCACAGAACCGTCCTTTTTTCCAATATAGACCGCATCAACGCCAGTAAATATCCCGTGTTCTACGATCCCGCAGCATTGCGAAAGATTATTATCGAGTGATTCAGGGTCATCTATTCTTCTGAAATCAGCATCCATTATGAAATTCCCGTTATCAGATATCACAGGGCCGTCTTTTCTGACACCCATTCTCAGTTCTGCTTTTCCACCGAGTTCTGCTACCTGTTTTATTACAAGCTTCAGGGCAAAGGGCAGCACTTCAAGAGGAACTGGATGAGAAAGTATATCTGAACATTTGGATTCGTCCACAACCACCACGAACTTTTTAGAGGACATAGCAACGATCTTTTCCCGCGTGTGGGCAGCGCCGCCGCCTTTAATAGCAGTGAAACCCGCTATCTGGTCGGCGCCGTCTATGTCTATGTCAATTTCAGGATGTTCATCAAGTGTAGTTAGAGTGATGCCATTCTCTGCACCAAGGAATGATGAATGGTATGAAGTGGGAACTCCAAGGATATCAAGACCATCTGCGACACGCCTGCCGAGTTCTTTTATTGCATAAGCAGTTGTGGAGCCTGTGCCAAGCCCAACGACCATCCCATCCTCTACAAGACCGGCTGCACACTCGCCCGCTGCCTGCCTGGGGTTGGACTTATGTTGATTTTTCATAATGCTGTAGTATATGCTTTTGTTACTTATAAAATATCCATTTTTCATTTATTCAACTATTTCTAGAGAAAACAATATATAGATGGTTTTAGAAACAAGTCTATGTTAAATTCAAAGGATTAATTAAATAAAGGTGATTTATACGGCGCCAAATACGATGAATTTTATCGAGACTTTCATAGAGATATACAATGCAGGCGCTGCCTTCATAATAATTTTCCTGATAGGGCAGATTCTCTTTATGATGCGAAAGGTGGACAAGGACCTGCTGAAAGCACGTCTGTTCCTGAACGAAGAAATAATGCAGAGAACCTGGATATATATCTCCGTAGCAGGTGCATCATTCGCCCTGAATACACTTGTTAAGTTCATTGAAAAGTTCACGACCTCAGGAGAAGCCCTTCAACCCTTCCACCTTGTAGAATTCACTCAGCTCATCTTCCTGATATCCTTTATACTTGCAGTATACAACTGGTATATTTTCATTGGAAGTTTCGTCCACAACAAATGATAATAAACCAAAAATAACTGCTTTGCAGTCTAAAGATTTCTCATTTCTTCCCAGATCTTTCAAGGTAATCCTTAATTGCTGCATGCAGACCATCGGCTGCAAGGTTGGAGCAGTGCATCTTCACTGGCGGCAGACCATCTAAGGCTTCAGCAACGTCTTTCCTTGTGATCTCAAGCGCTTCCTCAAGCGTCTTGCCCTTTGCCATCTCTGTGATCATACTGCTTGTTGCGATAGCAGCGCCGCAGCCGAATGTCTTGAATTTAACATCCTCAAGCCTGTTGTCCTTCACTTTTATGTATATCCACATCAGGTCGCCACATACCGGGTTCCCGACCTTGCCTATGCCATCCGCATCCTTGATCTCTCCAACGTTTCGCGGGTTCGCAAAATGCTCCATTACTTTTTCGCTGTATCCGTCTGTCATATTTTTCATCTCGCAAGGGGTGATATCATTCTGAGCTTGTTCACTATTTCCGGAAGGACTGAAATAACATAGTCCACATCATCCTGAGTGTTCCCGCGCCCGATCGTGAACCTGAGAGAGCCGTGCGCTTCCTCGTGTTTTAAACCTGTCGCAAGAAGAACATGAGAGGGTTCAAGAGATTTGGACGAGCATGCCGAACCTGTGGACGCAGCCACACCTTTCATATCAAGGTTCAATATCATGGACTCGCCTTCAACATAGCTGAACCTGACATTCACATTGTCAGGAAGGCGTTTTTCGGGATGCCCGTTAAGGTATGAGTCTTTTATTTCAAGTACTCCTTTGATGAGTGAATCACGAAGCTTCACCAATTTATCAGATTCAGGAATGCGTTCCTTTGCAAGCTGAGCCGCTTTCCCGAAACCTGCTATGCCAGGAACATTCTCAGTGCCAGAACGGATGTCCCTTTCATGCCCTCCGCCGTGTAACAGCGGCGTAAGTCCTGTTCCTTTTCGAACATATAGCGCTCCAACGCCTTTTGGTCCATACATTTTGTGGGCGCTTAATGAAAGAAGCGAAACTCCCATAGCATCGACATTAAGCGGGAGCTTTCCCGCTGTTGCGATAGCATCCGTATGAAATGGGATGTTTTTCTCCTTTGCTATCTTCCCGATCTCTTCAACCGGCTGGATTGTTCCTATTTCGGGGTTGGCATGCATAATTGATATAAGTGTTGTTTTTGAAGTTATCGCAGCTTCAACATCAGCAGGATCTACAAGCCCTTCTTTGCTTACCGGGAGGTATGTGACTTTGAAACCCTCGGTCTCAAGATATTTGCATGTGTAAAGCACCGCATGATGCTCGATAGAGCTTGTGATTATGTGGTCGCCCTTTTTCCGGTTCCTGTATGCCAGACCTTTAATGGCAAGGTTGTCTGATTCTGTGCCGCTGCCTGTAAAAATTATCTCTTCTTTTTTTGCGCCTATAAGGTCTGCTACTTTTGCGCGTGCGTCCTCCATTGCTCTTCTTGCCTCGCGCCCGATAGTGTAAAGGCTTGAGGGATTCCCGAACCTGTCTGAAAAGTATGGAAGCATTGCTTCTGTGACCGCTGCATCAACCGGTGTTGTGGAGCTGTGGTCCATATATATTTGGCGGGTCATAGTTCATGGTATGTTCAGGTTAAAAATATACTTAACGATTGCGTCATTTGCCATACATAAAATATAAATGCTAAGTACTTGTATTAGGGTTGCCCAAAATCAGGGCCGCGCCGGGTAACCCCGGGGCTAAAGCCACAGGAGGATCAGGATGGCTAAAAAAGAAGAAACAAAAGAGACAAAAGAATCAGTAAAGGATGCCCCTAAGAAAGAGGCTCCCAAGAAAGAAGCGCCCCCAGAGGCAAAGAAAGACAAGAAAGAAGGGAAAAAAGAAGATAAGAAACACGAAGGGAAAGGGGAAGAACAAGCAAAGAAGGAGCGAAAAGGCGCTCCAAAAGAGGGGAAGAAAGAAGCGCCCAAAGCAAAGGAAGAAGGTCCTGAAATAAGACATATAGTACGCGTTGCTGATACTGACCTTGATGGAAATCGGAGCGTCCAGTATGGACTCACAGGTATTAAGGGAATAAGCAGGCGAGTTGCAAAGATCATTTCATTAAATTCCGGTCTTGATCCAATTGCTACGCTTGGATATCTGAACGATGCAGATATCGATAAATTAAAAACATCAGTTGATAATATTTCTACAGTACTGCCGGCATGGATGATGAATAAGCAGAACAACATTCTGACAGGTGAGGACAGACAGTTATTGGGGACGGATGTCCTGCTTAGCAGGAATGAAGATATTAACCTCATGAAGAAAGTCCGTTCATATAAAGGCTTAAGGCATGAGCGCGGTCTCAGGGTAAGAGGACAGCGCACCAGGTCGACCGGCAGAAAGGGAAGGACTGTGGGAGTTACCCGTGCAGCGATCCAGGCTTCCCAATCAGCAGCCAAAGAAGGCGAAAAGAAAGAAGAAAAGAAGGCGGGTGTTAAATAATGGGATACCCTGGAAAGAACCGTAAATCGTATGAAACGCCAAAACATCCATGGCAGGCAGCCAGGATAGCAAGTGAAGTCGAACTTATCAAGGCTTATGGTCTTCGAAATAAAAAAGAGGTCTGGAAAGCCCACAGCAACCTTAAGAATTACAGGGAACTGGCAAGAAAACTTCTCGCAGAGAGTGCAAAAAGGACACTTTCAGGACATGTGAAAACAGACGCTGATAATATACTGAACCGCCTGAAAAGATATGGTTTGCTAAAGTCAGAAGCCGGACTTGATGATATCCTCACGCTACAGGTGACCAATTTCCTTGACCGGAGACTGCAGACCCAGGTTCACAAACAGGGACTTGCCAACACGCTCAAACAGGCGCGGCAGTTCATCGTTCATGGTCACATCTCTGTTGGAGGCAGGAAGGTTACAGTGCCGGGTTATATTGTTTCAACTGATGATGAATTGAAAATGAGTTACTATGGCAACTCACCTTTATTCACAGAAGACCACCCGTCAAGACCGGGACAGGTCGTTAAGGAGATAGTGCAGGAGTCGGCTAAGTCTGGAAAGCCTGATACAAAGACGGAGGTTGATAATAATGGCAACTGAAAAATGGGGCGTAGCTCACATATATTCTTCATTCAATAACACCCTGATCACGATCACTGATCTGACAGGTGCAGAAACAATAGCCAAGATCAGCGGCGGAATGGTAACAAAATCCGCCAGAGAAGAGAGTTCCCCTTATACAGCCATGCAGATGGCTACCCAGATCGCTGAGAAAATTAGGGATAAGGGAGTCACAGGTATTCATATTAAAGTAAGGGCTCCTGGCGGCAATATGCAAAGAAGCCCCGGACCTGGCGCTCAGGCTGCGATCCGTGCGTTTGCCCGTGCTGGAATTAAGATCGGGCGCATAGAGGATGCCACACCCATACCCCATGATGGTACGAAAGCCAAAAAGGGAAGGCGCGTGTAAAATGGATATTGACATACTTGAATTATCAGAACGCAAAGCCAGGTTCATTCTTTCAGATGTATCGGTATCATTTGCTAACGCTCTGAGGAGAAGCATTCTTGCTGAGGTCCCGGTAATGGCAATTGATGAGATCAATATCTATGATAACACGTCTGTCCTGTTCGATGAACAGCTTTCGTTGAGAATGGGGCTTATCCCCCTGAAAGCAGATACGAAGAATTTTACTCTACCAGAGGAATGCACCTGCGAAGGAAAGGGCTGTCCGACGTGCCAGGTATCAATGACCTTAAGCGCGGAAGGCCCAAAAGTCGTGTATTCTGGTGATATCGTATCCTCAGACCCGGGAGTATGCCCGGCGGATGCGACCATACCTATCGTGGAACTCAAGGAAAAACACAAGGTCGTGCTTGAAGCTATTGCAAAGCTTGGAACGTACAGGAAGCATGCTAAATGGCAGGTTGGCACAGTAAGTGGATACAAGAATGTACCGATATTGACTTTCAAGGAATGCGACCTGTGCGGTGAGTGCGTAAAAGTATGCCCGCGAAATATCCTGAAGCCAGGAAAGAACAAAGTGATGGTCGAGGAAAGCGATAAAATCGAGTGTTCACTTTGCAAGTTATGCGAAGAAGCCTGCGAAATGGATGCTATTTCGGTAGATTATGATCCTGAAGCTTTTGTAATGGTGTTCGAGACAAGCGGTGCAATGACAGCTGCTGAACTTGCTGTTGAAGCTGCGAACAGCATTAAGGGAAGAGCACAGAAGATGGGAGAGATTCTTGATACGCTCTAACTGGCGTTCTCTCTTTTCTATTGAAAAAATATATCTCAGGGCTCCACTATAAAGGAGCACACTTTGCGGAGGTTGCCCAGACCGGTCAAAGGCGCCAGCTTGAGGGGCTGGTTTCGAAGGAATTCGTGGGTTCAAATCCCATCCTCCGCATATAATTATCCTGTTTGAGATCGATGAATGATTGTTAGTATCGCGAAAAACGGAACCGCAGATGGACGCAGATAAACGCGTATTTATTGCATGAGCATATATCGCACAAGTCAGGCTGTTTTTATCTGCGGCGCCGTGCAAGAATCAGGAAGCTTCACCGCCAAGCGCGCAGGGGACGCGCCATGTCAAATGGAATGTCTTCATTCAAGTAACAGTGCCCGGAAGCCTGCCTGCTGAAAGTGGTCGTCTGCTGTAAATGCCTCTTTCAAAATATGGTCTTCCTGAACTTGCTAACGCATTGGCAATCTCGATCAGTACTGCCTCAGTCAGCCAGACTTCACGGGCAGAATGCATTGAGGGAAGCATCATCTTAGCGTATTTGTGATAGGTATCCTTAGGATTGAGCAATGCCAATACATAAGCTGTATCGAGAAAAAATCTGTTCTCTTTCATTTAATGCGTCCCTTTTCTCGTTTGGGAACTCCATATAAATAATGGTCATGCTCTTTTGACCAGTCTTCTGGCCCCTCAACTTTTCCTGAGAATTTGTTGAGTGTATCCCAGAGGCTTTGCTGACCTGTTTTTTCTTTACGCTCGATGGTTACGAGATAACGACCATCTGTTTCCAAGTCCACAGACTCTTCAGGTCTTAGCACATTACCGTCAAAAATTACATGCAGTGTCTTTGTCCGTGGCATCTTGAACCTCTAATACCTTTTATGGTTTTTCATACATTTATATACTATCCTCTGGCATGTTTCAAGCTATCACTGGTTTATTAAAAAGAAGCGTGCATGGGCACATATCGCGCTCTTCCACCTTTATACCGTGGCGCTGTCCAGGGATGCGAGGGGTGCAGTCCAAATCTCGCTTAGAATCAGATATAGATTTTCTTGTAAATCATTTCAAGATGATTTTCCTGAAATGTTCACGCTTCGCTATGACTCCTGCTCGAAAATGCTTTATGAATTATTATCCATAAAATATAAACTTATTTTCGTAATATTAATTCCATCGTTATAACGTGCAGTTGGAATCTCCACATTAGAGATTATTAATTCGCGAATGGATTTGTTTAGATTTTCATCAAGTCTTTCCTTGTTGATTGCAAGACCATTGTTTTTGTAGTTAGTTAATCTTAAATTTTCAGGAAATCTAATAACAATTTCATTTATATCTATTTCATAATCCATGCGATTAAATGAAATATTCCATATCTCGGTAATGTATAAAGTATATATGCTTATTCGCGCCTTTCTTAAGGTGTAGAATCCTGATAAACATGGTAAATCAATAACTATCGAAATAACTGTACAGATATAACATCACTTTTATTACCCGCCACAGCAAATTACAGGACGTGAAAACGGCGATACTGGGCGCAGGGCTGACAGGTATCACTCTTGCCCGACTGCTTCATGAGAAAGGAGACGAAGTTACTGTACTTGAACGGGAACCCAGATATGGGGGACTGTGTCGCTCCGTGACTGATTCCGGTTTCACATTTGACATCGGAGGCTCTCACATTATATTCAGCCGCGATACGCAAGTCCTGACATTCATGTGTGATGTGCTTGGCAGTAACAGCAGGCAAAATAAACGCAACACAAAAATATTCTACAAAGGGCTATTTATCAAATATCCATTCGAGAACGGACTGAACCAGCTTCCAAAGGATGATCTTTACTTTTGCATAAACGAATTCATAAAAACACTCATTGCAGTTGAAAAGGGGGAACTTTCACTCCCCTCAAATTTCCGTGAATGGATAAACTACACCTTCGGAAAAGGCATCGCAGACCTGTACATGATACCATACAACGAAAAAATATGGAAATACCCTGCAGAAAAAATGTCCATGCACTGGGTGGACGGCAGGATACCGCGACCTCCGGTTGAGGATGTTATAAGATCCGCAATCGGGATCGAAACAGAGGGCTATATCCACCAGTCAGTTTTCAGCTATCCATTAAGGGGCGGCATCGAAGCTATGGTCAGGGAAATAGCAAAGCCTGTTGAAGATAAAATTCAGACAGTATTCAATGTATCATCAATCAGAAAAGCTGGTGGGGAATTCATAATAAGCGACGGGCGCCGTGAGATTTCTGCACAGCGCCTTATCTCCACTATACCATTGCAGGAACTGCTTCCATGCCTTGACCGGGTTCCTGAAAAAGTGAAAAAAGGATGCAGAGAACTAAAATACAACTCCATTGCCTGCGTACTTATTGGGATCAAAGGCAGCGTCCCTGATATATCATGGATGTATATCCCTGAGAAAGAACTCGGGCTTTTCAACCGCATCTCTTTTCCGTCCAACTACAGCCCTTATGTGGCGCCACAAGGGAATTCATCAATACTTATTGAGATAACCTATCGCGAAGGTGACGAAGCCTCAAAAATGCAGGATGGGGATATCATCGACCATGTCGTTGATGCCCTTGCAAATATGAAAATTATTAAAACAGGAGATGACGTAGTATATAGTGCGGTCATGCGCCAGAAATACGCTTATGTCATCTATGACCTTGAATACCAGAAAAATATCGCAATTGTAAAAGATTATTGTGCCCGGATAGGCATCAGCCTTGTGGGCAGATTTGCTGAGTTTGAATATCTGAATATGGACGGATGCATCAGGAACGCAATGAACTTTGCCGAGAACTTATGAAGATCAATATTTTCGTGGAAGACCTGCTTTTTTTTAAGTACATAGGATGTTCGACAGCAGCAAAGACGCTTTACAGGGAACTTTCCAAAATGCCTGGGATGGATATCTCCTGGAACTCGAATAGATATGACTTTGATGTTGTCCATTACCACTCATTTGGTCCGCTCTCGCTTCTTAACAGGAAGTATTCCCGCGGCATAAAAATTCTGACAGCGCATTCCACACCCCGTGTCAATAAAGGTAATCTTGCATTCAGCAGTACGATCAACCAGTATTATCCAGGGCTTTATCGCCGTTTCGATCATATTATCAATATATCTGCCCCCTGCCAGAGGGAAATAGATGAGATGCTGCCCGAAATGTCTTCCACGCTCATACCCAACGGGATAGACCGGGAATATTTTAAACCCGATGCTGATAAGAGGGAGACGTTCAGGGAAAGATTCAACATCGATGATGATGAAAAAGTGGTGCTGACCGTGGCGCAGCAGACGCCGCGAAAGGGAATATATGATTTTCTTGAACTTTCAAAAAAACATCCTGAAATAAAATGGGTCTGGGTAGGCGGTTTCCCTTATGGGATATTCTCCGCGGATTATTTCCAGATAAAAAAAATGAAGAAAAAGTGCAAAAATAATGTTATATTTACCGGATTTGTTCCCGACATCACGGAAGCATACAGCGGCGCAGATGTATTTTTCATGCCGTCTTATGCAGAGACTTTCGGGCTTGTGGTTCTTGAGGCGTTAGCATGCGGTCTGCCTGTTGTTGCCAGAAACATACCTGAATTCATGGAGATATTTGATGATGGGGTTCATTTCTTCGGGGATTTTGATGAAGCCTCAACTGTTATTAATGATGATGATTCGTTGCGTAAGAGTTCAGAGGCTGCCCGTCCATTTACGGAAAAGTTCGATATCAAACATATCGCAAGAATGCATTGCGATCTTTACAGGAGATTGATTGAATAATGATATCAGTGATAGTTCCAACTTATAATGAAGAAAAAGGGATTTCAGCTTGCCTTGAATCCCTGTGCGACCAGACACTTCCAAGGGAAGAGTATGAAATAATCGTTGTGGATGGAAATTCCAGCGACCGAACGCGCGAGCTTGCAGCGGAATATGCTGATGTGGTTTTTATCCAGACCAGCAAGAAAGTGGGGGGAGCGAGAAATGACGGAGTGATGAGAGCAAAAGGCGATATTGTTGCCACCACTGATGGCGATTGTATAATTCCTCCTGACTGGCTTGAGATAATAAAAAAGAATTTTGAGAAAACTGATATTGCACAGCTTTACGGAACAGTCTATCCCATCGAGGACGGAATAAAGAACAGGCTATCACTCATCGCAGCAAATACACTATCGTGCCTCGGGTACTATACCGGGACTTTTTATTATACACTTGGATGTAATACTGCATTTAAAAAAGAAACTTTCATCAAAGGAGGCATGTACAGGTGTATTGACGCAGGGGATGATGTTGAGATAGCGCTGCGTATGAAAAAACTGGGGAAAGTAAAATTCGACAGCCGCATGAGGGTTGGATTCTCGATGCGCAGGTACCAGCAGTTCGGGACGTTCAAATCCCTGTACGAATGGTTCTACATAGTCGCCCGCGGAGGGGAGACTTCGAAATTTTCATACTCGAAGCGAAAATACAAGTGAGAATTTTTTTAACAAAGTGAACAGTTTTTTTTCTCAAAGGGTCGCAAGAAATATTGAAACTGGAATTATCATAACTTCACCTGTAGTTTTAAAATCTGTTTTTGATAATATGATCTTTGTTTTTATATCATATCCGGGAAAATCCATTTCTGTTGCATGACCGTACTTTACTTCTATTCCTGCATCCTTCAGAATGAAATCTATCTCTTTCTTTCCTGAGAAGAAATAAACATCATCAAATTTTCTTTTTAAATGCTCACCCACAATACCTTCCACGACATGAGCGATCCTTTCGTATGGCACCTCGTGAGTTCCGGAGTATCTTTTATAAAAGACCCTGAAAAGGAACGGATCGATAAAATATGCTTTCCTGTCGCTTCGAAAGGCAGGACGTTCTCTTTTTAACTGGAAAAAGCTTCTTGCAACATATAGCTCATCCAGCAATTCCAGGTAATCCCTTACAGTAACATGAGAGCTGATCTCCATTTCTTTAGCGATCGAATTGAGCGAGAACTTCGAGCCGTAATTTTTTATGATCCCCTGAACAACCGAGGTCATTATCCTCTCGCTGCGGTCAAGTTTTGCCATATCGCTGACTACCCAGTTGAAATATGTATCATATATCCGTTCTACTATTTCGCCATTTTCCATCAATGCATACATGCTTGGCGGAAAACCACCGGAAATGAGGTATTTCTCAAAAAGCGATGCAAGTTCTTGAGCAAAAGGAATGAGAGAATAAGACACCTCTGGCAGAAAAACTGCTTTTTGCTTTTCGATTTGACCTTTTAGAATATCGCTTCCAAAAAGATAACAGAATTCACGAAACGACAGCGGAAGGAATTTCCTGATCTCGATGTCCCTTCCAGGGAACATTTCTTTTCGAAGACCTGCAATTGAAGATCCGGTAATATAGATGATCTTCTCTCTGCTTATAGGTGAATCAAGCAGGAATTTCACAGCATTCTGCCAGTCTTTTACAAATGTGATCTCATCAAGAAAAATATATTTTTTTCCCTCTGCCAGTCTTTCAAATTCCTGCAAAGCCTCAATTATATCCTCTTTTTTTGATAGTAATTCACATGAAAAAAAGAATATATTTTTTGGGTTTACGTCTGCTTTGATGAGATCATGTATCTTGAGCTTTAATGAGGTGGTTTTTCCAACCTGTCTTGGTCCTGCTAATAGCAAGTTCCTGGATTCAAGTTCGATCTTAAGCCTGTGTTTCCGGCTCAAGTATTCTTTGATCTTTTCATCATTATCAATCTCGCCACGATCCCGCCACCACGGATTAAGATTAGATAACAGATTTATGTTTATCATATATTTGATATTAGGATATCCAAATATATAGGTTTTTTGTTAGATGGTATCAAAAATTATGTGTTTTTGGACATTATATCTGCCAAAAACATCAAAATTCGGCTAGATAATAAAAAAGGTAAAAATCGGTGTATCTCTACACCAATTTCTTTATCGGATGGGATTCTGCAAGTACGCTGAGTCCCAGGTCTTTAGCGGTCTCGCCGAGTATGATATCAACCATTGCAACCGCAGGGAAGACACGCTTTACGTTCTCGATAGGACCATAGAGCAGGAAATTCGCACCCATGATCTGTGCAACAAGGTTCGTGCCAATATCCACAGGGGGCCAGGACTCGGTCTTTGCATCGGGGTCTGTCTTCTTGTACTTCTTCATCCAGTCCCATGCTGATGCCATGTTGTGAAAGCCGCCGCCTGCAGGAAGCCCGAGTTTGCCCTTGATGGCAAGGACTGAGCGGATGGTCGCACCTGAACCTGCTCCGAGCGGCGTTGCTGCAACGTCGACAAGAGGTCTTGTAATACCTACTTCCTTCGCGACATCAAGCATTCCTTTTGCCTGACCAGTTCCTCCTTTCTCAAGGATCTCAAGTTTTCCTTCGACGCTTGGGTTGGTGGCATTGAATGCAAGCACAATAGCTGATGTCATCCTGCTCTCCTTGAGCGCTTTGATCTCTTCTGCGCCTATGCTGGCATTGATGGAGTTATGAATCGCACGTTTCTCAACACCAATCTCTTTTGCATATCGCGCTGCTACGGCTCTGACATGACCATCTGATGAATCTACAAGGAACGGGATATCATCGCAGGTGTCCACGAACCAGTCGATGTATTTCTTTATTGCTTCAGGGGTTTCCCCGACAATCTGATTGAAATATGGGTTGCCTGTTGTATCTCCCATTACTTCCTGTGTATTCCACAGTTTCTCTGCTGCGGCTTTATCGAATGTGCCCTTGTCCTCGTCTGTCACGATCTTATGTTTTAAATAAAACATCGTGCTGACAAGTACTGTAGGATATTCTCCCGGCTGTCCACCGACTTTTATCTTGCCGAATTCAAATACTTCTTGTTTCTTATCAAATCTAAACATCTTAGCACCTCATTTGCCGAATATTAACATTGAAAGCG
>JAQUNZ010000037.1 GCA_028717345.1 Candidatus Methanoperedens sp.
GCCTCTGCGTGACTGGGGCATTATCCTGAATCAACTGAGGGTGTTTTTCGGTGAAAGAGTGGACGAATTTATATAAAGAGGAAAGTTAATGGTTATAGGAAGTTTCAGCAAATTATGTTACACTCCCTTCGCGTTATTTCTTTCTCTTCCCTTCATGCATCTTTTTTATCTCATCCTCTGCAGCCTGCATTTTCACTTTATTTTCTTCATATATCTTAGATACGTTCTCCATCGCCCGTTCAAGTCTCTTCTTAAGGACCACCAATTCCTGCGTCGAAAGTTTGTAGTCAGGGGTGTTCTCTATCCACAATTGCTCAATATCAATAAGGGCATTGATGGCAGCTTTAGTCCTGTTTACTGTGTTCTCGTCCATGCGCGGTTATAATACTCTTAAATAAATTAATGTTTGCACAGCATTTAGAACAAAAAAGGTGGTTTTTTCTGCTCCATCATATTCCTGCGCCCCCTGACACTCAACAATCTGTTCCCGATGAGTGTGCATGCCACAGGCAGCGGTGAAAAAACGTATGCAATTGAACCCATCAGGTACATCATTTTACGGGATCTCTTTAATTCCGATATTCTATCATACATTGGGCATTCAATTTTATTAAAATTCAGGAGCATCTTTGACGATTCAAATGCCACCTTAATACTGTAATTAACTATATCCTTAAGAGGTGCGGGTCTTCCGCCGTATGACGTTCGTCTCTTCTTTATGGCAGTTCGAAATTCCTCCTGTGAATTACCAGCAAATGTTGTGTACCCGTTACCTATCATAATGCTTGAATGCGCATCGCTTCCCCCAAGTTTGGCATGCCCATTGCAGCTTTCAAGCGCCAGAACATTAGAATACCCGTCCCTGTGCAGTGAATTGAAAACTTCGATCCCATCCAATTTCAGTCCATGAAGTTTTTTACCCACACAAGAGCAATACACGCTGAACGGATGCGGGGCAAAAGCGATACCATCCTGTTCATGAATGAGCTCTATGGTTTCTTCTGCGCTCAAACCAGGCTTGATCTCTTCATTAAGGAAAAGTCCGATTATTTCTCCATTTTTTGAAAGGATCTCTTCGCCTATCACCACCAGTTCGCTATTATATTTCTTTGCTTCAATAGCTCCTTTGATCGAATTGTGGTCTGTTATACACAGAAGGTCAAGTCCTTTTTTTTCTGCGACCCTGACTGATTTTTTAGGTGTGGTCACGCTGTCAGGGAAGGAAAGGAAAGAATATCTGGTGAATCCGGAATACATGGTATGTGTATGAACATCTGCCACTCCATCTTCTCTCATATAAGATGTTCCGCAATCCCTTCGCATATCACGTGGTCGCAGTAGATGCAGCGCAATTCCACGGGTTTTTTGTTAACAATGAATCTTGAAATAACAGGCTCGTTCGTATTTGAAATACAATTCGGGTTAGCGCACTTTACCACGCCAACAAGCTTCTCAGGAAGGTCAACCCTGTATTTTTCGATCACTTCAAAATCACGTATGATATTGATCGTCGCATTGGGCGCTATTAACGATATCCTGTCCACCTCTTCTTCTTCAAGCTCCCTGTTCTCAACCTTGACTATATCTTTTGACCCGATCGCTCCCGAAGGCACATTCATCGCCACGCTCACCACGGCACTTGTAGTTCCTGAGACGCCAAGAATGCGCAACACATTGAGAGCCTGTCCTGCGGTGATGTGGTCTATCACTGTCCCGTGTTCTATCCTGCGAACACGCATCTCTTTTTCTATCACACTGCCTCCATTGCCATCGCAAGCAGCGCCATCCTGACAGGAACGCCATAGAACGACTGCTCAAAATAACGTGCAAATTTTGTCCTGTCCACAGCCGGGTCTATCTCATCAACCCGGGGCAGAGGATGCATAATAATGAGATTATCGCGGGCTTTTTTAAGAAGTTCTTCGGTTATCCTGTACACTCCTGCTACCTTCTGGTATTCTGCAGGATCCGGGAAGCGCTCTTTCTGGATACGGGTGACGTATAATACATCAACGTCTTCCACAACATCTTCAATACTCGCGGTTTCTCTGACAACAGCTCCCTGTTTTTTCAGGTCTTTCTTGATAACTTCAGGCATCTTGAGCTGAGCCGGAGATACAAGCGTCACATCTGCATGATACAACGACAGGGCATATGCAAGCGAATGGACTGTCCTGCCATACTTGAGGTCGCCAACAAGCGCGATCCTGAGTCCTGAAAGACTGCTTTCGCGCATTATTGTATAAAGGTCAAGCAGGGTCTGCGTCGGGTGATGTCCTGCCCCGTCCCCTGCATTTATTATAGGTACCTTAGAAAACTCACTTGCCATTCGCGCCGCACCTTCGCGAGGGTGGCGAAGCACTATGGAATCAGCATAATTCCCTATTACCCTGATGGTGTCTGCAAGGTTCTCTCCTTTGACGATAGAACTTGATTCAATAGAACCCAGATCTATCACTTCCCCACCGAGGCGCTTCATAGCTGTCTCAAATGACAGGCGAGTGCGCGTACTTGGTTCATAGAAAAGCGTTGCTAATATTTTTCCTGACAGCAGGTTTGAGCGTTTACCCCTTGCCACAGGCTCGAATTCCTTTGCCCTGTTTAGAATAATACCAATTTCATCCCGTGAAAAATCTTTCATTGAGATGATATGATGAAGCATCATACCTAATATGATGCTTTTCGATTTAAATTTAATTGATGCTATCCTGCTCTAAGTATCCTGCACTAAACTCAGGTACTGCGGCAAAATCTCATCAGAAAGCACGATGTTATCGTTCGCTGTAAGCAGCTTCACTCCGTCTTTTCGGGCTTCTTCCGCGTTTATGCGGATCAATACCGGGTCATCGGTGTGTATCCTGGCGACTTCAAGGGCTTTTTCCACCGATGTGCTCAGGTGGACATACCTCTGTTTTATTGGTTTGATACCTTTTTCGAGCAATATGTCAACTTCTTCACGGCTTGCGCCATAATAGAGTTCAGGAAGTTCGGTCTCTGGATAATCAAGGTCAACATCCACAGAATGACCATACCGTGCGCGGATCTTCCGTCCCTGTATCTCATATCTGCCTTTTTCATCTGATTCTATCATCGAAAAAAGCTTGTCTTTATTAGACCATTTGTACCGCGTTCTCATTGCGTCGCACAGGACATCCACGTCAACCCAGCCGTGCTGGTTCATCGCCAGTCCAAGGTCGTCCGGAAAATGGCGAAGCGACCCTGATATAAAGCGACCAAGCCTTTCTGTCTGTTCATCGTCGAGGATCAGGATACCTGGTTCCCCGCATTTGCATTCGTTTCCTCTGAATACTCCATGAATAGCACAATTCTTTATCATTTCGGTTTCATATATGGCTCAACAAGTTATATAATTTACCAACAGCATGAATTACCGCAATATTAATTTAATAACCTGACACTATAACTCATTATCAGGAAGAGAAATAATGGTCCTCACAGAAATCGCTATAACAGTTTTGGAAATATGGACAACAGGGAACGGATGTAGATGTTAGATTCAATATTTTATCCTGGATCAATTGCCGTTATCGGGGCGTCTAATAACGAAATTAAATGGGGTGGACGGATACTCAAAAACATCCTGAGCGCTTATAAAGGAAAAGTCTATCCTGTAAATCCTGGTGAAACCAATATTCAGGGGCTGAATTCATACCACTCTGTCCTTGACATTCCGGGCGAAGTGGAGATGGCGTTGGTAATCGTTCCTGCGAAATTTGTTCTTTCCGTGGCGGAAGAATGCGGGAAAAAAGATGTTAAGGGACTTATTGTGATAAGCGCTGGATTTGGTGAAACTGGAAATAATGAACTTGAAAAAGAGCTTTTGTCCATCGTAAGAAGATACGGGATGCGAATGATAGGACCCAATACGCTCGGCATCGTGAACGAACCTGCGAGCCTGAATGCAAGCATAATTGGCAGACTTCCAACTCCGGGTTCGATATCGTTCATCACACAGAGCGGCTCGCTTGGTCTTGCTCTGGCTGAGTGGACGATAAATACTGGAATTGGTCTGTGCAAGGTCATAAGTACTGGCAACAAGGCTGATGTTGATGATGTTGACCTCATCGAGTACCTGAACAACGACCCATCGACCGGAGTTATTGCCATGTATGTTGAAGGAATAAAACGTGGCAGGGAGTTTATAGACGCAGTGCGAAGAGTAAGAAAACCGATCGTGGCTATCAAGACAGGAAGGTCAAAGAGGGGGGCAAAAGCTGTTTTTTCACATACCGGCTCCATCGCAGGCTCTGATGAAGTCTATTCTGCGGCATTCCGGCAGGCTGGAATATTGCGCGTGGAGGATATTGATGATCTTTTTGATGCTGCGCTTGCTTTCTCATGCCAGCCCCTTCCTTCGGGAAATAATGTAGCTATACTATCAAACGGCGGCGGCGCATCGATAGTGGCTGCGGATGAGTGCGAGAGGCATGGCATTAATATTGTTGACCTGACCCCGGAAACCAGGGAGAAAATAAAAAAGGTCATCCCTCAGTTCGCGTCAAATTCAAATCCAATAGACACTGCTGGGACAGTTTCCTTCGAGATATACGACAATTCCATACAGGCGCTTCATGATGATCCCAATGTGGATGCCATCATCGTTATTTATGTTCATACCATGATGTTCAGCGCAATGCCCCCGGCAGAAGCTGTTGTTGAGATGAAGCAGAAATGCATAAAATCAAAAAGCAGAAAACCTATTATCGCATGCTGGATGGGCGGGGCAGGTACTGAGGAAGGAGTGGAGATACTCAGGAGCGGATGCATTCCGAATTATCCGGTTCCTGAGCGGGCTGTGAAAGCCCTGTCTTGCTTAATTAAACACAGTGAATTTCTTGACAAAGTGAAGGTCGGAGCTGGGCAGGAGGACAAAATGGGGAGATGCAAATGAAGATATTGACAGAGCATGAGGCAAAAAAAGTCCTTTCAAAATATGGCATCCAGGTTACGCAGGGCAGCATTGCAAAAAGTGCGGACGAAGCTTTTCGTATCGCTTCCGGCATTGGTTTTCCTGTGGCGATGAAGATATCCTCACCTGATATTTCTCATAAGTCAGATGTGGGGGGCGTGGTATTGGACATTAAGAAAGAGGACGTGAAGGCTGCATATTCAGATATGATATCAAGGATCAGTAAAGCAGTCCCCGGTGCAAATATTGAAGGAGTCCTTGTGCAGCAGATGGCGCCACCGGGTCATGAGGTCATCGTGGGACTTAAGAAAGACGCACAGTTTGGTCATGCCCTTATGTTCGGGCTCGGTGGGATCTTTGTGGAAATATATAAAGACGTTTCGTTCAGGGTTACTCCTATAGATAAGAAGGAAGCGCTTGAGATGATCTCTGAGATAAAGGGGTCTCCAATTCTAAAAGGTATCAGGGGAAGAAAGCCTGTTGATGTTGATGCTGTTGCGGATGTGCTTGTTTCTGTGTCCGAGATGGCGCAGAAGGAGAATATCGTTGAGCTTGATATCAATCCTCTGATCGTTGGTGAGAATGGGGCTGTTGCGGTGGATGCAAGGGCTATGGTAGAAAAGTAAGAATGTTTTATAATATATTTAATTTTATTATCTCTTTAGCGCACCGAGCAGCATACTGAACCCGATAATAAGTATAGCCGCAGCCCATATTGAAATGCTGTCAGGAGCATAATAATTCGCCGCCCCCATCAACATGCCAAGAAACCCAATGCCGGTAGTAAACCTGCTGGCAGGGATCTTGAAAATAAATCTTAGAAGATTCAGAAATAGGAATATCACACCAGTGCCAGCATATACGAGAGCCAATTTTTGCGTACTGTCTATCTTATGAAGGCTTTCAAGGATCCAGCTCCCTCCGATAAGGATAAAGAAAAGCGCCCATGATAATTTTATCAGCCTGAGGTTGAGCATGGCTCGTGCAAGCAAAGCCTTCTCATCCATTACGACTTCAACTTTTACCATGTGCCTTTGAATAAGCAGTATTGAGTTTAAGTGTTACTATTCAGGAGCTACATGCTATTCGATGGGAGTGGCTGAGAGGTAGAGGGTGAACGCCGCTCAAGCCAGCCGTATTGTCTCAAGGTTCATTGGCGCCCTTGTCTCTATCTTGTACTTCCTGTATATCGAGCTTGCAAGGTCCATACAGTTCTTATCATCACCATGCTGTGTCAGGATATGCTCTGCCCTGGGTCTCATCCTTCTCACATACTCCATAAGTTGTCCTCTGTCAGAGTGACCTGAGAAACCGTCAACTGTCTCTATTCTCATGTTGATCTTGATGGTCTCTGTCCTTCCTCCTACGGCTGACATCGGAAGCTCTTTCCATCCTTTCTGTATGCGCCTTCCAAGAGTGCCTTCTGCCTGGTATCCAACAAAGACAAGTGTGAACTTTTCTTCTGATCCAAAAGCTTTCAGGTATTCCATGACAGGTCCGCCATTTAGCATACCAGATGTTGCAAGGACTATGCACGGCTCGCGGTCCTCAACTATTTTCTGCCGTTTTTCCTTCGAGTCAACCTGTACAAAGCATTTTGCCAGGAACGGGTTCATTCCTTTATGGAAGATCTGGTTCCTGAGTTCATTATTCAGATATTCCGGATGAGTGGTATGGATGGCTGTTGCTTCGGATATCATTCCGTCAAGATAAACAGGGACATCAGGTATCAAACCTTTTCGAATTGCTTCCTCGAATACGATCATGACTTCCTGGCTTCGTCCTACAGCGAATGTCGGGATTATTACACTTCCACCAATTTCAAGCGTCTCTTTTGCTATCTGTATGATGTGCCGCTCAGCATCCTTTCGTGAAGGCTGCATGTCCCTTGAACCGCCGTATGTAGCTTCCATAACAAGCGTCTCTATGCGCGGGAAATCTGTTGAGGCTGGATCAAAAAGACGGGTCTTCTCGAACTTGAAATCACCTGTAAAAGCAATGTTGTACAGACCGTCCCCAACATGGAAATGCGCTATGGATGAACCCAGAATGTGTCCTGCGTTATGTAACGTAAGCTTCATATCAGGACCAATGTCAGTCACATCCCCGTAGTTCAATGTAATAGTATGTTTTAGCACTTCGCGTATCATCGCTGATTCATAAGGTGCCTTCCTGCCTTCTTTTGCTGCCACGTCTATGTAGTCCAGTTGAAGCAGCGCCATCAGGTCGCGCGTTGGCGGGGTGCAGTAAACCGGTCCTTCGTAACCGTATTTGTATAAAAGCGGAACAAGCCCGATGTGATCAAGATGTGCATGCGTCAGAATTACTGCATCTATCTGATTGATCGGGTGAACCTCTGGAACATAAAGGTAAGGTGTACCGTTATCATCACTGCTTACAGATACGCCGCAATCGATAAGTATCCTGGTTTCTGGCGTGGATAGCAAAAAGCAGCTGCGTCCTACCTCACGGCATGCTCCCAGCGTTGTCAGTCTCACCCATTTATCCTTGGAAGTGATATCCCTGTGTATCTTCCTGCCGATGGTCTTCAGGATGGCTTTGCGTTCATCCTTATTGGCTCGCATGAACTGTCGAATGTTGTTCACTGTTGTTGATTTCATTGGAGGGGTGCGGACTACCTTGGGTGTCCATCCGATCTCTTTTGTTATTTCACGAAGCGTCTCTCCGTGCCTTCCTATTACAAGTCCGGGTTTTTCAGCTTCTATCACAACCTCTCCTGTATCCACATCAAAGTAATGGTTCGAAATGCCTGATTCGGCAGGAACGATCTTTGATATGGCAGAGATGGCTTCCTCTGACTGAACCAGCACCTTTGGGTCAGGTCTTACCACAAGGCGTTTTCTTAACTCCTTGGCTAGACCTTTGATAAGGTCGCCGTTGTCTGCAAATTTTTTTGGCTCTTCTGTATAAATAACAAGCTCAGGTCCTTCAAAATCCACATCTGATATCGTAACATCAGGTGGAAGTTTGGCTCTAATTTTATGTTTTAATTCAGTTATTACTTCATCAACAGTCATCGTATTTTTCCTTCTAAAATAAAAAAATAAAAAAAATCAGGTTAATGCTTTGCGCAATCTTTCGATCTCAGTATCATCAATTTTAATATATCCATCAGAAGTGATCTTTATCACTTCTATGCCATCGCCGGATGCTGAATCACGCTTCATGGCGTTATGCAATGCGCGCACCGCCAGTTCGACTCCATCATCAATAGGCATATTTTCAACGTACCTGTCTTCAAGAACGCCATATGCCATGGGTGAACCTGATCCTGTGGATACTGCTTTTTTCTCTTCTATTATTCCCCCTATTGCATCCAGTGAATATACGCTGGGTCCGTTCTTATCGAATCCTCCGACAAGGAGCTGTACAAAATACGGGTAGTACCTGTTGCCGCTCAGGATGTTAGCAAGAAGGCTGACTATACCTTTGACTGTCATCGGTTCTTCCCTGCGCATCTTGTAGAGTCTTGATTCTACCTGCATCCATTTCACGAGTCTCTGGGCATCTCCCACAGATCCTGCGGTTGTCATCGCTATGAGATCGTCTATCTGATAGACTTTCTTTGCGTCTTTACTTGCAATGAAGTGCCCCATTGTCGCTCTTCTTTCAGTTGCCAGGACTACCCCCGTATCGCAGACTAAACCGATCGTGGTAGTTCCTTTATATTCCATATTGTCCATTTCAAATACCTCTCAAATACCTCATCACTAAAAATGAGAAAATTAGTACATCTTAATTTGTGTATGGGTATTTAAAGTTTTCTTGAGTTAATTTTTTCAACACATAGAAAAGTATAGTAGCATGCGTTTTGACCTGCATATCCATTCCAATTACTCGACAGACAGCAATCTTTCAGTTGATGATATCCTGAAACAGGCTGTCAGAAAAGGACTTGACGGAATCGCTATATGCGACCATAATACCGTCGAGGGAAGTCTTCGCGCAATACAGCGCGCAAGAGAACTGGACCTTTCATTGATCGTCATCCCTGGAATGGAGATATCAACATCAGACGGGCATCTCATCGTGCTCGGGATAAGAGAAGATATCCAGCCTGATCTTCCGGTATCAGAGACTATCATGATCGCCCGGCAAAAAGGCGCAGTGGTGATAGCTCCGCATCCATTTAAGAAAAACAGCATCGGATATGCAGCAAAGGACGCTGATGCCATAGAGACATTTAATTCAAGGTGCCTGTTCGGCGAGAACGATAAGGCAAAAGAGCTGGCAAAATCTCTTGGAAAAACCGAAGTTGGAGGCAGTGATTCACACCTGCTTTCTGCAATCGGGCTTGGTTTCACCCACATAGATGCGCTTCGAAATGAAAGCTCAGTGCTTGACTCAATCCGAAAAGGAAAGACAAGTTCAGGCGGAAAACTCATTCCTGCCAATATTATGATCGTCCATGCAGTAAGGGCTTTGATAAGGAGAATTCGAAGATATGCCAGAGAACTTCACAGTAAGATTTTTGACGTTAAGAAGTAAACTAGATGTCCATGACTGATTACGATGTTATTGTTATAGGGGGAGGTATAAGCGGTCTCCTCAGTGCGCTTACGCTCTCAAGGCACGGAAAAAGCGTCCTTGTTCTTGAAAAGAACAGTTCTGTGGGCGGCAACTGCAACAGCTACACGGTAGATGGTTTCCAGGTAGATACCGGTCCTCATGCAATAACGCACCTGAGGGAAGGACCTCTTCGGCGCTTGATCGATGAATATTTCACTTATGTTCCAGTTTTTCTGGACTATGGAACATACTATGTAAGAACAGAGAAGGGTCTTACAAAAATCCCATCTAATATCCAGGATTTTGTTGCTTTTGATGTGCTTCCCAGAAAGGACAGGCTGCTGCTCTCACAGGCGCTCACAAAGGCGCTCACAATGAATGCATTCGGCATGCTTGATGGTAACCAGTCAGTATATGATTTCCTGCCAAAAGGTCTTTCAAAAGACACGCTTGATTTTGTAGATGCTATCGCTCCTTTCCTGTCAGGAAGATCGATGAAAGAAACTTCGGTCAAGCGGGTCCTTTACGGCAGCAGTTTTGTAAGAGACAGCGTTTCAGAGGACATATTTAAAGATGAAGCTGTGCCAAATGGTAATTCTTATACTTCAGCGCTTACAGGCATGCTGACAAAATACCAGCTCACTTCGCGGCTTACCACGCTGGGAAGACTTGCCACCAACAGGGTTGCTTACGCCCAGGCATACCCGCGCGGGGGGCTGAAATCTCTTCTTAATTCAGTCCTGTATTCAATGCCTGCAAATGTCAGTATAAAGACCGGTTCAGGGGTGAGCGCAATAATCTCAGACAATGATGGGGCAAAAGGAGTATCTGTGGATAGCGCTGGAGATACTGATACTTATACGGCTGATATCATCATTTACTCAGGTTTTTTGAAACACCTCCATTCTCTAATTTCGCTGCCGTCTGATTTCAAGGAGGATCTTTCCCGCATAGAGCAGACATTGAGCCTCACTATATGGCTTGGATTGAGTGAGAAAATGAAGGAATTTGATTATATGGGGTCAGAGGTATGGTTCAAGAACGGCGCGTACTGGGCTATGCCTGTAAGCAATTATGATCCGGCGATCGCTCCAAAAGGAAAGCAGTTAGTCGGGTTCACGTTCATTATTGATGATAAGAAAAACATTGAAAGCGAGAAGAAGCGCGCTCTTGAAATAATAATGAGAGCTGTTCCGGGGATCGATAAGAAAATCGAGATGACGCATTACCAGATAACCATTCCTGAAAAAGCCGCTGTTACCATAAACGGGTTTATTGCGGGGCAGCGCTCACCGGTCAGGAACCTTTATCTTGCAGGGACAGATACGGATAACCGGAGTATGGGAGTCACAAGGGCGGCATATTCAGTGCTTGAACTCCTGAAAGTATTAAAAGAGGATACAAAACTCTGAGCTTGTTATTTCTTTTTCCTGTTCTTCATATAATCTGAAAAACCTGAACTCAAAACAATAATTACCCCGGCAGTAAAGACAAGGAAACCAAGATGTTTTTGATTTGAATACTGATCTTTCAGAATAAGCAGAACACCAGAGTGCAGAACTAAAAGTCCCAGGATGAATGATGTTATCTCCTTATATTTCGGGTAAAGGACAAAAAATACAATGCCTCCGATCCATGTCCCGACACCCAGGTATTCAAAAGAAAAGTCGCTTCTTTTGGGGTCGATGCTACTGAAGTATAGCCCTGCGATGAGAAATACAGCGCCGAGAAGCCCTACAAAAACGATTTTTTTACGGTTCATTTCAATCCTATCGTCATCCTCTATTACGTTCATTATATTAATCTTTCCTGAATTAAAATCTTGTACTTATTAATACTTTGAAAGCATTCAAGAGATCCAATTGATATGAAAAAGATAATCGGTGCCTCGTCCTTTGCCTCGTCGCTACCTGAACTGGAAAAAGAGGTTAAGAGCGTTGAACTTTATATTCCGAAACTGCGGTTGTACGATGGAAGCAATTTGATAAAAGAGCGGGTGGATGAACTTCACAACCTTCTTTCCACAGGCAGTGTGCTTACCACCATGCACGCGCCTTACTACGGGGATTCGCCCAATTACCCAGCGGAGCTCATGGTGGATACTGCTAATATGGGCTCTTTGCAATGGCGGCTCATGGAGGAAAGCATAAGTCTTGCCTCTGAGTTCGGATGCAGCATCCTTGTTGTGCATCCTGGAAAGATATCTGGTGACAGGAAAAAAAGTTTTATGACTATGGTCAGGAATCTTAAAAAGCTGTCAGCAAAAGCCCATGACTGCGGCGTTATCCTGGGAATTGAGAACAAGGAAGGGACTGACCCCACGAACCTCTGCTGCACAGCTGATGAGCACCTGCGCGCGATAAAGGAAGTGGGCTCACCTAATCTCCGAGCGACGTTTGATATAGGTCATGCAAATCTAACCTGCGGAGGAGACGCTTATAAACTCAGGGATTTTGTGAGGAAGTTGAATGGCAATACAGCCCATGTTCATGTGCACGATAATACAGGCAGGTTGAGTGAGAGCTACTTTGGCGACCTGCACGGCGCGCCGGGTGAAGGAAATATTGATTTCTCGGTTCTCAGGGAACTGAATTTCAAGGGAGTTTATAACCTTGAGGTTTTTTCGATGGATGCGGTGCGTGCCGGGAAACGAATTCTTGAGAGTTTGTGATGATTTACTTCTGTCTTTCATAAAACACAATTCCGACCCTTTTGATGTGATCGATCAGGTTCTTGTTAGAAATGCTGTTATAATCCAGCACATCGAATTTGTAGGGTAAAAGGCTGTCTTCATTGAGTGAAAAACTGATTTCAGTTGTAATATCATTAACATTGCCTTTTAAGACAATATCCACATCAGATCCTGGCCTGTAATTGCCCTTAGCCCTTGAGCCGAAAATCAGAGCTTGCTCTATCTGGGGATATTTCCTGAGAATGTCAATTATTATATATATATCGCCAGCCTTCAAACCAAAATAATTTTCACCCATATTTTCGGTCTTTCAAGTATTGATATACTTGCCTGATTGCAGGATAATATCGGTTTTTGATAATATCAACAGCATTTTTTGCTACAATTTCATTGTAGGTGTGTGAAAGTTCATTTCGTTTTTCAAGCATATGCAGCCAGGAATGGCCGTCTTCTATTACCTGCGTATTGAATCCTTCTTTTATTGCTTCTCGTGGGAATCTGGTCACTATACCCTGTCCTTCCAGATAATCTTTCACAGTTTTCCAGCCCATTTCGAAGGTAAACTCAAATGCCTGAACCAAGCCGCCAATTTCAATAGGAGTATAGCTTTCTTTTTCAACCGCACTTTCAAAAAAGATAAATGCCTTTTCAAAATTCTCAAATCGTTGCTTCCAGCGAATATCCAGTTCATTCATATTTTAATCCTCATGTCAAACTCACCCCAGCGCCGCTTTCACGAATGCCAGAAACGGCGGCGATGGCTTTCCAGGTCTTGATCTGAACTCTGGATGGAACTGGGAACTGAAGAAGAATTTATGCCCAGGTAATTCTGCTATCTCCATCCTGTGATCGTTCTTCCCTGTGAATTTCATCCCTTTTGCTTCGATCTGTGATATATATCTGGGATTCACTTCATACCTGTGCCTGTGGCGTTCGACCAGATTGCAACTGCCATATATCTGGCTTGCTTTCGAACCTTCTGTCAGGACAGCATCGAAGTTCCCAAGGCGCATTGTCCCGCCCATATTCTTAACGTTCTCCTGTTCTGGGAGAATGTCTATAACCGGATATTCGGTCTTTGCAAGCTCAGAGCTGTTCGCATCCTTCAAACCAACCACGTTTCGCGCAAATTCAATAACAGCAAGCTGCATGCCAAGACACAGACCCAGATAGGGAACATTATGTTCTCGCGCATATCTTATCGCCATTATCTTGCCTTCAGTCCCGCGCACTCCAAAACCTCCCGGGACAAGGATCCCGTTGTATTTTTGTAGTGCATCTATCGTTTCTGGTTTTCTCTCAAACTCTTCAGCATCGATCCAGTCTATCTTTACCCTGCAGCGGCATTCTATCCCTGCATGCTTGAGCGCTTCATTAATACTTATGTATGAATCACCAAGATGAGCATATTTCCCAACCACTCCGATGCGTATCTCGTTATCGATGGCAGCCATCTTTTTCATCAGGTCATCCCATTCATGCGACTCATCCCTTGGTGTAAGTTTGAGCTTCTCCATAAGATAATCGGACAATCCTTCTTTTTCCATAAGTGTGGGGACATAATAGATATCCATTGCATCATGTGCACTTATCACGGCTCTTGAGGGGACATCGCAGAAAAGGGCTATTTTTGATTTAGTATCATCAAGCACAGGCTCCTTGCACCTGGCTACGATAGCATCAGGCTGGAGACCGAGGCTTCGCAGTTCTTTCACCGAATGCTGCGTGGGTTTTGTCTTCTGCTCACCCTGCGTGTCAAGAGGCACAAGGGTAACATGCACAAAAGCAACATCTTCTTCCCGTTCTTCGCTGTGCATCTGACGCACTGATTCAAGGAAAGGCATGCTCTCAATGTCGCCAACAGTTCCGCCCACTTCAATGATACAGATATCTGCACCAGTATTTTTTGCTACTTTCCTGATGCGCTCTTTTATTTCATTCGTTATGTGGGGGATTATCTGAACCGTTTTTCCAAGATAGTCTCCGCGGCGCTCTTTTTCTATGACTGCCTGATAGACTTTTCCTGTGGTTATGTTGTGCTCGCGCGTGAGTTCTATGTCAAGGAAGCGCTCATAGTTGCCAAGATCAAGATCAACTTCGCCGCCGTCCTTCAGTACAAACACCTCGCCGTGCTGGTACGGGCTCATTGTCCCTGCATCGATATTTATATACGGGTCAATTTTGATCGCAGTAATGCTAAAGCCCTTGTTTTTCAGAATTCGTCCGATCGAGGCAGCCGTTATCCCTTTTCCCAGACCGCTCATCACACCGCCTGTGACAATGATATACTTCATGCCTGCCTTTTTAGTCAAGCATCGGCAATATATTTAATGGAACATTTTTGATTTATTGCAATTTCGGGGCTGATTATAAATACGGAGCAGTAGATAATTGAGTGAAAATCATATGAACAAGCTTACAAAATTATTAGACGAAAGGGGCAAAATAAAAAAAGTCGGTGTAATTGGAATGGGTTATGTTGGCATCCCGTCTGCAGTATTATTTGCCGAGCATTTTGATCATGTGATCGGGTTCCAGCGCGACTCACCAAGTTCAGGTCACAAAATAGCAATGCTGAACAATGGAGAAAGCCCCCTTAAGGGAGAAGAGCCCGGGCTTGAAGAACTAATTAAGAAAGTTACAAGAGCTGGAAAATTCGAAGCCACATCTGACTTTTCAAGAATTGGTGAAGTTGATGCGGTCACTTTAGCAATACAAACGCCTTTTAAGGATAATGTAAGCCTTGAGCCTGATTTCGGGGCGCTTGAAGAAGGCATCAGGCAGGCAGGCAAGTACCTGAAAAAAGGGATGCTGGTCGTGCTTGAGTCAACCATCACGCCAGGAACCACCAAAGGATTTGCTGCAAATATTTTGAATGAGGAATCAGGACTTGTTGCAGGTGAGGATTATGCGCTTGCACATGCGCCTGAAAGGGTAATGGTAGGGCGCCTGATAAGGAATATCCAGGAGCATGACAGGATAGTGGGCGGAATAAATGAGGCAAGCACGAAGCGTGCAGTTGAACTTTATAAACCTGTTCTAACCAAAGGCAAAATAATAGCAATGGACTCTACAGCAGCAGAGGTCACAAAAACTGCTGAGAATACATTCCGCGACCTTCAGATAGCTGCTATAAACGAACTTGCCCTTTACTGCGAGGCAATGAGGATCAACGTCTATGATGTCAGAGATGGCATTGACAGCCTTAAAGGTGAAGGGATCACAAGAGCCGTGCTTTATCCGGGCGCAGGCGTGGGAGGGCATTGTCTTACAAAAGACACCTATCATCTCGAGCGCGGCGCAAGAATGGCTGGAGAACTTGATTTTCCATGTAATGTAGAGTCACTCTATGTAGTTGCAAGGAAAATAAATGACTTCATGCCGCAGCATATGTATTATCTGACCGTTGAAGCTTTATCAAGGATCGGGAAAAAGCTCAGGGGTTCAAGAGTAACGATACTTGGATGGGCATTTTTGAATAACTCAGACGATACGAGAAATACGCCGGCACAGGCGTATTATGATATGGTGACCGGGCAGGGCGCAAAAGTTTGCGTCCACGACCCTTATGTTGAAAATACGGGAAATATTAAGATAACGCATGAACTTTCCGAAGCTGTAAAAGATGCAGCAGTTGTGGTAATTTTCACAGGGCATAAGCAGTATTTTGACCTTGATGCACAGAAGATCAAGAAACTGACATGTTTAGATCACCCGGTGATAATAGATGGGAGAAATGTCATTGATCCTGACGCCTTTATAAAAGAGGGTTTTGTTTATAAAGGAATAGGCAGGGGAGACAAAAACCATCATGAAATCAGTTGATAGCGATGGCTTTCCCGTTTTTATAGGATTCAATGGCTGCCATTGCAACCTGGATCGCATGCCTGCTGGTTTCACCGTTGGATATCACTTCATGACCCTTTCTTACTGCGTTTACAAAATGCTCAAGTTCTACCTTTAGAGGTTCTCTTGGTTCGACCTTAGCTGTCCGTACCCAGGAATCATCTTCAATTTCCACTGTCTGTTTTATGTAGTCAAGGTATGCTACACCCTTTAAACCGATAACTGTAAGTTTCCTTATTTTATTCGGGGTAAGCCAGTTGGTTTCTACCATTCCAGAAAGATTAGTGTCGCATCTTAAAAGTATGGTAGCATGGTCTTCAAATGTATGAATATCGTTGCCTGCAATCGTATAAACTTCGTTGATCTTTCGTCCGTATAAAAAGGATATGACATCTATGTCATGTACCCCAAGATCCATTATTATCCCCACATCCCGTATGCGCGGATTAAACGGTCCGACACGGCGGGATGAAATTGAGACAATCTTTCCCAGCATCCCTGAGTCGATTATCTCTTTTAATTTCAAGACCGCCGGATTAAATCTTTCAATATGCCCGACCATGAGCTTTACATTTGCATCGTGCGCAGCATTGATAATCTTATCGGCATTTTCAAGAGTATCAGCAATTGGTTTTTCTACAAGTAAATGCGTCCCTGAATTAATTACATCAAGTGCGATGCTGGTATGAAGAGTTGTGGGGACTACTACGCTTACAGCATCCAGGTCTTGCTTCAGCATCTCCCTGTGATCAAAATAGGGAGTAGTATTGTGCATCTTTGCAAGCGATTCGGCTCTATTCCTGTCCACATCACAAAGACCCACCAGCTCGACATCTCTCATCTCGCTATATATCCTTAAATGATGCTGCCCCATTGCTCCGGTACCGATCACACCTATTCTCAAAATAAAACCACCTGATCTACTGCATTTTTCTGCTTTATGTTTAAATTATGAATGAATTAAATGACTTAGCAGTTTACTACATATACAATGTTAAAATATTTAAATATATCGAGCTAAAAATATAATAATTATGATAATGATGAATATATGAAAAAAAAGCGCTGATCATGATCAGCTAAATATAAATAGCATGGAAGCATTGGTAAAAATGCAGGTAGTTGTTATTATTATGATGAGCATAAAAAAGGAAACTGCAATGGAAATTGATTGGAGTACACTTGAGAGATGCTGGGGTGACAGGTATGAAGAAGAATACGGGCATTATTTTTCTGACAGGTCATATATTGACACCACTATGCGATCTCCAGTCATAGCTGCCATTGAAGCAACCATATATTAATACAGACTATAGTTCGCCCATTACTTTTATGATCGTATCTAAATCTGCTTTGTTTATTCCAGGGTGTACTGGCAGAGAAAAGACCTCTGAAGCTGCTTTTTCGCAAACTGGTAAAGAATCATTGAAACCTATTTCTTTATAATAAGGCTGTTTATGGATCGGAAGGGGATAATAAATCCCGGTACCTATTCCTTTTTTGCCAAGGTAAGATACCATTTCATCCCTCGATATAGTGCTGCTGTTTACCCTCACTGTGTATTGATGGAATACATGCCTGCAGCGTTTATCAATACCCGGAAGTATAAATCCTGTCATTTTATTTAACTTCGAGCTCAAAGCATTGGCATTACTGATCCTTGCATTATTGAAATTATCAAGCTTTTTCAACTGAACAAGCCCAATTGCTGCTGCTATGTCTGTCATGCGAAGATTGTACCCGAGCATTTCATGGAAATATCTCACCCTTGAACCATGGGATCTGATCATTTTTGCGCGTTCAGCTACTGTCTTCTCATTCGTTGTGATAATCCCGCCTTCTCCTGTTGTCATGTTCTTTGTGGGATAAAAACTGAATGTGCCTGTGCCGAATGATCCTACTTTTTTGCCATCATAAGTAGCTCCATGCGCCTGGCAGGCATCCTCGATAATTATGAGATCATGGTCGTCTGCTATTTCCATTATCGCCTTCATGTCAGCAGCCTGCCCGTAAAGATGGACCGGGATAATCGCCTTTGTTTTCGGGGTGATCTTTTCAATTATGCTTTCAGGATCAATGTTGAAGGTATTTTCATAGATGTCTGCGAAAACAGGTTTTGCACCTGTGAATAATACAGAGTTTGATGTAGCAACAAAAGAAAATGGTGTTGTGATAACTTCGTCGCCAGCGCCGATATTATGAGCCATAAGAGCCACATGGAGCGCGGCAGTTCCTGAATTTACAGCAACAGCATGGGACGTTCCAGTATGATCAGCAAAAGCAGCCTCAAAATCTTTTACCTTCTGCCCTTCTGCAATAATGCCTGATCTTAAGACATCTGTGACAGCTTTTATTTCCTCTTCACCAATCAGTGGTTTTGCTATTGGGATCATGATTTTTGACTTTGTATATCTATATATTGTTTAATATCTTAAGCTCTTCCGGTAGCTCAATGATCTTTGCCGGGAAACCTACTGCTAATTTCCATGGCGGAACGTCTTTTGACACAAGCGCTCCCGCAGCTACCATAGCGCCTTCTCCGATTTCCACCTCAGGAAGCAGCGTAGCATTAGCTCCTATTGAGGCGCCGCGCCGCAGGATAGGTCCAGGGAGGTCGGTTTTTTTCCTGACCGGATATTTATCATTGGTTAGAACGGCACATGGTCCAATGAAAACCTTATCTTCAATGGTTACATTCAACGGGATATACACATTTCCCTGGATGCTGACATTGTTCCCGATCGTGGTATGACCATCTATGATCGTGTTTGTGCCTATCAGCACATCATTTCCTATTTTTGTTTTTTCCCGTATCAGGATATTGTGCCCTGTGCGTAAATTATTGCCTATCTGCACATCGGCATATATCGTGGAATTTGACCTGATGACTGCATTATCCCCTATGACAGCACCTTTGAACTCCATATCATCTAAACTTTTTCCTGAGGATGCTGCAATTTTAAGGATATCAGCAGCGGGATATCCGATCATCACCCTTTCACCAATTATGGCATTCTTTCCGATGCTGCTTTTCCCGTATATCTTGAAATTTTCTACTTCCATTTTCGTTATCCCTTTATTATCATCTTTGGTTACAATGCTTGAAATCAATATCAAAGTAGTAATATAAATCATTAGTTCAAATCAAACTGCAGAAATCTTCAATTGTAACATATCCGAGTTTTCCAAATGCCTTTACTACATCCTTACCAGATACAACCGGCAATTTCATACTTCCACTGCTACCGTATGGAAACTGAATTCCTGGATATGTGCAATATCAGAAACTTCATCCTCGCTCTCTTCTTCAAGGCACATTTCAATTACTTCCCTGATGTTTTTAAGAGCTTCATCAAGGGTCTCTCCCTGGGTATAGCAACTTTTTAAGAGAGGGCATTCAACCACATAAAATCCATCCTCGTCTTTTTCAACTATTACGGGTAGAGTGAGTTTCCTTGATTTGGATTTCTTTAACATAGTTGATTTAAGATGTTATTCGGGGATTTAAGGATGTTGGATCGGGAAATTATAGCGATCCTGTCAGTTATAAATATCTCTCCTATCCCGGTATCAGTATCCCGATGATACAGAACACAGCTGTTACTGCATACATGGCATATGTTGCCTGCTTTTCTGTGACATTCCTGTAATATGGAAGCACCCATTTCAGGGTGAGGTTGTTGGGTACTTCGAGTGTGCCGTCCTCCCTGACCTTCCCGAATTTTACCTGGGGATACTTTCTGGCTCTCCAGTAAACATACATCAGGAAATTGATGGTGTGCGGCAAAAGCATGATAAAACCGCTGAATATGAATCCTTTCATGACTATCATAACGCCAATGGCAGAGCCGACTGTGAGTGAGCCGATATTTCCCCAGAAGATACGGGAAGGATAGCGCTCATAAAGATGAAAACCAACGGTTGCGCCTGTTATTGCGATGATGGCAGTAACGTTGTTAATATCTCCTGTCATCAGCGTTTTTATGATAAGTGAGATGAGTACCATTGCAGAGAGCCCTGAGGACATGCCATTAAAACCTGAATGCATGTTCACAAGATTGGCTGCAACAAGAACAAAGGTAGGAACTATGAGCTGGCTGTAGAATAACCCGAAGTCAACGCTTCCTATGAATGGGAACAGCACAGTGGATCCTGCAGCGTACTGCATAAGGGGATAAGAGCAGTAGTACATCAGAACAAGCTTTGCAGGTCTTCCGATGTCTATCATATCATCGAGAATGCCGAAAATACCGAAGAGCATGATAACATTCAGAGCCACATAGTTGGCAGCGTCGAATTTGTAGAAAAGGGAATTAATGGACATGGAGAACAGGGCTGCAAGCATGATGGCTATCCCGCCGCCTGTGGGTACCATGGTTTCGGCTTTCTTATAATAGTCTTTTACTACAAGACCTTTTTTAGTGAGCTTTCGAATGAGATAGGGTGTGGTAAGCAGGATTATGAGTAATGGTATTAGAAAAACAAGACCTACCTCAAGAAAAAGCCAGTAAATGTAATTCAAACGAACACCGGGGCTAAATAAGGATTTTTAGTATAAAGAGTTTATCAGCCAAAAAAATATGAAAAAATATGAGAAGTAAAGAAATATCAGTGGAATTTATTGTGATCTGCTGATTTTTCGCTGGAATACATATCCATGCATCCCAGTGTGCAGAACATTTTTTCCCTGATATGATCTTCCTGAATATACAGGTCTTTGCTGCAGTTAGCGCATTTGAGTTTGACTATTTCCGTATCTCACTCCTCCTTTTTCTTCCTGTGCTGGAAGAAGAATACAAGACCAAGGACTGCTGCTATGGGGATGGCGACCGTGGCGAATTCTGGGACGTATGTTAGATTGTGGGAAAACGGGTCATTCAATATGATTCTATTATCACTGTTGAAACCCCATGCATCAAAACGAACCGGGGGTGCTCCATTGATATTAACATGAGCAGTAATAAGTGCATTAAGTGAGTCTTTAGCACCTATCGGACCCATATCGTAATAAGCATAGTACGAGGGAAAAGTCCCACTTGGGGGCATATTATAAGCTTGGCCACCCACTTTTGTGGCGCTTGGTGTACCCCATATCCAATCTGAACCAGAAATTGAAGTTGGTATCCCATTTTTTGTAATTGTTATAATGTGAGATGGCAGAGTCCCCTGTGTACTGCCTGGAATAGATATGATAAGTTTAATATCAGCTGCACCAGTATTATCCTGATTTGCAATATAAATGTCAAAATCTGAAGATGAGGTTGTATAGCCACCGGGGTTATCTGGAAAGCTGTTAATATCATTCAGCCATAGATGCGCTTCTACTCCGCCAGCCAATGCATTTCCTGTCATTGTCGCCATCACAACGAACATTACCATAATTCTAATTATTTTATTTCTCATGCTTATCTCTCCCTCACCAAAGAATGCTTCATCCCGGATTCCGCTGATAAATTAAGTGTGCACAACATACATTTTACTCCTGATCCATTTTTATTCATTGAAGTTCACACCTCTTCACAGACACCAGTTTCCACCAGGTCATTTGATAACAATAATACATGATAGATAACTATATATATTTATCGCTGTCAAAAGATTTAAAAAATGATTACAACAATTATAATAATCATAGAAGAAATCACTAACCAGATACACATCGTTTTTGTAAGCATTCCTGAATCAATATGCTGGGATGGAAAAATCCGGATAATAAAATCTGCCAGTATAATGACAAATATTAAATAAATGTATGTCATTATAGATTAAATATGGATATTGAATATATAAAAAGAATAATCATCGATCAAAAAGAAGAGATCGAGGATACCTTCGCCAAAAAAACGATCATAGAAAGAGAGATATCCAGAGAAGAACTTATAAAATCCTTAGAACATCCTAACATACTTGCAATCCTGGGAATAAGAAGATGTGGAAAATCCATACTATCACATTTACTTCTTAAAGGGCGCGATTATGGATATATCAATTTTGATGATGAAAGGATATCCAGCATAGACGTAAAAGACCTGAATATAATCCTGCAGGCTTTTTATGAACTCTATGGTGCTGAACTGGAATATTTTATTCTTGATGAGATACAGAATGTTCCTGGATGGGAGTTATTTGCCAATAGACTTAGAAGAACTAAAAAAGTCATTGTGACCGGAAGTAATGCCAAACTTTTATCTGGAGAACTGGCGACACATTTGACAGGAAGATACGCCGATGTTATACTTTACCCATTTTCCTTCAGGGAATTCCTGAATTATAAAAACCTGAAACCCGATATTTATTCTACAAAAGGCATCGCAGAACTGAAAGTTGCTTTGAAAGAATATATCAAGATCGGTGGATTTCCTGAGGCACATCTTTTTGGAAGAGAGATGACGTCCAGGATATATTCTGACATAATATACAAAGATGTTATCGTAAGACATGGCATAAGGAACCAGAAGACGTTTTCTGAACTTTCGAACTACCTTGCTTCTAATTTTTCCAGAGAAATTACATATACTAAATTAAAAAATATAACCGATATAAAAAACGTCCACACAATAAAAAATTATACAGGATATCTGGAATCCTCATACCTGCTAATATTCATAAAAAAATTCTCATTTAAATTAAAAGAGCAAATGATGGCGCCAAAAAAGGTTTACTGCATTGACACAGGAATGATATTTTCAATAGCATTCAAATTTTCAGAAGATACTGGAAGGCTAATGGAGAACCTTGTGGCTGTAGAGTTAGAGAGACGAAGATCGCAGTCTGGCATACCTGAAACATTTTACTGGAAAGATTATCAGCAAAGAGAAGTGGATTTTGTTCTAAAGGAAGAAAAAGAGATAATTGAGCTCATCCAGGTGAGTTATGCATCTGATAAAAACGATATCGACGAAAGAGAATTAAAGTCGCTGCAAAAAGCATCTCTTGAGTTGAGATGCAAGAAACTCACATTGATAACCTGGGACTTCGAAGGAGAAATCGGAAATATAAAATGCGTACCTCTCTGGAAATGGCTGGTCATTCGTTGATTTTGACCATTTCGTAAGCACAGAACAAATAGTAAGCCTTAAATAAGTTCATCAACTTACAAATCTGTATGACAAATGTAATCGTTTCAAGCAAAGGACAGATAGTGATCCCAAAAAGAATAAGGGAGATTTTGGGTTTAATAAAGGGCAATAAATTGAAGATTTTTCAGGAAAACAAAAAGATAATTCTTATAGCTGAACCCGATGTGAAGCAGTCCGAATTATTTGTAAACGCCTCCCCGTATGCTACTGATAGAGCAATAAAAGCGTCTCATGAGATAGACGAGAAAAAAATAAATGATCTTCTCCATGATCTGGGGATTAAATGATAGCAATAGACACGGGTGTATGGATAGAAT
>JAQUNZ010000038.1 GCA_028717345.1 Candidatus Methanoperedens sp.
CCGTGTCGTGATGACAGCGTGCTCGCCCCGCCTTCATATGGTCACTTTCAGGCGCGTACTTGAACAGGCAGGACTCAATCCCTACCTCATTGAGATGGTAAATATCAGGGAACAGGGTTCATGGGTCCATGCGGATAAACCGGGTCTTGCCACGCAGAAAGCAAAAGACATGGTTGCAATGGGCGTTGCAAAGGTCGCACTGCTATCCCCGCTTGAGAAAAAGACCCTTCCTGCGAACAGGGACGTACTTGTTATCGGGGCAGGTGTGGCTGGAATAGAAGCCGCACTTACTCTGGCTGATATGGGGATCAAAGTCCGGCTGGTTGAAAAAGAGCCTGCAATAGGCGGCAAGATGGCTCTGATGAACGAAGTCTTCCCAACGAACGATTGCTCCCTGTGCGTTCTTGCCCCGAAGATGTCAGATGTCCAGAACCATCCTGACATCACACTATATACTTATTCAGAAATTACAGCCATAGAAGGAAGGGCAGGGAATTTTAAGGTCAAAGGCGTTAAAAAACCCCGCTACGTTGACGAAAAAAAATGCAAGGGCTGTATTGAGCTTTGCGCTCATGTCTGCCCGGTTGATGTTCCAAACCAGTTCGATTTCGGGATTGGCAAACGGAAATCCATCTATATCCCGTTTGCCCAGGCAGTGCCGCTTGTTGCATGCATTGACGAGCATTGCGTTGGCTGTGACCTGTGCAGGCTTGCATGCCCTGCCGAAGCTGTGGATTTTTCCCAGAAACCAGAAGATTTCGAGTTCAATGTAGGTGCTGTGATAGTAGCCACCGGATACCAGCCATTCGACGCAGGGCGCAAGGAAGAATATGGATATGGGCGGTATAAGAATGTCATCACAAACCTTCAACTTGAGCGGATGCTAAGCGCGGCAGGTCCCACAAACGGGAGGGTCGTGTCCCCGACCACGGGCGCAGATGTCAAACGCGTCGCCTTTATTCTTTGCGTAGGGTCAAGGGACGAGCAGGTCGGGAACCCATATTGCTCCAGGGTATGCTGCATGGCATCAATTAAGAACGCTCTGAAGATAGCAGAACTACATCCAGGCGCACAAGTCTCGATACATTACATAGATATCAGGGCAGGCGGCGAAGGCTATGAAGAATACTACCGCCGCTGCCAGGAAAATGGAGTATCTTTCGTGCGCGGGCGCGTTGCTGAGGTTAGTGAAGAAAACGGCAAGACACTCATTCATTATGAGGATACCCTTTCTGGAGAGACTTGCCATGAAGACTGCGATCTTGTTGTGCTTGCGGTTGGTATGGAAGCGAACAAAGATGTGCAGAATATCGGGAATATGCTTAACCTTTCAACACGTCCAGACAGGTTCTTTCAGAGCGCTCATCCCAAGATGCGACCTGTGGATACCCATAAGAAAGGCGTGTATATAGCAGGATGCGCAGGAGGTCCCAAGGAAATACAGGTATCAATAGAGCAGGGAAGCGCGGCTGCCGCAAAAGCAAAGAGCCTGCTTCATGAGGGCAATATCGAAGTTGAACCCTTAAGCGCATACGTGCTTCCTGAACTGTGCGACGGCTGCCGCATATGCGAGAACGTATGCGAACTTGGACGGATCAAAGTAAATAACGGAAAAGCCTCTGTTGATGAGATCGCCTGCCGCGGTTGTGGCGCTTGCAGCGCTGCGTGCCCGAATGGGGCTATCCAGATCCGGAATTATACTGATGATGCGATCATGGCACAGATAGCTGAAGCAACGCGCGAGATACACGAATTCCCGCTGGTGATAGGCTTCCTCTGCCACTGGTGCAGCGATGCAGCCGCCGACCTTGCAGGTTCCCTGCGATTGCAATATCCTACCAACATGCGTAGCATCAGTGTGCTTTGCTCAGGAAGGGTGAACCCGTCATTTGTCCTGGAAGCGCTTCGACGTGGGGCAGACGGTGTGCTCGTTGCAGGATGCAGGCTGGGAGAATGCCATTATACCATAGGTAACTACTGTGCGCTCCAGAGGATGAATGTCCTTACTAAATTGCTCGTGGACCTTGGGTTTGACCAGAGGCGTCTGCGGATAGAATGGCTTGCTGCAAGCGAAGGCAGGAAGTTCGCAGAGACAGTAAAGGACTATGTGGAACAACTTAAAGAAATAGGTACTGTTGGCAGCGAGCTCAAGTGATGACATGACAGAGGAAAAACTTGTTGTAACGGTTGATAGCGAGGTCAGGGATTCGCATTTCCTGTACACCCAAAAGACAGGGAAATCAAAAAAGCTCCTTGATTATGATTACAAACGCTGCAATGGCTGCGGGATCTGCATTGAGATATGCCCCAAAAAAGCAATCGAAGCCGGACCACTGATTGAAATTGCAACAGGCATGGATGCACCACCCATTATCATAGACCATACCAAGTGTTCGTTCTGCGGTATGTGCGCAGCCTTCTGCCCGGTCAAAGCTGTCAGGATGACTGTAAACGACAAAGATATCCTTGAACTAGCAGAGTTCCCTCACCTTGATTCAAGCGTGGTGATAAAGACCCCGTATTTAAATACGGGGACTGATAAGTGCCTTCCATGTTTGCTCTGTAAGAAAGCATGTCCTGAAGAAGCGATTGCCGTGGAGTTCACCTTCCCGAAAAAAGAAACTGCGGCGCCTTTCCGGGCTGGCAGGAAGGGCGAGATAGAAGTGGATATGGAAAAATGCACCCTGTGCGGCGCATGCGCCGAGTTGTGCCCTGCTTTCGTGCTCGTTGACAGGGAATCTACAGCAGATGCGCTTGTGCCTTTTGATAATCTCCTTGTTGACCGCGAAAAGTGCGATTACTGCGGCATCTGCGTCCCGTTCTGCCCTGAGGATGCAATAAAGGTGAAGGGTGACTTTTTCGGGGAAGCGCCAAAGCTCACAGGTAATATCAAAGTGGATGATAAAAAATGCACGCGGTGCGGCTGGTGTGAGGCAGTTTGTCCGTACGATGCCGCAAAGGTGACAAAACCATTCGATGGCGACATAGAGCTGATAGATGTAAAACTCAAAGGCTGCGACCCTGTGGGATGCCACGGTTGTTTCAATGTATGTCCCTCAAAGGCATGGATCATACCGAAGGATAAGAAGATCGATGTGGTGCGGGATTTCTGCACGTACTGCGGCGCATGCGAGAGAGCATGTCATGTTAAGGCTATCGGAGTGAAAAGGACAGCGACAAAGCATACTGAAATAAAAGATACGCCGTGGGCAAAGGAATGGAAGGATGCTATCGTCTGCCTGACCACAAATGAAAGAGAAAGACCTGATGTGTCTCACACGCTTAGTGTTGAAAAAGCAGAGAGGAAAGTTGAGCAACCAGTAGCCATGCCTGAAGTTAATGGGACATTCCGCAGGTTAGTGGATGAAAGGATCTCAGACCTTATGCCGCTATTGAAGAGTAAACAGGTCAGGCGTTCATGGGAGAAGAAAGAGGCAAAAGTTGCGGCAAAGGAGATAGGGAAACGGATAAAACAACATAAATAACATTACTTCAACTTTTTTCTGCCAATTAAATAAACCGCTGTTAAAGCCATCATTGAAAAAATGTTCTCGAATCCCGGAGTGGATTTAGACGCTTTGCTCAGGTTCGCCTCTTCCCGGAGTTTTCTTTGTTCCTCCTCTAAAATCCGATTCGCTTCTTCAGTTCTTTTCTGATTCTCAAGCTCAGCTTCACATTCCAGGCATCTTTTTTTGTTAAATTTTAGAGTAACGTCAACACTTCCGCCGGGTGTTCCCCCGTTATTTGGAAGATAAGTATTATCTATAACAATAAAATATGTTCCATCAGCCGGGATATCAAAGGAATATGATTCGTATTTTAAATTCATCCCTTTTCCTTCCGGGTAGGGATAATATGGTTTTGGCTTGCCGCTTTGCATCATGGACTGAAAACCTGTAAAATTCTGATAACTAAATAATAATGTGTCTATTGAATCCCCTCTGACTACTTCTATGCTGACTTCGATCGTATTAGTTTTAGAACCCTGGAATTTGTAAACAAGATATTCATTGAAATCGATCCTTTTTGTTTCAGACCAGTATTCGGATGTTATTTCTTTCGTGGTTTCTTTTAATTCTGAAATAGCAAATGCAGACGATATCAAAAAAGTTATGCCAAATAGTACAATTAATAATATCCGTTTCATATTAATTCACCTCCGATCTCAATCAATACCAGAGTTGATGTATAGTAAGTTTATATAATTAATTGCGTGTCTTGCCAGGCAAGAATTGTCTCCAGTTATTCCATCCAGGGCAGTACACCCGAAATGAAAGATAAACTTATAATACCCATGCCATCAATATCAAATACAAAAATATCATTTAATGAGAAAAGAACAGCAGATAAACGCAGATGAACGCAGATATACAATGCCAAAAGACGCAATAGTTATCCACAACGTCTCAAAGACCTTCAGGATCCCCCATGACAGAAAAACCACTCTTTTCGAGCATCTTTCCGGTCTATTCGACGACAAAAAAGGATATGAAGAGTTCCAGGCACTGAAAAACATCAACTTCACGGTAAAAAAGGGCGAAGCCATAGGCATTATCGGAGAGAACGGCAGCGGGAAAAGCACACTTCTTAAGATAATCGCAAATATCTTAAGACCTACCAGCGGTTCTGCCAGGATCAATGGTAAAATAACCTCGTTCCTTGAACTTGGCGTGGGATTTGAACCAAACCTTACAGCCAGGGAAAATATCTATCTGTACGGCACGGTGATGGGTCTATCCGACCGTGAGATCGATGAGAGACTGGAGGATATCCTTGAGTTCTCAGGGCTTAAGCGCTTTGAGGATACAAAGCTTAAGAATTTGTCTTCAGGGATGCAGGTGAGGCTTGCTTTTTCTACTGCGATACAGACCGATCCTGAGATCTTATTGATGGATGAGGTGCTGGCTGTGGGGGATATGGAGTTCCAGCAGAAGTGCCTAGATGTTTTTCAGAGGTATATCAAGGAGAAGAAGACGATAGTGTTTGTGTCGCATGATATGAATTCGGTAAGGAGGTTTTGTAATAAAGCGGTATTGTTGCGGCATGGGGAGCAGGTGGCGTATGGGAAGACGAATGAGATAATTGATAGATATGTGTATGGGGGGACAGAAAAGGATGAAGATGAAACCACAACCGTAACTATCGAGGAGAAAAAACCAGAAGAGAAAAAGACGCGCTGGGGAGATAAAAAGGTTGAAATTACTGGAGTTAAATTCATTGATAAATTCGGAAAAGAAAATACTACCTTTTATTCCGGTGATCCGGTTACCATAAAAATAAATTATGATGTTAATGCTGCGGTAGATGATCTTGTAATAGGAATTGCTTTGTATTCTAATACTGATTCAATGATTTTTGGAACAAATACTGATATCAAGGAATTTGAAACCGATAAGGGCAAGGGCAGCAAGGAAATTAATCTAAAAATACTTAATCTGACGATGATGGAAGGCAAGTTCCATCTTACAGTGGCTGCCCATAGTAAAAAAAATATCCCATATGACTGGCTTGATAAGCAATTCACTTTTGATGTGGTTAAAAAAGGAAATAATGCCGGGTTATTTGAAATCCCGTGTGAATGGGAACAATGAATGAAGATAAAATGGAGATAGCTCTTTTTGAATGCAAATGGAGTAGATTAAGCCGGAATGAGATTGTTCAACAACCGTAAAGCTTATGATAGTTGCAATATGATAATATTATCATGATTCAACAATTTATCAACAGGGAAGAAGAACTCAAAATCCTTGAGGAACGGTTCATTAGTAAGAAGCCGGAATTCATCGTGGTTTACGGGAGACGAAGAGTGGGAAAAACAGAACTTACTGTTCATTTCATGAGAAATAAGCCGGGCATTTATTTTCTGGCAGGGGAAAAAGCAAATGCAGAAAACATAGAAGATATGAAAAGCATTATGGCTGATTTTCTTAAGAACGATGAGTTCCAGATGATCAAATTCGAGACCTGGGTGCAGCTATTCAAGAGCTTTTCTGAAAAGATCACGGAAAGAACAGTGGTGGTAATAGATGAGTTTCCTTATCTTGTAAAGGAATATAATGCAGTTCCTTCTGAGTTCCAGAAGATATGGGACATGCATCTTTCAAAAAATGATAAAATCATGCTTATTATCGTGGGTTCCTCGGTTGGTATGATGGAAAAACTTCTTGGCGTAAAATCACCTCTATTCGGAAGAAGGACTGCACAGCTTGAGATTAAGCCTGTCAGTATATTCAATACCATGAAGTTTTTACCAGGCTATTCAATAGAAGATTGCATAAGGGCATATGGCTGCACAGATGGAATACCTCTTTATCTTAAGCAATTCGATCCTAAAATCGGAGTTTCTGAAAATATAAAAAATGTCTTTTTCAGGAAAGATGCGCTGCTTTATGGTGAATCTGATTTTTTGCTGAGACAGGAATTCAGGGAGCCTGCGAATTATTTTGCGATACTGAAAGCTATTTCTTTCGGATATACCCGGCAAAATGAGATAGTGACCTATACGAATATAGATAAGAGCATAATCTCAAAATATATACAGAATTTAGAGGAGATCAGGATCATAACAAGGGAATTTCCTGTTACTGAAACGAAGGAAAAACGAAAAAAAATGCGCTATGTATTTTCCGATAACTACTTCAGGTTCTGGTTCAGGTATGTTTATCCTGATAAAACGCTGATAGAAAGAAGAGACGATGCAGCGTTTGAATCAATGAAAAAGACATTTAATATGTATCTTGGGGTCATTTTTGAAAAAGTGGCATCTGAATTCTTGTGGGAAGCAAAGCCATTCAGATTTACCAGGATTGGAAGATGGTGGCATAAAGATAATGAGATCGATCTTGTGGCACTGAATGAATTTGATAACGAGATATTTTTTATCGAGTGCAAATGGGCGAATTTAAAAGGGAAGAGGATAAGAAAGCTTTTTGATGAACTTAAAGATAAATCCTTATTGGTTGACTGGAATAATGATGCAAGGAAGCATTACGTTATAATTGCCAAAAAAGTAGATAATAAAGAAATTTTCAGGAAAGAAGGGTATTATATTTTTGATCTGGAGGATATGTCTATTTTACAATGAGCAATAGAACACTTTTTGAAACTATCAAGATAAAAATATTTAGACAAAATTTATAGTTATATTTAAATACACGACATGACTTTTAAATATATAGAAAATATGATAATCTCCAACGTAATATTTGAAATACCATTAAATCTATCATATGATTAAATTAAGGATAGGATGATGAAAAAACAAGCGCTGATCACATGGAGAGCCAGATGGATACGTTTGAAATAAAAGATGATGAGATCAATGTTGAAGAGATAATGTCAAAGATTCGGGAGAATATCCAGAAGCGCAGACAGAGCGGTGCATATGATCCGCAAATGGAAACATTGATCAACCAGCCTTTGAAGAAGCCTCCTGTCAGTGCAGGAGAGGGCGATATTAAATCTGATCTTGATTATTTGAATTCACACTGGAATGTGCATGCAGAATACAGTATAACCTCGCACAGACCTGTAATTGGTCAGTTGCTGATATCGGGCAGGCAATTGATACACGGGGAAGTTAAGCGGTATGTAGATATCATTGCGGGAAAACAGACAGAGTTCAATTTGAGGATCATTCGTTCATTGAAAAGTATGCTAGATCTTCTTGAGGCGAAGATAGCTTCTGTAAATAGCAGGATAGATGTTGTAGATAACAGGATAGATGTTGTAGATAACAGGATAGATGCTGTAGATAACAGGATAGATGCTGTAGATAACAGGATAACTGAGGTCAAGGGAAATATTGACAGGAAGGTGGCTGCCAGTGTATATGAGATGATATCGGTCGTGAATAATGATATTCAAAATAAGGCATGGCTTGCAAATCTGCTGGATGAACGGGTAAGAAAAAACATATCAGTTAAAATCCCCAGATCACAGAATGATGAAGTAATGAATTACTTCCTGTTTGAAGAAAAACACCGTGGAAGCATCGATCTGATCAAAAAGCGCCAATCAGTATATCTTGAATACTTCCAGAACTGTCAGAATGTACTTGATATCGGCTGCGGAAGAGGGGAGTTCCTTTTATTGTTAAAAGAAAACGGCATCGGCGCCAGAGGTCTTGATATAAACGAGGATATGGTGTTCTATTGCCAGAAGAATGGTCTGGATGCACAGAAAGCTAATGCATTGATATACCTTCAAGACCTGGATAATAAATCATTAGATGGGGTATTTTCATCACAGGTGGTCGAACACCTGAAGCCAGATGATTTGATAAGTCTTGTTAAATTATGCTATGATAAAATGAAATACGGAACATATTTCATAGCAGAAACTATTAATCCATTGTGCATAACGACCTATGCTCTTTTTAATGTGGACCTTTCACACGTTAAGCCCGTTCATCCTGAGACTATAAAATTTTTATTAGAATCTGTAGGATTCAGGGAAATACAGATCAAATTTTCCTCACCACATCCTGATGATGGTAAACTTGGCAAGCTCAGGGTTACTGATAACATGAAAGATGAAGATAAAGCACGTATTGAGGTGATGAACCGCAACATAGATATGCTGAACGGATTACTTTTCGGATACCAGGATTATGCTGTCATCGCCAAGAAATAGGTGAGAGATGAAAGTTGCTTTTGTGATACCTTGGTATGGTGATATTCCCGGAGGAGCAGAAAATGAATGTAAACGAACTGCTGAAAATCTCCATAAGGACGGTATTGAGGTTGAAATTCTCACTACATGCGTGAAAGAATTCCTGAGCGATTGGAATAATAACTATTATAAGGAAGGAATTTACGAGGTAAACGGAATTACGGTCAGGAGGTTCAGGGTCAGGGCAAGGGCAACTCAATCGTTCGATAGAATAAATTTCAAACTAATGCACAATCAAAAGGTTTCTTCCCAGGAAGAAGTCGAATACATAACTGAAATGATAAACAGCGATAATTTATATAAATATATATCTGAAAATAAGTCAAAATATGATTATTTCCTTTTCATACCATATATGTTCGGGACTACTTATTTTGGATCTAAGATATGTCCTGAAAAATCGATTTTAATTCCATGTCTTCATGATGAAAGTTATGCATATATGGGAATTTATAAGGAAATGTTCGAAGGAGTTAACGGGGTCATTTTTCTTTCCATGCCGGAAATGAAACTGGCAGAAAAATTGTATGATCTGAATGGGATAAAAAAAGTAGTGATTGGAGGAGGTATTGACGCTGATATAGAATTCAATGAGAAAAGGTTTAAAGAAAAATACAATATCAAAGATGATTTTGTATTATACGCAGGGAGAAGGGATACGGGAAAAAATGTACCACTGCTTATTGATTATTTCTGTAAATATAAAACTAAAAATGATAACCGGCTTAAACTTGTCATGATCGGAAGTGGCGAGATTAGCATACCCGAAATGCATAAAAATGATATAATAGATCTAAAATTTATCCCAAAGCAGGATAAATATGATGCATATGCTACTTCTGCTGTATTATGCCAGCCCTCAGTGAATGAGAGTTTTTCTATTGTTATTATGGAGGCATGGCTTTGCGGGACCCCAGCGCTTGTCCATGCAAATTGTGAGGTCACAAAAGACCACTGCATAAAAAGCAATGGCGGCTTATTCTTCCGCGACTTTGATGAATTTGAAGAGTGTTTGAACTTTCTTATTCAAAATCCACACGCTGCAAAAAAAATGGGAATAAATGGTAAACAATATGTTCTGGACAATTACAACTGGGATAATATTGTTAATAACTACAAGAAAATCTTTGATGACTGGAGGTATCATTCTGCAAATCCATCAGATACTCACCTCAATTAGCTATGGGGACGCAATAAGCAATGATGTTTTGGAAATAAAAAATATCCTTGATTCATGGGGTTATGAATCCAAGATATTTTCACGACATATTCACCCAAAATTCGTTCAATTCACCCAATTTTTCACTGAGTATCAGAAATACAGTTCTCCTGAAAATATTCTGATATTCCATTTTTCTATTGGCTCAGAGGTATCCGAATTTGTCAAGACGCTGCCTGATAAAAAGATCATTATATATCACAATATTACGCCCCATAAATATTTTGAAGGAATCAATGATACTCTAGTTCAATTGTTAAAAGACGGGAGAAGAGAACTCAAAGAATTTGCAGGTATAGTTGATCTGGCTCTTGGAGATTCTGAATACAACAGGAGAGAGCTTGAAGAACTTGGTTTTAAGAATACAGGCGTTCTACCGATAATCATAGATTTTGAAATGTATAAACAGGAACCTGATAAAAAAGTGTTGAAAAAATTTGATGATGATAACATTAATTTCATATTTGTTGGCAGGTTATCTCCTAATAAGAAGCAAGAAGATGTTATAAAAACCTTTTATTATTATAATAAATATATCAACTCACGTTCAAGGCTGTTTCTGGTCGGTTCGTATGAAGGTACAGAAAAATACCATGCACAACTTATTAATCTGGCGAGACAATTAAATCTTAAGAATGTGCATTTTATAGGTCAGGCAGATCTCACAGAATTGTTAGCGTATTACAAATTGGCGGATGTTTTTATTTCAATGAGCGAGCATGAGGGTTTCTGTGTGCCTTTACTTGAGAGCATGTATTTTGGGATACCGATCATAGCCTTCAATTCGACAGCCATTCCTTATACATTAAATGGAACTGGCATTTTATTAAATGAGAGAAATTATGAGGTTGTGGCGGAAATAGCACATATAATAGTCAAAGATGAAAAGATCAGAACCAAAATCGTAGAGAAGCAAAATTTGCAGTTGAAAGAATTTGAAAAATCCAAACTTGAGAAAATCCTAAAAAACTATATCAAAGAGGTAATCATTTGAAACTTGCATTTGTGGTCCAGCGATATGGATTGGATGTTAATGGAGGAGCTGAACATAGTTGCAGATTGAGTGTAGAACATTTGTCAAAGTATTATGATATTGAAGTATTAACTACCTGTGCAAAAGACTATGTAACATGGAAAAACGAATACCCTGAAGGAGAGGAAAAAATAAATAATATTCTGGTAAGGCGCTTTAAGGTAGATAAAGAAAGAAATATAAAAAAATTTAATGAATTCACTCAAAAACTCTTGAAATATCCGCACTCTGAACTTGATGAAAATAAATGGATAGAGGACCAGGGGCCATATGTACCGGGAATGGTGGATTACATTAACTCAAATAAGAACGACTACGACTTTTTTATATTTTTTACCTATAGATATTACCACAGTTTTTTTGGGCTACCTCTTGTGAAAGATAAAAGCATTCTTGTTCCTACGGCCGAAAATGATTTCACCCTGGATTTTAGAATCACCAAAACGTTGTTTAGACTTCCTAAATTTTTCATATATCACACAGAGGAAGAAAAGGAAATCATTGATCTAAAATTTGGAAATGAGAATATTCCCGGTGAAGTGATCGGAGTTGGTATCGATGTTCCGGGAAAAATAAATTCTGAGGATTTTAAGAGAAAATATAATATTGATAATTTTATCATTTATGTAGGACGTATAGATGAATCTAAAGGATGTAAGGAATTATTTAATTATTTCATCAATTACAAGAAAGCAGAAAAGCAATCCAATATTAAGCTTGTTTTACTTGGCAAGGCAGTTATGAAAGTCCCGAAACATCCGGATATCATCTCCCTGGGATTCGTATCAGAGCAGGATAAATTCAATGGAATAAAAGCTGCAAAGCTTTTGATAATGCCCTCAAGATATGAAAGCTTCTCCATGGTAACGATGGAGACATGGCTGTGCAATAATGCTGTGCTTGTTAATGGGGAATGTGAAGTACTAAAAGGGCATTGTAAGAAAAGCAATGGAGGGTTGTATTATACAAATTTCAATGAGTTTAGAGAATGTCTGGATATGTTACTGAGGGACAATGTGTTGCGGATCAAAATGGGAAATAATGGACATAAATATGTTGAACAGAATTATAGTTGGAATGTTGTAGAAGGAAAATATTTAAAATTGTTAAATGAAATTTAGAAGGATAATTTAATGGAGAAGGAATTAATTAAACAAAAATTCTTAGTATATGCTATTACTATCATATTATCAATTTTAATATTGACTTTGGTTTTGGAGCTCTGGAGAGCTGATCTAGGGACACCGCTCACATATGATGGGGATACTTTATTTAACTCTATGACCGTCAAAGGCATGATGGAAAATGGGTGGTATTTATATAATCCATTTGTGGGTGCCCCATTTGGCCAATTTTTGCCGGATTTTCCAATGGCAGACAATATTAATTTTTTAATACTCAAAATCATTTCATTATTTGTAAAAAACTATGCCATAGTTTTAAATTTATTTTTTATTTTGACATTTCCATTAACTGCTGTTACATTCGTATCATTTTTTTCGAGGGCAAAATCATATTTTTCTGGCGGCATATTATATGATACCTTTAATAATACTGATTGTTCTATGGATGTGGTCTGAAAAGCCAATATTCTACTTTTTTAACGAGAGGATTGTAAAGCATGAAAATACTTGAAAAAAATATTCCTAATTTTTATGATCACAGGAAATACCTCTGTTTGGTAATATTTGCAGTAATATTGGCAGCTATATCATTATCGCCAATGTTGGCAAGTGGATATTTTTCAGATGATTCTCGACTCTCTCTAACAAATGGCGATCTACTTATTGCAAATCAAACTGTGCCCGAAATGACTCTTTCCGGTATGATGGCATGGATGCATAATGAAGGGCGTTTTTTTCCTTTGGCATGGTATTTATATCTTTTTTTTTCCATTATTGACAATCTATTTTTATATAAAATAAGTATACTTATTTTTGTAATTATAAATATAATTGTTTTTGCATATTTTATTAAGATTGTAACTAATTCACCTTCTATAGCCTTTTTTTCTATTTTACTACCACCCTTATTTTTTCAATTCCGCTTATATCACGATCCTATACTAAGTTTTTATTGGCTTCAACAAATCGTTTTTCTCTATACTTTTATATCATTAATTTTTCTTGTATATTATTTACAAACTGGAAAAAGATATTTTTTAATGTTAAGTTCTTTTTCTTATCTATTGAGTCTGCTGACATATGAAATCACCTATCCTTTTTTTTTATTACACTTTTTTATTATATATTATTATTTAGATAATAAAAGAGCCTTGAATGTTTTAAAAGTCTTGTCACCTTTTATCCTGGTATTATTTGTTACTGTTTTGATATCAACATCTTTGAGAATATATTATAACATTCCTTTTAGCGGAGGAAATAGTCCATATGTACCAAATTTTGATATTAGATTGTATTTTATCACATTAATGAAACAAACTTATGCGGCATTTCCTCTGAGTTTTTATATTATTGATCCACATAAAATCTTCCCTAACTCCTTCAATTATATGATTAACTCTTTTTCAATATGGTATATTATTTTAGGAACTGGATATATCATATTTTTTTTTTATGCTTTAAATAATTTAGATGTTAAATCCTCTTCTATAAAAAGTGTCAAAGGTATTTTATTTCTCGGTATTTTGCTATTATTCCTACCTAGCGTTCTAATGTCGTTATCCCCAAAGTTTCAGGATCAACTTAACTGGGGTATCGGATATTTGCCAGTATATCACTCGCATTTCGGGCTTGTCATGATGTTCATTGCGTTTGCATATTTAGCGTATAATAAGATATCAAATATAAAGCTTAAATTAATACTATCAATACTTATTGCAATAATTTTAAGCAGCATCGTCTTAATAAACTATAATAATAATAATATTTCTATTGAACATGAAAATTCATTATGGTTATATCCAAGAACAATACTAGAAGATGCAACAAAAAATGGTTTATTTATGGGTGTTCCCAATGAATCCTATCTCTTGATAGATAGTAATAATCAATGGGATAAATTAGCTTTTTTTCGCATGCATTCTAATGTTAAACTCAAGAATTTAGGTATTAAGGGAAAATACCCGGTAGACAGTCTGCCTCAAGATGCTTTGATCCAAAAATCTCTTTCTATTTACAATATATATGATTTTTCAAAATATAATAATATTTTCTTTTTAAGTTATGATTCATTTTCTAATGAGAATGGATATGCACTTCTAGGAAGAATTAAAGATCTCCATGCTTCTAAAGAAAAAATTTCTGAGGTGAATTCAAGAGAAATTTATCTATATGTTCGCACCCCTTATTTTTCTCCATTGAATTCACATGAAAGAATCTCAGTACATGGACAATGGATCAAAAAAAAATCAAGTTCATATGAACCTTTTGTTATGGAAGAAAGCCAAATGAATTTGGTGACTTCGGGTCTAAATTGGAAGTTGTACAGTATACTAATTAACAATGGCAATTTAATAGACTTGCAATCATTAAATGTAAACATAGTTGCCGCTACTACCATATCATCTGAGCACTGGAGAGCAAAAAATGAAAGTGAATTGACTTTTAATAATACTGATAAAGAAGTGTTGTTGCATGCTGGATTTAAAAATGGGATCATAAGTAATGGCATTTTATTAGAACCTTTATATCTTAATAAAAATTTCACAATAGAAGTTATTGCAAAACCATCCATGAATCAAGTCAATTATGCTGCTATTATAGGTAATCATCCAGGATATAATAATTATGAGGGTTTCATTATTCAACATGATAAAAAGAACAGCAATATGTATACTTTTGGTTTTGGAAATGGTAAGGAATGGCTGCCAGGTGTCAAATTCAAATTAAATGAAGAAAAATGGAACTACTTAGCTATAGTTATTGATGAATATACTATTCGAATTTATGTTAATGGCATCCTTGTTACTTCTAATGATTCCAGTGGTTCGATGAAAAATAGTGACATGCCACTTTATATAGGAAATTGGATCGGTGAAGACCGCCCGTTCAATGGACTGATCGAAGAGGTCAGAATTTTGAATTGTTCAATATCAGAAACTGAAATAGTTTCAGAGATGCAGGAAATTCAGGAAAAATTAGACCACTATTGACTTTAGAAAAGCTTATTACAAACTCTGAGGAATAACCAACAAAAAAGAATATGAAATTATTGACCAAAAGAGATTTTCTAATGATCCTTGACTATATTATAATTCTATTAAAATCAATGATATCGATCCCAGTAATTTTTTTTATTCCAGGATTTTTAATTAATTCTATATATCTACCAACTAAATCTTTGAAATTGGATTCATCCATAATATTGCATATTTTTGTCAGTATAATAATAACTTCATTCACTGGATTAATCCTTTCACAGTTGGGATTATTTTCATTATTCAATCTAGTAGCGATATTAGCTCTAACTTCAATAATTCTATATCAGAAATACAAGAAATTGCCTGAAAAACCAAAATTCAATCCCATTATCGAATTCAATACAAATAACGTTCTGGTGACCCTTCTGATAATTTCTTCGGTATTGTTATTTTTTCATCCTTTTCCCTGGATAGCTGGCGGGAGAGACCCTGGTGTTTATGTCTCAACCGGTGTCCATATAGCTAAAACAGGCTCTATTCTTATTAAAGATCCCTTAATTGCACAAATGAACACATCAATACAGGAAATCCTTTACGATGTCGAGCCCGCTTCTGTTTATGGTTTCATTTCATGGGCAAACATGAATTCAAAATTCCAATTCCCCGGATTTTATATAACCGACCTAGGTACTGGAACAATTACACCGCAGTTCCTGCACATCTACCCTGTCTGGATCGCAATATTCTATTCGATTTTCGGATTATTAGGAGTATTTTATGTAAATCCCGTCTTTGGGGTAATGAGTATTATTTCATTATATTTATTGGGAAAAAGACTTTTTTCATGGAAAGTGGGTATTTTGGCTGGTTTCATCCTGATGTTGAATTTCGCGCAAATATGGTATGTACGATATCCATCTTCCGAGATGGCAGCCCAATTTTTTTCTATTGCTGGATTAGTGATATTTATCCAATTCAATAAGTCCGCTGATAGATATCTCGCCATTATTTCGGCACTATTTTTTGGTTTGTTGTTTTTGACAAAGATCGAGGGTCTGATGCTCTTAGCACCTCTGGGATTATATTTTATTTATATTGGTTTGAAAAATAAATGGAATAATTCCTGTAACTATTTTCTGGCTAGTCTTTTTATTGTCTTAATATATAGTTTATTTGATTATTTTATATTCACAAAACCATATATTGATAATCTTCTGGAAATGGCGCTCAATCCACCTCTACTTCCAGAATATTTTAAATACAGTAACCCATTTACGGGTCTAATAATGTTCTCATGGTATGAGACATATATAGGCATATTTTTATCTATTGCGGGTTTTAGTTTGATCTTTCTTAAAAGGGAAAAAAAAGAAAAAATATTTCTGGTGTTTATAGCTCTAATATTTAGTGTTCCTTTCCTTTTAAAATTGAGTATATCTCCTGACCATCCGTGGTGGGCCAGGCGCTTCATAACCCTGGTATTCCCATTGTATGCGTTATTTACAAGTTATATATTGAATGAGATCGCAAATTTAAGAAAGATAGGAATATATTTATATTTTTCATTGACAGCTATCCTCATAATGTCCCTTGCAACAGCCAGTTACCCAATAATCAATCATTTCGAAGGAGCAGGAATGACGGAAGGTGTTTCAGGATTATCAAAATATTTTAATGAAAGTGATGTAATAATTATGGGTCCGTCTTTTGAAGGAGGAGAAATATCAACTCCGTTATATTATATCTATGATAGAAAAGTTATTCTTATTTCCCGATTCAATCCAATTCCGAATTATGGTATTCGAGATCTACCTGCGCCAGAAAACATCTCACTGGGAATAGATTATCTTCTTAACCGTGGATATAATGTTTATACTGTGTTTCCAGCGGATAATATATACATGGAGAAATTATTATATTACTTATCTTCAAAGAATAAAATTGATTTTATCGGAAATCATGAATTTTCATACAAACATATGGATTCAACAACAGACAGCCTGTCGAATATTATCACGGATGTTCCGATGAATTCACTTATTTACAGAATATCAAAATCTAAAGCCGATGTTCCAGATAACTTTTCAATAAATATTGGTTCTCCATCAGATGTAATATATCTTGAGTCAGGATTCTATGCCAGGGAAAATTGGGGTGAGATTAATAATAGATGGACTTCTGGCAATGCAAGCATCAGGATACCGACAGCCGAAAAAAATAACTTATTGATAAGTGTATATGGTGGCGGTTTTCGCCCTGAGAAACTATCTCCTGGAAACTTTAGTATTTATATTAATGAGCACTTATTAGGGAATTTCACAGCATATGGAGAATACAAATTTTACAACATGACTGCACCGAAAGATTACCTGACAATCCCATATTCCACAGTCCTCATAAGATCAGACACCTGGAAACCATCAGAGATAACAGGAACTGCTGACACGCGTGACATTGGGATCAATATTGACAAAATATCCATAGAACAAATACTAAATTGATTTATTAATATTGGGGGAAATGAATAACAATTGATAAAAAAGAAATTCATTAACAAATTCATTGTATTGATCTTAACTATAACGTTTATAGCAATCCTCCTCTCGCAGGTCGAGCTTGGCAAAATAGTTGAAATGCTATTTAAACTCAAAATATCATATCTGGTTTTAGGTTTAGTATTGTATGCAATAAGTTACTTCCTGAGAGCATTAAGGTTCTATATTTTACTGAATAGAGAAGTCCAGTTAAAAGCCCTGTTTTCAATTGTATGCATTCATAATCTGGCAATCATTCTCTTTCCCGCTCGCTCTGGTGAATTATCATACATCTATATGCTATCGAAGCGCCACAACAAAACCTTGGGGGACGGGGCAGCCACTCTATTGACAGCAAGGATATTTGATTTTATTATTATCTTATCATTGTTTCTAATATCTACAATAATAGTAAAGGATCTACCTATCATAATGATTAGACCTATTGAAATTGCTGGTTTCCTTGTTTTTATTGGTATATTAGTTCTATTAATATTCATTTATCAACTGAACAGATTTGTTTCATATGTGAGAATTATCGCTGTTTATTTAAAAATTGATAAAATAAATTTAGTCGGTTACATTTTTTCTAAGATGGATGAAATGATAAAAAGCTTTAATAGCCTTGATCGAGACAAGTTATTATGGAGTGGTTTGATATCACTATTTATATGGATTATCTTATATTCAGTAACTTATACAGCTATATTGGCAATGAGAATTGATATGGCGTTCGACACTTTCCTTCTTGCTTCATCATTTTACTTCATGATTTCAATAATTCCATTGCAGGGAGTCGGTGGATTTGGAACTTTTGAAGGTAGCTGGGCAATTAGTTTTATAGCCACTGGTATTGGCAAGGAAATTGCAATAAGTTCAGGATTTATTGCACATATGATATCAATTTTTTATTCATTGATATTATTCATAATAGGATATATTATGTTCCGAAGAAGTAAAATATCAGGAAAAATCTAAATACTCTACGTTAAGTTTATTAATGAATTGTTCAATCAAATACATTTAATGGATAGAATAGGTTTTCGAAAAGATAAAGAGTAATATGGATTCTATAAATTATTATAATTAATATAATATATTAACATAAATGGTGATTGATAGATTGAAGATTGTTTTAATTTCTACAAATGAAAGGTTCGTTGAACATGGTTTAAGAAGCATATCTGCTTATTTGAAAGAGAGAGGTTTTGAGACAAAGATGATCTTTATGCCTACTTCTGATCGTTATGGTAATCTATTTTATCCTGAAAAAATATTGGAAGATTTATACGATTTAATTGGGGATTGCCAGATAATCGGTTTCACGTGCATGAGTGCCTGCTATGACAGGACAGTTCAGGTGATTCGCTTTTTAAAACCTAAGACAAAAGGTTTTTTCGTATGGGGAGGAATTCATGCCACTCTTTTTCCAGAAAGTTGCATTAATGAAGTGGATGCTGTTGCGATAGGGGAAGGAGAATTAGCTTTGGAGGAATTAGCAACAAGAATTAATAATAATCAAAATTATCTTAATACTGAGAATTTCTGGTTCAATTTTGATAACAAAATAATTAAGAATCCTGTACGTCCACTATTAGAGAACCTTGACTTACTTCCTTATCCAGATTATGAACTTGAAACACATCAAATCTTAAATAATGGTGTTTTTACTCCTGCTATTGAATTCTTTAAGACTAACTTCTGGCAACTTAACAGTGGCAGAATATTAGTACATTCAGCAAGGGGGTGTCCATATAATTGCACTTTTTGCTCAAACAGTACTCTTAATAAACTTTACAAAGGCAAAGGATCAATCATACGAAAAAGAAGTGTTAATAAATTGATCGGGGAAATAAAGTATTTATTAGAAAAATTCCCAGAAGCTAAAAAATTATTTATTGACGACGATATTTTTCCAGTGAGACCGATAGAAGAGATAAGAGAGTTCTGTAAAGAATATAAGAAAGAAATTCCAATACAATTTGAGTGCTACTTCACGCCAAAATTTATTGATGATGAAACATTTAAACTTTTAATTGATGCAGGACTTAATCACGTCTTAATGGGTGTTCAGACTGGTAGCGAGAGACTTAATAGAGAGATTTACAAGCGATACTTTACTAATAAAATGGTCATAGATAGTTCAAAAATAATTAGTAAATATAAAGAAAAATTGAAACCAACTATGTATCAACTAATTATATCTAATCCTTATGAAGAAGAAGAAGATGTGATTGCCACTATTAGATTACTTCAGAATATTATTCCTCCATTTGACACAAAAATATTTAATTTAGTTTTTTTTCCGGGAACTGAATTAAGAACGATGGTGGAAAAGGAAAAGTTCTATGAAAATGTTGATGAGAAATCGACCACAGAATATTTTGATGATTTAGGACATATGAAATTCGAGAAAAAGAATCTTTATTTAAATTCCATTCTTAGATGTATGCATGGAAATGCTACTCAAATAAGAATAGGGCTGATTCCTCGTTTTATGATTAATTTTTTGGTTAACTTGAATAAAAGCCATTTCAAATTTATAGGTTTTAGTTTTCTTATACCATTGATTTTCTTGAAAGATCTTAAGACGAAAATGTATTTTAATTTAATGCCCTTGCTTCCCAAATCAATACAGGATTTTGCTTTACGCATAGCACGGAATGACTAATAAACGGTGTAGTATTATAATAAATAAAAACAATCAATAAAGATAATAATGAAAACCATAGCCATAATCCCAGCCTATAACGAAGAATCAACAATAGGAGATGTAATCAAAGGCACCTCCCAATTTGTCGATGAGATTCTCCTAATCGACGATGGAAGTACTGACCAGACTATTGATGTCGCCATGAACGCAGGAGCGATCGTCATCGACAACATCGTGAACCGCGGTCTTGGAAAAACCATTAAGCGAGGTTATAATGAAGCCATCAAACACGGCGCTGATATCGTAGTCCAGATAGACGCAGACGGGCAGTATGACCCGAAGGAAATACCCAAACTCATTCAACCCATTCTTGAAAACAAAGCTGACCTTGTCCTTGGGTCACGTCTTGAGAACCTTAAATATGAAATGCCATGGTTTAAAAAACAAGGCAACAAAGCTTTTACGTGGCTGCTTCGGAGATTAACAGGCGCTGATATAAAAGACGGACAGACCGGCTTCCGAGCAACCCGAAAAGAAGTTTTTGAGACCATTGAAATTCAGGGGGATTTTACTTATACCCAGGAGATGATCATCAGAGCTTCCAAAGAGGGGTGGAGAATAGCGAATGTTCCCATCAATTTCTACCAGAGAAGCTCTGGGGAATCACGCCTGATGTCAGGCCCACTCTCGTATGCATGGCGCGCATGGATAATTATAATAAGAACAATACGAGATTATGACCCACTAAAATTTTTTGGATTGCCCGGTATAGTATTAACTGTATTTGGTCTCCTTCTAGGGGCAGCAATTCTATACAAATTTGCGATAGTAGGACTCATAGGGCATACACCAGCAGTTATTTTGACTGCACTTCTTATTATGTCTGGAATCCAACTATTATTCTTAGCTCTAATGGCTGATATGCAGAAATAGTCTTACTAGGATCAAAAAGACATATCTCTAAATAAAAATAAATGTTGATTTCATATGAATTTATTGTTCATAACACGCAAATATCCACCTTTCGTAGGAGGAATGGAAAAGTTCAGTTTTAATTTTTTCACCTATTTCAGTAGAATTGCTCCTTCAGAATTAATAGCATTGAAAAAACCACAAATTCTGCTGCCGATCTTTTACATATATGCATTTACAAAAGCATTCTTCATAAACCAGAAAAAGATTGAAATTATCCATCTTGGTGACGCTTTACTTTCTCCATTAGGGGTCCTTCTAAAGATGTCAAAAAATGTCCCCGTAACAGTTACAGTTCACGCTTTAGATGTGATTTTCCCGAATAGGTTATATCAATTCCTCATTCCTAGATGCCTTAATAGACTTGATAAGATCATTTGTGTTAGCCGCGAAACCATGAATGAATGCATTATAAGGGGAATTAATCCAGAACTATGTACTGTTATTCCAAACGGCATTGATAAATTCTATCCAATTAAATATTTAGAAAAAAAAAAGATGCTGAAATATCTGATTAATATAGAAATAGGAAATAATAAAATTTTATTGAGTGTTGGAAGATTGATAGAAAGAAAAGGTTTCCATTATTTTATAAAAAATACTTTCCCATGTATAAGAAAAGAATTTCCTGGAATCATATATCTGATCGTAGGGTCTGGAAAATTAAAAAATAAACTAAATGATATCATCATGCAACTGGGATTTGAAAATGAAGTATTTATACTTCAAAAGATCGATGATAATTCATTGAATTCCTTATACCAGATTTCAGATATATTTATCATGCCAAATATTCCGGTAAAGGGTGATATGGAAGGATTTGGTATTGTTGCGTTAGAGGCAAGTTCTTCAGGATTACCAGTTGTAGCTTCGAATATAGAAGGGATCAAAGATGCTATTATTGATAATAAGAACGGCTTTCTTATAGATCCTTATGATAACAAAAGATATATAGAGGTTATTTTAGATTTATTAAAGAATGATACAAAGAGAATCAATTTTGGCAGAGAAGCTATGGAGATTACAAGTAAAACTTATAATTGGAAAATAATCTCAGAGAGTTATTTACAAACATTTAATCAAATTCTATATAGTCATGGGAAAAACTGAACTATGGATATACTTTTAGTAAACCCAATTATCAGGGGATCTAAACCCCCTTTTTATTTTCCGCTAGGTCTCAGCTATATCGCCCGGATGTTATTGAATGCCGGGCATAAGGTAGAAATTCTAGATATCAATGCACTTCGCCTGACAAAGGAAGAAACCACCGATAAAATCAAAGCATCGAAATTTGATCTTGTTGGTTTAACCGGCCTTGTTACAGAATATTCCCAGATAAAATGGTTGGCGAGCCAATTTAAGGAGTTCCATCCAGATAATATCATTATATTAGGAGGGGGGTTAGCTACACTTGCCCCAGAACTTGTCCTTAAAAAGTTAGATATAGACATTGTGGTAATTGGGGAAGGAGAAGAAACTATAAAAGACCTGG
>JAQUNZ010000039.1 GCA_028717345.1 Candidatus Methanoperedens sp.
GTCAAAATCTCTTTCTGAATGGGTGTTAGTTCCATAATTTTCCTCAATTAAGACCATTTAATAGTATCAATTATTAATGGTTGATAGTTATATATGTATTTTATTGAAGCCCTTTAATGTATTTATCAAGCATCAACCTTTCCCTGCTTTTTTTCCCATTTTTTAAGCGACAAAACCCTGGAAAGCGTGCTACCTTTTTTTATCTCATCACGTATCCTGCTTTCGTTCTTTTCAACTTCCAGTGCCCGGCGCGCGATCTCGTATCCCCTTTCCTTTGGAACAACAACAACGCCGTTATCATCTCCCACTATATAATCACCTGGTCTAACGATCTGCCCACCGCAATTTATTTCTGCATTTATCTCCCCGAATCCCTTGGGTTCGCCCGCGTTTGGGACTACGGCTGCCGCAAAAATAGGGAATTTCAGCAGACGGATATCATCAACGTCCCTTACCGCCCCATCAATAACAACACCTGCTAGCTTCCTGTTCATGCAGGAAAGCGTTGCAAGCTCACCCCACGGCGCCACGTGCGGGCTGCCGTTATATATCACGATAACATCCCCTTCATTTGCAATATCAATGGCTTCAACGGTCTTTGCCCAGTCGCCTTCAAAGGTCGCTACAGTCACCGCCCTGCCCACGGCTTTTGTTCCCAGGCAGATGGAATGGATGCTCTTCATAGCACCTTTCCTGTGCATGGCGTCAGAGATGTTGGGGGTGGATACCTGCTTTAGCAGTTCGATGGTCTTTTCATCTATTGATGTTTCCTTTTCCTCAGTAATGCCGGGGACATCAATACTTCTTCTTACAGCCTTTGCCGAGGCTGTTACGTTTGATGAGCGGACTATGTTCCCTCCAACGATCACGATTCGAGCGCCGGATACCACCGCTTTCGCAGCGCTCTTTGCGTCAAGCCCGCCTGCTACAGCCACGGGCACGTTCACTTTGAGTTCTTTGATTTCCTTTACAGGGTCATTTCCTGTCATCTGCTGGTCAATGCCAGCATGGATATTGATATAATCAATTCCCATGTCCACAAGTTGGACTGCCCTCTTGGCAGGGTCATCTGCTGATATGAGATCAGCCATCAGCTTCACCCCGTATTTCCGGGCGGCGCGTACTGCGTCCTTGATAGTGGAATCATCAGCGCTGCCAAGAAGGATAACGATATCAGCGCCCGCTTTAGCAGCCATCTCTATCTCCATTGCGCCGGTATCTATGGTCTTCATGTCAGCAAGGATAACGTGGTCAGGGAATGCCGCTTTGAGCTGACGGACTGCATTCATGCCTTCACTTTTTATCAGAGGTGTTCCGGCTTCTATCCAGTCCACTCCTCCTGCTACTGCTTCTTTTGCGATCTGGATGGCGCGGTCTATCTCAAGTATATCAAGAGCGACCTGGAGTATGGGTTTGATGGAATCACCATTGAATAAATTAGCGTTTCTGATTAAAGCTTTATGGTATTTAATGAAATTCGACCATATTCTCTATCAACCATGAGAATATTCAAAAAAAAGAAAAGGTGAAGGGATTTCTCTCCCTTCATTTGATTTTATTTATTTTCTCTGTCTGAGGACGAGGAAGGCTACTGCGAGTAATCCTGCGATTGCAAAGACTGCTTCAAAGCCTGGCTCTGTCTTCTTGGTTGTTGCTGCCGCTGCTGGCTTAGTGGTTTGACCTGCTACTGCAGTTGTTGTCGTCACTGGAGGCGTTGTCACAGTTACGTTGGTTGCTGGAGTCTTGCCCGGTGTTACACCTGCTGTTACACCTGGTGTTGTGCCTGGTGTTGCTCCGGTTGTTCCGCCTTCGATCACGTACTCAACGAATGGATAGTATCTCAGAGTGGTGTTATCAGCTACTTTGAGTCTAATGCCGCCCATTACATCCACGCTGGTGTCCTGGGACAGGGTCATGGTAGTTTCAGAGTTATTCAACGTAAGTGTTGGACTGGTCTGAACAACTTTCAATGACCCATACACATCTGAGCTCTTGACCTCTGTACATGTGGGGCTGATCAACCATGTGTATCTGAACTGAACCATGTCAGTGGTCGCACCTGCGAACACGCTGTCGACATAGGTTACAAGTATTGGTACATCGGTTTCACCACAGAGAGACTTCTCGGAATAGGTGTATATCGGGTCACTGCCTGATCCAGAAGTGACTACCTTGTCATCCTTCTTGACTCCGTCCTTGCTCAGGGTAAGCCATACCTGTCTCGGGCTTGCCTTTGCATCTATAGAGTTGGCAGTTAAAGTATAGCCGCCGCCGATCTCCCATGTCTCGCCTACTGTCATGGTCTTCTTTTCTGCAGAAGAGGTGCCATGTTCAACAAGGAGCTTGGAAAGCTTGTTGGCTCTCATCTTGATCGCTACATATTTTTCTGCCTGCCAGCCGATAATGGTATAATAGCCCGAAGGCGTTGCCATTTTACCGGCTTCAAAGTGTTCCAGTCCATCGGCTGCTGCTAAATCACCAGAACTATTATATTTTTGTTCTACTGCTTTGAGCAGCTTTGACTGGCCTCTTGTGGTATAGGACAAAGCATTCTCGGCAATTGTTCTATTATCTCCACCTGACGTAGTAATTGTCAGGGTTTCAGTTCCTAAGTTGTCATCAATATCGTAGAAGAATCCGGCGAAAGACGCAGGAGTCCAACTGTTGGTACCATTCCCTGCAATACTTCCGCGTACTTCATAAGTGCCTGGCTTGGTTTTCAGAACGTATGGATAGTATCTCAGAGTGGTGTTGTCAGCTACTTTGAGCTTTATGTCACCCATTACATCCACGCTGCTGTCCTGGGACAGGGTCATGGTAGTTTCAGAGTTATTCAACGTAAGTGTTGGACTGGTCTGAACAACTTTCAATGACCCATACACATCTGAGCTCTTGACCTCTGTACATGTGGGGCTGATCAACCATGTGTATCTGAACTGAACCATGTCAGTGGTCGCACCTGCGAACACGCTGTCGACATAGGTTACAAGTATTGGTACATCGGTTTCACCACAGAGAGACTTCTCGGAATAGGTGTATATCGGGTCACTGCCTGATCCAGAAGTGACTACCTTGTCATCCTTCTTGACTCCGTCCTTGCTCAGGGTAAGCCATACCTGTCTCGGGCTTGCCTTTGCATCTATAGAGTTGGCAGTTAAAGTATAGCCGCCGCCGATCTCCCATGTCTCGCCTACTGTCATGGTTTTCTTTTCTGCAGAAGAGGTGCCATGTTCAACAAGGAGCTTGGAAAGCTTGTTGGCTCTCATCTTGATCGCTACATATTTTTCTGCCTGCCAGCCGATAATGGTATAATAGCCCGAAGGCATTGCCATTTTACCGGCTTCAAAGTGTTCCAGTCCATCGGCTGCTGCTAAATCACCAGAACTATTATATTTTTGTTCTACTGCTTTGAGCAGCTTTGGCTGGCCTGTTGTGGTATAGGACAAAGCATTCTCGGCAATTGTTCTATTATCTCCACCTGACGTAGTAATTGTCAGGGTTTCAGTTCCTAAGTTGTCATCAATATCGTAGAAGAATCCGGCGAACGTCGAATTGGTCCAACTGGTGGTACCATTCCCTGCAACACTTCCGCGGATCTCCACGCTTGTTGCTTTTATTGCTGCATTCGCAGGCAAAGCTACTGTTAACAGCAACATTGCTACTAATGCAACTATTGTTAATTTTTTCATTATTTCTTTACCTCCATATTCAAATATGGTTTATGTATCTCCTTCGAGATGCCGAATTAACGGCAAAAGAGTGATAGAATTCTTTGACAGAAATCTATTCTGTCGCCTATCAAACCGTCTTTGTATGTTCTGCCCTTAGCAGGCGTTACATAAAAGGCGATCTGCATCACCCTCTGTTAATCCCGTCATGGATTAATAACTCAATACATAAGGCTGGACTTATATCTTTTTTGGTCGCTTTTACTAAAAAACAGGTATGCATTGGTACAATTGCCGATTGAGAGTTCACTTATAGTCGAACTATGAGAAAACTTTGGCTTCAATTCTCGCGAGTGTAATCTTCATCTGAGTGATTTCCCTGCTCATCTCTTCGTACTTATTCTGAAGTTTATCCACGATTTCTCTGGTATTGCTTTTGATTTCAGAGGTATCTTCTTTCATGGCAGGTATATGAGTGGTGTCCTCTTTCACACCTTTTAGAATTCCTATGGTGATGTCCTGCCTTTCAATCACACTATCCTGTTTTTCGAGCATTTTATCCTGTTTCTCAAGCATTCCATCCTGCTTCTCAAGCATTTTCAGGAGTATTGGGATGCCTTTACCCCATTGCTCCATCTGGAATGCCTGCATGACTCGCTCGATCGGTGGAATTGCATTCCTGTAATCCTCAAAGGATATGTTATCCACCCCGGCTTCCTCAGGTTTAACGTTATTCACATAATCCTTGAACTCCCCCAGAACATCTTCATCTCCCTCTATTATTGCAAAAACTGCCTGATTTCCCTGTAGAAATGTATTGAAAACATTAAAATTATTAATTCCAAGTGAGAGAGCTTTGTTTACAAGCATAACGCGATAACCAACGCCATGAACCTTGTCGCCAGTAATAATTATTTTCAATTTCATATTATTCCTACTTTTCAACTGCATTGCTTTTAAATCTTTTGTGGCATCAGTCCTTTATTCTTTTTATGATCAACAGTCCGCCAATAATGACCACCAATATCAGTATTATAGCAACTATCCCCCTGAGATCAATGCCATTGCCAGAATCGAACCTTACCAATTTATCAGAATCAAGGAACAGGCGCTCCTCATGCGTTTTATCTGCGCTGACGGCTTTAAGGGTATAGTTCGTATCAAGAGGGAGGCCCGCAAAAATAAGCTCCGAGCCCGAAGTTTCTGATACTTTCTGACCGTTGTTCCATAATGAGACACTGTATTCTTTATCTGCTTTTACAAATATCGATGCATAGTTTTTTACATTTATGCTTTTTCCATCAGCATACGCAAGGCTGTTTGGAAGATCAAGCACGCTCATTAGCGTGGGTGCTAAGTCACTCTGGTTAAATTTACCCTCGATAGTTCCCGAAACGGTATTAGGTGACATAATAACAAGCGGAATCCTCAGGCTTTCCAGCATTTTAGCGTAATTTCCAGACGCATGTCCCCCTCTCCTGGCGTTTTTCGCAGCAAAAGACATGCCGTGGTCTGCCGTAAAAAACAAAGCGATATTATTTTCATTTGCAGTAGTATATAGGGGATACATATCCCTGTCAAGATATTCGATCAGCCTGTAGTAATCATCTTCTCCGAGATTATGACCCCCGCTATCTATTGCGCCCACATTCACGGTCAGAAGAAATCTCTGTGCGGGATGATTCTTTTTCATGTATCCAGCTAAAGCGTTTGCAGCATCAATACCCCATTTATTGTAAGCAGAATATTTCTCCATATCCTTCTTTTTTTCAAGATATTCAGGCAGTTTCATCTTCCAGTCATACATTAATTCGAACACGCCTGACGGGGCTTTATTTGCCTGGATGGATATCAACGGTTCATCAATGGAATTATTCTGTGCGAATAAAATAATATCCTGCTCATCCCGAAGTGTCTGAAAATCTCCTTTTTCCATAACAGCCAGGTTCACAAAACCGTGGCGACGTGTGATATCGTAAATAGTCGCATCCGGGTAGCCCACGATCTCTTCATTTGCCCCTGAAAAGCCTGTGAAAATGACAGAGTGGGCTTGACCTGTCGATGGTATAGGGGTCTTGATATCAATGATCCTGGCTCCGAAAGTCAGATTCCCTGTAACTGCTTTTGAAATCTCTAAGCCATCAACCCCATACGGGATAAGTTCAGGATAAAAATACGAAGACCCAAGGCCGTCCACGATAAAAAGTATGGCGCTTTCGGGTCTGTGGATATCGTTAAGCTTGATCTCGGAAGCGCCTGAAACAGCGACCGAAAAGGTAAAAAATAATATTGTGATCAGGAAAATATTTTTCATCGGGATTCGCATGATCCCGGCTGAAAGCATACTTATCACTTAAAAGTTTCCAATTTTTTCGATAGCCTCTCTTTTAAGAGCCTGCTGATCTCCTGACCACTCACTTTCCCCCTGAGTTCTTTCATTACAACTCCCATCAATGGACCTTCCGAGTTCATTCCTTTTTCTTTTATGAAATCCATCCTTGAATTGATTATTTTATCTATAACAGCCTCAAGTTCCCCGGTCTCCACCCCACCTATACCGAGCGTTCCAATTGCTTTTTCTACGGTCAATTCAGGCTTTATTGCTATCAATTTTAGAATTTCCCTGACCGCCTCATTCGGGATCTTTCCATCTGCATGGAACCTGAAAAGCGAAATGAGTTGAACTTCTTTGATATTATTGACATGCACCCCTTCTTTCTCAAGTTCATACAGAACCGTTTCAAGAGTACGAACTACGACATTGGCATTTGCTTTCGATACCTGCTGCATTATACTTTCAAAAAGAACGAAATTCCCTGAACGCGCTATCTGACCAGCAAGTTCCTCGTTCAGCCTGAACTGTTTCATGTACCTTGGTATGCGTTCCTCTATAAGTTCGGGTAATTGTATTCCATTAATGCGCTCCTGCAATATTTCAACAGGAGGAACGTCTGTCTCAGGATACATGCGCGCTGCCCCCGGAAGAGGTCTCATGTAGGCTGAGTTGCCGTCTGGAAGCGCGCGCCTTGTCTCTTCCGGGACCATTTCAAGAGCCTCCCTTGCTCGAATAATTACAGCTTCCATAGCCCCGTGTGCTTTTTCCTTAGTATCGGCTACCATTACCACGCAATCATTCTCGTTTGCCTCAACTGCATTTCTAAGAGCTTTTACTTCCTCATCAGTTATACCGTAATTTGGCAGCTCATCTGTATGGAATATTCCCCCCACACCTGATTTCTTGGCGCGGTCAGAAAACTCAGTCCCAAGGCGCCTGTCTGGCTGTAGTTCCCTCCCCACAAGCCCTGCAAATCCGGGTAAATTAACTGCATATACCACACCGCCTTTCAATGCTTTCAAGATAACTTTTGAGGTGGTCCCGGTAAATACAGATGTAACATCAATTATTTTATCAGATACTGATGCCTTCCTTTTATTCAGTTCCGTTTTTATCTCAAGAAGAGCCGCCTGCCTTGTCACCTCCCGCTCAACGATGGTCTCAATAAGGTCAAGCTCCTGCACTCCTTTTATTTCGACGCGCGCACCTTCGGCGATGGAGATATTGATATCCTGTCGTATTGTACCAAGCCCGCGCTTTACTTTCCCTGTGGAGCGCAGGAACATGCCAAGCTTTTCTGCAACTTCTCTTGCATGAGCTGGAGAAACGATATCAGGAGCAGTTCCTATCTCAACAAGAGGAATGCCGAGGCGGTCAAGAGAGTAGATAACAGAGTCTCCACGATCTTCCACCTTCTGCGCAGCCTCTTCCTCAAGGCACAGAACGTCTATTCCGACACGACCCGATGAAGAATCTATGAATCCTGCGGTTGCGACAAGTCCTGTTCTCTGGAAACCAGATGTGTTGGAGCCATCGATGACAATTTTGCGCATGGTATAGAGTTCGTCCACGATGTTCATGTTGAGCATTCGGGCTATTATGAGCGAACATTCTACAGCCTCCTGATTCAACTCGCGCGGCGGCTCTTCATCGTTCTCGACAAGGCATGTTGTATCGTATGCCTTATATATGAATTTCTTTGTGAGTTTCATTTCCTCAAGTGCAGCCCTGTCCACAACACCCATCTCGCTCTGCGTGGGGCGAAGATACCTGAAAAATTCGAAATTTGATTCCTTTGTGTCACGAAGAATTGTTGGACAGCCGCAAAAGAGCTTTTCTTTTGTGTCAAGCTGCTGGTGTATTTCGAGCCCCGATTTAAGACCGAGAGCCCTGTAGTCGTGACTCATGGGGTTTCCTGATATGTTGCTTCCTATAAAATGATTGTTATTCTTCTGTTTGCTATTTCCAGAATTGCCACCATTTCTTTTTCTCGACCTCTTCTTTTGAGGGCATGAGCGCTAAAAGAACAGGATCGAGCTTACCAAACTCTAACTGCAAGAAGCCCACCTGGTTCTCAAGGGCTTTGATCCATTTATCTTTTACCGCGATCAGATCAGTTAATCTGATGATTTCATGTTCCCGATCTTTAAGTAAAAGATCAGCCTGATTAGCTGCTTCTGCGTTACGGTGTATTACATCATTGAGGTTTTGTATTTCATCTGAATGACGCTGCAGTTCATCTGTATTACTTTGCGTTACTGGATTGAAATACGCCCGTAATGCAGCCACAACGATATCGGTCTGGGTGAGTTCTTCGGTTTTTCGATTATCTATTTCGATCCAGACATCTTCGGGCAATCTGACGTTAAGTTGTTTGGTTGTCATTCAAGTGTCACACGATGTAATTCGGTTGTATTTCAGTTGTGTTTCATTGTCACACAAATATAATAAATGTATCCTTCCCTGTAATATAAACGCCCCCAATGAGAAATTGCCATTCTAATTCCAGAACTGCCACCATTTATGAGGTTTAGGTTTTAAAAGCTGGTTCAATAATTTCTGGTATTCAAGCTGCAGAAAATTTAGCTGGTTTTGCATATCTTTTATTTTTTCGTCCTTCATGGACTTTATCAAGGCGTCCTTATATGCCATTTCAGCTCTCAGTTTTTCAAACTCGTTTACGAGATTTGAGATCTGATTGTTTGAGTGGTTATCTTCGGGTTTTTTTGATATGTATTCATTTAATATTTTGCTATAAAATACAGTTTTGCTTGTGTTCCCTCTTATGGTATCCACTTTCTTAAACAACTCTTCGTCTATCTTGAACCGGATTGTTTTCATTTAAGTGGTCCTTTTTCAAAATATTTATAAACCATATATATAATACTTTGGCTGTTATATTACTAAAGCCTTTCGAAATGTCCAATAAGTAAAGAAAACTTAATTTATAATGAAGTATATTACTGTATGTTAACTTTACTTAACTTAGAACTAGAAATCTAAGGATAACTAAAGAAAGGTTATCTTATGAACACCAGAGCCGGAAAATTTGTACTGCAATCGGGTGGTTATAGAGCATTCATACCCACAACTCTACCACCTGACCCACCTGTTCAATACGATGAAGAGATGCAATCATTGCTTTCAAAAGCGGATAGAGACCTTGCCAGACTTGATGGAATTACAATGGTTTTACCCAATCCTGACCTTTTCATTGCAATGTATGTAAAAAAAGAGGCGCTTTTGAGTTCCCAGATAGAAGGAACCCAGGCTTCCCTTGAGGGAGTCCTGGAGTTTGAGGCGGATTTAACGCCTAAGGAAGATGTAAATGAGATAAAAGAAGTAATCAATTACATAAAAGCATTAAATTACGGGATGGGAAGGCTTAATGAATTGCCCATGTCATTGCAGCTTATCAGGGAGATCCACGAAAACCTGTTGGAAGGGACAAGAGGCGCAAGCCTTTTTCCGGGAGAGTTCAGGAAATTTCAAAACTATATAGGGGCGCCCGGCGCCACTTTGCATGAGGCTATATTTGTTCCCCCGCCGCCTGAGATGGTTATTCCAACAATGGAAGAGCTTGAGAAATTCTTTCAAAGCAAGGATAACATCCCCCCTCTTGTAAAGATATCTTTGATCCATGCTCAATTTGAAACGATCCATCCGTTCCTTGACGGAAATGGAAGGATGGGAAGACTTCTTATAACATTTTATCTTTTCTGGAAAGGGATATTATCAAAACCTCTTTTATATCTGAGTTTTTATCTGAAAAAGAACAGGGCGCAATATTATGATTTGCTTATGAATGTGCGTACAGAAGGAGCATGGGAGGACTGGATCAGGTTTTTCCTTATGGGTGTGAGTGAAACCTCGCAGGAGGCGGCGAATACTGCGCGGGAGATAATTAAATTAAAAGATAACCTGATAACGAGACTTTATGAGAATTCTGTGTCGAGTGTTTATGCTGTGAAACTGATCGATCTGCTTTTTGAGATGCCTGTGATAAGTAATAAAAATGTTGTTGAGAGATTGAGAGTTTCTAATGTTACCTCGAATGAGCTGGTGAGGAGATTTGTTGATATCGGGATTTTGAGAGAGATTACAGGGAAGAAGAGGTATAAGAGATATATCTTTACGGATTATGTGGAGATTATAGCGAGGGGGACGAGGGATGAATTGCAAGGAGATTGAGAAAAAAATAATTTCAATAAGTAATAAACAGAGATTCAAAAGCAGCTATGCCTTTACACCTGATTTTCGAAGATTTATAAAAAATTTAAGTGGAGGAGAATAATATGGACTATCCACCCCAAGGAGTTGGGCTTCCGATGCAAGAAAAAGAAAAAAAAGATAAAGGGCGTTTAAATCAATTGGCTATTGGAACATTTATAGCCTTCGTAAGTTTAACAATCGTATTAATAACTCAATTAAAAATAACTGAATTTAATATAATAATTACATTATTGTTCATTATGCTATCCCTCCTTATTTTAGGATTCTTTGGCAATACAATCTATCATATTCTAAAAGGTTACTCTGAAAAAAGAAGATGCAATAAATTTGCAAAGTCTAACTTTAAAGATTTTAAGAAACTTGTAATAAGATTTAGAGAATTTACTGAAAATCGTCCAGATAATATTCAATTAATTATGCAAGATATAAAAAATAAAACTGAATTTTCTCAAATTAATGTAATATGGCATACATTTATTGAAGAACGCTATAAATTCTATATTAAGAAGCTCAATGAATTTGATGGAACCAAAGATAATTTGGTGGTTTTAGCAAAAGAGTTCGAAAGCATTTTATTTATGTACAATGAACTATACATCAACGAACCAGTTAAAAATATTAGGAATATCGGACGAGATAAAGTCCCACTGCAATATAAAGAATCATACAATAAAGCCCGATTAAAGTATATAGATTTTCTAAATGATTACAAGAATTTTGCTAAAATCGCAAATGAAGATTTAAAGGAAAAAGAAGAAACATTCGGTTTGGGTGGAGGCATCTTATTTAGGGATTTCTTTGACTTTCCAGAGGAATTATAAGTTATGCCCATCTTCGAAATAACCCACAAGGACATCTGCGGCAGGATCGGTCGCCTCGAAACCCATCACGGGATCATTGAGACCCCAACCATAATGCCTGTGGTCAATCCCAATATCCAGACTATTAAACCTTCAGAGCTTCGTAAATTCGGCGCCGAGATAATAATAACAAATTCTTACATTATTTATCGCAAACCTGTACTAAGAGAACGCGCTCTCAGAGAAGGCTTGCACTCGCTCATAGGCTTTGATGGACCAATTATGACTGACTCAGGCTCTTATCAATTATCAGTCTATGGTGAAGTGGAAGTGGATAACAGACAAATCGTAGAGTTCCAGCAGGAGATAGGCTCTGACATCGGAGTGCCTCTGGACATACCCACGCCGCCTGATGTATCATGGGAACGGGCAGAGTCTGAACTAGCGATAACCCTGCAGCGAGAAAAGGAAGCCCTCGAATTAAAGAAGGACATGCTTCTGGCTGCGCCTGTGCAGGGCTCGATATACCCTGAGTTAAGGGAGAGGGCAGGACGCGAGTTGAGTTGTTGCGATTTTGACTTATTCCCGCTGGGCGCGGTGGTGCCTTTAATGGAATCATATCGCTATGCAGACCTTGTGGACGTGATCGTGGCATCGAAAAAAGGACTATCACCAGCATCGCCCGTGCATCTTTTCGGCGCAGGTCATCCCATGATGTTCGCCGTTGCGGTCGCCCTGGGCTGCGACCTGTTCGACTCTGCATCGTATGCTCTGTACGCCAAGGAAGGCAGGTACATGACCGTGCGCGGGACGTATCATCTTGATAATCTCCAGTATTTGCCCTGCTCATGCCCTGTTTGCTCTTCTATTGGTGCTGAGGAACTGAAAAAGAGCGATAAAAAAGAAGAGCTGCTGGCGCGCCACAACCTGTACGCCACTTTTGCCGAAATGCGGGAAGTAAAGCAGGCAATAAAAGAGGGGAGCCTCTGGGAACTCGTGGAGCAGCGCTGCAGGGCGCATCCCAGACTGCTTGATGGGCTCAAGCGCGCGCTTTATCATTCTGAGTGGATAGAGAAGTTCCAGCCAGCATCAAGAGCGACGTTTTTCTATTCAGGTCCAGAATCGGCACTTAGACCAGAAGTGGTGAGATTCAGGAAAAGGCTCGTGAATTTCAGGTTTGATGGCGGGGTTCTGATAAGAGCAAAGCGGCAGGAGAATGAAGATGATTTCGACCATGTGCTTGAGTTCAAGCCGCCTTTTGGCGCATATCCCGTGGAGCTTAAAGAGACCTATCCTTTCAATGCTGAAGTGACAGATGAACCGGATTACGAATCCCTGACCGTGGCACTCCAGAATACGCTTGCTTTGATGGAGATGAACCCGGAGGTGGAGTTCACGTTTGTGTGCAATGTGGAGCATCCACTGATAGAGCATGTAGCGCAGAAGGCTAAAGTGGTAAGATCGATTTGAGACATGAGTACTTGATCACTGCGCCGGGGACGGGATTCGAACCCGCGATGATCTGGTGTGATCAACCAGATTATCAGTCTGGCGCCTTACCTGGCTAGACTACCCCGGCATGGTTTCTATCATATCTTAAGACTACTTGAACAATATCCAAGCGGTGTGAAAGTATTGTTTTTGAAACTTCAAGCAGCCAATATATTTAAATAACGAGTGATACAATAACTTAATTGGTGTGATCAATCAGATATCAGTCTGTCAATAGACTGCCGGGGCGCATGGCTTGTGCGTGCGCCCTTATGTTTATCTTCTCATTCTTTTGATCCGTGGCTCATGTTTAAATAAAACTCTCACCTAATAGCACTTCGAAACAACAATATCTATGTCCAGGAAATCCACGTATGCCCACATGACCAAAATCTTCGAAATCACCCATCGCGACGGCGCCGCCAGGCTTGGCAAACTGTCTCTGGACAGGGAGCTTTCAACTCCTGCCATTATCCAGATACATAAGACGGATTCCCCGATAATTGACTCTGGCTCCCTGTGGCAAAATGCCGGGATACCGGAAGGCATATCCAAAAAAATTATTATCGCTCCTCATAAATCCCTGCCACTGCATACTGAGAAGGATATCATAGACCAGATGCAGGAATCCTTCGACACCGGAGACTTGCTTTCGCAAATAAAAGCAGGCTCAGGCTGCGCAGGCACAGGCATCGTAATCCATCCCTTCCACCAGAAGCCCATCGAAGCAGACCTCTATGTTCTGGGCGCAGCAAAGCAGCTTGAGAACCGCGCAAGGGATTTCATAAATTCGATCATCCGGCTCAAGGAAACCACACGCGCAGACTCGCTTCTGTATATGCCTGCCCTTGCAACTCCTGAGAACCTCTCAATGCTCGTGTACATGGGCGTTGATATCGTGGATGAGACTATCCCGACTATCAAAGGATACCAGGATATTTATCTTACGAACTCAGGCGAATACCATCTTGACAGAATGCATGAATTACCCTGCGCCTGTGATGTATGTCAATGTAATACACCGCACGAACTTATCAAACTCTCTAAAAAAGAGCGTGCAGAGGTGCTGTCCAGGCACAACATATTGAAACTTGGTGAGGAGATGCGCACGATCCGCGAACACATCAGGTCGGGACATCTTCGCGAGTACATAGAACGCCAGTGCAGGGCGCGCCCATGGCTCACAGCAGCGCTGCGGCTTATCGACACCGAAAACACTTTCCTTGAAAAAAGGACACCGCTTTTCAGGTCAGGAACTCTATACGCTAACACCTCGGAATCCATGAACCGTGTTGAAATAAGGCGGTTCGCACAGCGCGTACTTGAACGATACAGTCCGCCTGACCTGGATACACTTGTGTTATTTCCCTGTTCTGCAAAAAAACCGTACTCTATTTCAACTTCACACCAGAAATTCATCAATGCCCTCGGAAAATACCGAAGATACTTGCACGAGGTGATTATAACCTCTCCCATGGGCGTTGTCCCGCGCGAGCTTGAATTGATGTACCCCGCAGCGCATTACGATACCCCGGTGACGGGCTACTGGGACAAAGAAGAGATAGCATGGGTCAGCGGTTGCCTGCGTTCGTATCTCAAGAAAAACATCTACAAGAATATTGTCGCCCACGTCCACGGCGCATACAGGGAAATATGTGAGGATGTGGCAGGGGAGCTTGGGCTTAACTTTGTCTATACAGCCGATGAAGGCGTGACCTCGCATGCATCACTTGCAAAACTTGAACAGACGGTATCAGCATTTGAAAATGAAAAGAAACGGACAGTCGATGAGGCAAAACTTCATCTCATGCGCGCTGCGGCTGATTACCAGTTCGGAAAAGGAGCGGGCGATATACTTGTCTCCGGCGCGGTCGTCAAAGCGCCATTCCCTAAATTCCAATTATTCTCCGGGATTCAGCTTGCAACATTGATCCCGCAGTACGGAACTATCGCGCTCACAGTAGAAGGAGGACTGCGCATCGCCAGCCAGACCAATTACAGGGTAAAGATCGGAGACTTCATGCCCCACAGCAGCATCCTCGCGCCCGGCGTGGAATATGCTGACCTGCAGATACGTCCGGGCGATGAGGTTCTCGTGGAAGGCGAGAGGTTATTCGGTGTCGGGCGGGCACAGATGAGTGGCTGGGAAATGAAACAATGCGGGAAAGGCATTGCTGTTGAACTTCGCCACTCAAAGATAACTGACTGAAATTAATATATAGTCTCGTTGCCAATAATGATATGGGGTATAGAATGAGGTTATCCTGCGCATCATTGTTCCTGTGGGAATACAATGTATATGATATAGTTGAGATACTTCTTGAGGCTGGCATAAAGAGCATCGAGTTCTGGGCTGAAACTCCCGATTTCTGGAAGGACAGATTTGATTCGATGACCATAGCAGCGCTTGAGGAAACGATATCCATGATGCCTGAGGGATGTACTCTCCATGCTCCGGTGCTTGACCTGAATCCTTCATCGATCAACTATCATGTGCATGAAGCCACAATAAAAGAGACGCTGTGGTCGCTTGATCTTGCGAAAAACATTGGAGCAAGGGTGGTTACTATTCATCCCGGAAAGAGGACTGTCCACCGCGCTCCAACGAACGAGGACATGGAAAAGTTCCTGAAATACCTGAAGGTGAGCAAGGAAAAGGCAGACTGCCTGGGCATTCGATTATCACTTGAGAACAGCATGCCGGGTGTGCAGAGTATGTGCTCAACACCCGATGAAATGAAAAGCGTACTTTCGAAATTCCCGGGACTTTTTTTCACTTTTGATGTTGTGCATGCGTTCATTCAATCCCCCCGGATCGCCATGTCTTTTATCAATGAACTCAGCGATAAAATTACCAATGTGCATGTCGGCTCACCACATAACGGAAAACCGCATTATCCTTCCCACATCCAGAAGAATATGGGCGCGGTATTGCGCGCGCTTAAGGATTCTGGATACGACGGCGACCTGACCATTGAAATCGATGACCAGAGATATTCAAGACCTTTATCCAGGGAAGATAAGGTAATGGAATTACGTGAAGAAAGAGAATACCTGGAAGAGATATTCGATCATAACCCATGAGAAATTATACTCATCAGTTTTTCTTAGGCAGCCTTACATGCATTGTTGTCCCAACACCCACTCTGCTCTCCACCCATATCTCACCTTTATGGGCATCAATGATATTCTTGCATATGTAGAGCCCAAGACCCGTCCCCCCGTATTTCCTGGTGAGAGAAGCATCTGCCTGGAAAAACCTCTGGAAAAGGGACGTTATAATGTTCTCTGGCATTCCTATGCCAGTATCGTTCACAGTAATATGTACCATATCCGCTTTCTCTTCGTCATCACGGGCTTTAACAGTGATCTTACCTCCAGGCGGAGTGAATTTAATGGCATTGTCCAAAAGGTTGAGGAGCACTTCTGTGAGCCTGTCCCTGTCCCCCATAACTATCAGTTCGGCAGATGAATCTTTTATCAGGGTGATCTCCTTCTTCTCTGCCTGCACTTTCATGTCATTCATCGAAGAAGTAATTATTTCATCAATGGACTGGGGCTGCGGTCTCATCCTGATCTCAGGTTTTCCCATCTGCTGGATGCTCAGGAACAGCAGGCTGTCGATCAGACGCGTAAGTCTTTCAGTGTTTCTTATTATAGCTTCCAGCGGCTTCTTTTGGGACAGCGGTATGGTCCCGAGTTTTTCGTCGTAAAGTAGTTCGCTGTACCCGCGTATGGATACAAGCGGGGTCTTGAGTTCATGAGAAACGTTTGACAGGAACTCGCTCTTCATCCTGTCCAGTGACTTAAGTTCATCGTATGCTTTCTGAAGTTTCTCATAAGAGACCTTTGATTCCCGGTACAGTCTTGCATTTTCAACAGCTACTCCTATCTGGTTCCCTATGGAAGTCAGGACATCTATCTCTTCCTTTCCGAAGAGCCTGTGCATGCGGCTTGAAATAATTATTGCTCCCAAAACCTTTCCTTTTGCTATGAGGGGCATGCCTGCAAGCGAAGTCACATTATCTTTTTCCAGAAGCTCCAGCAGTTCTTTTACTGGATAGTTCTCTATATCCATCGTGACGGGTTTGCCTGTCCTGGCTGCAATACCAGATACACCCTGCCCCACCTTTAGCTCTGCAGCCTTCTTTGCAAGCTCATCTGAGATTCCAAGATATGTTTTAAGATTCAATGTTTCCCCATCCTCTCCAAGTAAATAGATCCAGCCTGCATCTGACGAAGTTACCTGTATGGTTTTTGCTATTGCTTCTTTTAGCAGCTCATCAAGGTCAAGTGACTGGCTCACTACCCTGTCTATCTCAAATAGTGTCTCAAGGGTCTGGTCGTGGCGTTTGAGTTGTGTGAAAAGATTTGCATTTTCAATAGCTATTGCCACCTGGTTGGCTATCGTCTGGCAGATGTTGATCTCTTCAACACTAAAATTCTTTATCTCACCGATACTGCTCAACTGCATAATCCCGAGGGTCCTCTCTCCCAGCACAAGCGGCATCACAAGAATAGACCTCATGTTCACCCTGTTAACCGTTTCCTTCTCTTTCGGGGAAAGCTCAGCCTTTGTTGTATCTTCAAGCAGTACATACTCCTTTCCCCGATATGCCTTATCCAGCGTCGGGCAGTCTTTCAGATCTACGTGTTCCCCAAGGGATTGTTCCATATGGAACAAAGGACTGTACTCTGAAGTCACTGTCCCGTAATCTTTTCCTTCATCCACAAGAATAACAGAGCAATATGAGACATTAACTATTTTTACCGCTTCCCTTACCGCTGTATCAAGTACATTATCCAGGTCAAGTCCCGTAGAGATGCTCTGGTTCGTCTTTATGAGCGCCTCAAGTTCAATATTTTTCCTGTTCAGTATGCGGGTCCTTTCTTTTACTTTCAGATCCAGTCCTTCATACAACTCCTTCAATTTTTTTACCATTATGTTAAAGGAATGTGCAAGTTCACCGATCTCGTCCTTACTTTCAGGCTCTATCTGGACTGTAAGGTAACCTTTTGCCACTTTTTTTGAGGCGTTCGTGAGTCTTATGAGCGGACCCGTGATTTTCCTGCTGATAAGGAACGCCATTGCAGAGATCACGACAAAATAAAATAGCCCCAGAGCTATTGTCCTGTTTTTAAAATCTGTCACAGGTATCAGTGCTTCGGAAGAATCTATCTTTACCACAACACCCCAGTCAATAACAGGGTTATATGTATACGCCGCAAAAACGTCTTTTCCCCGGTAATCAAGCCCACGAAGCGTGCCCTTCTCCCCTTTTACTGCATGAATCGCAGGAGCTGCAATGTATGAATCAACAGGGAACCGAATGCTCAGGGCCGCGCTTGCATTGTGGCGCAAAGGATTCAAAAAGACAACCTCGTTTCCCTGTCTTCTGACAAGGAGCGATTCGCCCGTTTCCCCCATGCCAGTATAATCACTGGTAACGTCGTATATGAGCCGGGGATATATCCTGAAAGCAACAACACCAGTGAATTTATGAGTGCTTCTATTAAAGACTGGAGAAGATATTATGTACCCTGTACTGCTATCGTAAAATTCTAAATCGCCAAGATACAATTTTTCTTTTGCTTTAATAAAAAACTCCTTTTCAGAAAAACTTGAGTTGATCAGCATTCGGTCAGTGGAAGCCACCACGGTGCCGTTACTGTCAATGGCAGATATTTCCAGGAAAACCGGGATCTCTTTTTTAACTCTTTCAAGATTGAAATTCAGGTTACTTGTGTTGCTCGATGCTATTTCCTGCATGAAGTTGGAAGAAGCGATCTCATTAACCTGTTCTATCCTGAATTTAATGACGGTTGAAATATGGGTATTCTTTGCCTCAGCCAGGGCGCTCAGGTCATCCAGTATCTTTTTCTCAAGAGCTTTTTCTTCAGCTGAATAATTGACGTAGCTTATTAAAGCATAGGGCAACAGGGATATCAGTATCAGGGAGATTATTAGTTTCTGACTTACACTCAGGCTTCTCACACTTTTACCAGCTTTTTGACCCTTTCAACCAGGTCTTTTCTTCCAAATGGTTTGGTGATATAGTCGTCGGCTTTAAGCACATGCAAGCCAAGCATTTTGTCGATATCCTGGTTTCTTACAGTGAGCATTGCTACGGGGAGATTCTCATAATTTTCCCTGACCTTTTTGAATACTTCCCAACCGTCCATCTCAGGCATCATTATGTCAAGAAGAACTGCGTCCGGCAATGAATCTTCGAGTTTCTTCAGGCATTCCTCCCCACTGTATGCGGTTATCACTTCGAACCCCTCTGTTTCAAGTACAAGTTTTACCAGGTCTACAGTATCAGGTTCATCATCGACAACCATTATTCTTTTACTCATTTGATTCATCTCCCTTGACTTTTTTTATCCAGAGTTCACCTTTTAACCACCACCAGTATTTATACGACGCAGCAATGGCGAGCACATTTCCAATTATAAGAAGAATCAGCAGCATATCATCAGAACCTTTTTCACCTGAATATTGATACCAGCCGTATAAAGCAGCCACGACCAGAACTAAAATTGCAATATAGTACAGCCTGTAATATGCAGGCAGACGCAATCCTTCTCCCATCCTTGCGGAAAGGTGCGCAAGAACTGCATAAAGGATTATGAAGCCTGATATGCCCAGAAGGAAAAGTCCGGATCCAGGTATCATTTTCCCCTCCCGGTCATTACCTGGTCCAATCTCAGGGTTGTAATCCCAAGCAGAATGCCTCCCAGGGCAAAAAACAGTATGTACTGGGTGAAAAATTGATACAAAGAAGATATAACTAACAATAGAAATGATACGATGAAAAGGTATGGGTATGTCTTTCTCTTGAAGCTGCGCTGATAAAATACCGCTATGCTGTAAGGAATAAAAAACATCGGTGCCATTGAGATTATCCATAACATGACCAGGAAAGAATTCATGGTTTTCTTCCACCGAACATTTCCTTGAATACGTCAGACGGGGGTCTTCTTGCCATACCTGCCATAACATTCTCATATCCTTTCATGGCGACCTTTACTTCTATCCCTTTGCCTGTTATTTCGAATTCCCTTATCTCTTTATCATGGTCTGAGCCACGGCATTTTAGAATGCTCAGTGCTTTTCTCATATGTCCTTCAACTTCCACCTGCCGCAGTAATACCACTGTATCAACACTGCCTGAAAGTGTCTCCAGGGTTAATTTTATATTGCCAAACAGTTCGGGGAGTTCGCTTGTCAAAAGTGTAGTAACGTCTTTCGACGAGAAGTAATCGATAAGTGAATGTACATAGTCCCGTCGCTTTATCACATCAGGCATGGGTGTTACCAGGTCCTCAATACCATCAAAAAAGACCCTTCTGATATTATTTTTCTCAAGGATTTCCTTTATCACCATGGCATGTTCATCCGCGTGGAAAAGCGCTGGAGAGAAAAACATGAATTTGACCATGCCTTTTTTCTCAAGCCCTTCAAAATCCCATCCGAACGTCTTTGCGTTCCTTTTCAATTTCGAAGGCCATTCTTCAAGCGAGATTATTAATCCCGGCTCTCCTCTGGTTGCGCCTTCATATATGAAGCGAAGACCGAAAATGGTCTTGCCAGTGCCAGGACCGCCATAAAACAGGATCACGTCATCCTTTAATAGTCCTCCGTTGAGCATTTTGTCCAGACCTTCCACACCTGTGCTTATCCTGTTAGTTGGAGCCGTGTCTTTCGGTTCGAACACAGGGAGCAGCCTGGGAAATACAGTGATACCGTCGCTGCTTATTTTATATGTGTGCCTGCCTGAAATATACTTTCTGCCACGCATCTTTATTATGCTAAGGTAGCGTTCGCTTTTCTCGCCCACGGTCTCTTCAGTGATGTACAGGATGCCGTCCACAAGGTAAGAAAGCGGGCTCTTTTTCAGGCTTTCCAGGGAGAACTCACCTGTGAGAATAACGAGCAGGTTCCAGCTTTTCATCCTTGTGAGGAACTCAAATAGAAAAAGGCGCCTTTCAAGTTCATTGGATTTTGACTCAGCTATCACAGTCACCGGATCAATGACAAGCAAGGAAGGTTTGTACATCCGGATCTTTTCTTCGATGAACTGTATTACCTCAGGAGCGCCTGCAGAAAGCAGGTCTTTCTCGATATTGAACAAACGTAACTTTTTTGTTTCAATTAAGGAGTAATCAAAAAAGGAGTAGCTGGAAATGAAGCTTTCCATCATGGCAACAGGTTCTGAGATCGCTGAAATGAAAAGACAGTTCTCACCTTCTCTTGCAGCATTGACGAGAGACTGCATTACAAACGTGGTCTTGCCCGCTCCTGCTGTTCCTGCCACTAAGACTGTGGAGGGATGATTGAACCCGCCGTTGAGGACTGAATCCAGCCCTTTTATTCCTGAAGGTACTATCTTCATGTGACCACCTGATAAATATTATGCCTCATGATGTTGTTTGAGCACATTCTATATATAGCTTATACATGACATATATATTTATATTATTGTATATTTAATGTATTTTTTCCTGGAAGGCAGTGATAAGCTGTTTTTCAATGCCATCCAGGTCGATAACTTCGATACGGCTAAATCCTGCGCCATTAAGCCATTCCCTGTACTGCGCCTCTGTCCATGTGCCGCCGCTTTCCGTGCTTGCAAGCATATTCACAGCGAACATCGAAGCTGATGGGCTTCTTCCGCGAACAAAATCCTCAATGGCGACGATCCCGCCTTTTTTCACAAGTTTCCCGATGCGCAGCAAGAGCTTCCTGTTCTCATCCTCTGAATAGATGTGCGTAATATTGCCCATGAAAACGATATCGAATAAATGTTCTTTAAATTCCTTAACGAATTCGTCGTTTGTGAAATCCCCTTTCTTAAGCGTGAGGTCTTCGATTCCAGAAAGTCTGAATTCTTTGGTGACATGATCTATGGTCTCAGGCATATCAAAAAGGACGGCTTTTAATCCCCTGTTCACAAAAGCTCTTGAGTATTTGCCCGGACCACCTCCCAGGTCAATAACGTTCCTTGCGTCCTTCTTTCGTTTCAGGCACTCATCAACTACCTTCTCGACAATAGCATCAGGTCTGGAAGCCATCGCGTTCATGAACACTCCTATGTTCTCAGGCTTTTTTCTTCCCGGCTTCTCCCCTTTTATTATCAGAGGAAGCTCAAGCCATGCCTTGATCTTATTCATGAAATGCGGAAGATATCCACCCACATATTCATCGCCTCCTTTGATAAAGAGAGGGCGCGCCCTCTTAGCGATAATGTACTTATCTTTTTTCTTTTCCACATATCCCATCCCGCACAGAGCTTCAAGAACGATATACATGGCGCGCTTATCCGCGTTGAGTTCACACGTAAGTGTGTCAATATCCTTTTCCCCGGTGAGCGCTGAAAATATGCCTGTCTTCAGGGCAGAACCAATAAGTACGAGCTTATTTGCATCATCTATCGCCCTGTCGAAATCAAGTTCTTCCATCGAGGACATAATACCATCCCAAAATGATCTGCAAGATAATTAAGATTTTGAAAATAGTGCTCTTAATTCCCTGATCTCTTCCTTTGATTTATTTATGTGTTCATGGAACTGATTCCAGTGAAAAATAGCGATTTCAAATTTTTCTTTATCAAAAGGTAATGAGAAATCTTCGTCTACCCATATTTTAGTATGACCCTTTGTTTGAAATACTTCCATCAGTTCTATTTCATAAGACGGATTCCCAAATAATTTGATGGCAGGACGGACCCTGAGGATTTTCCCTGCAAATAAACCTGTGTAATTTACGGCAATTTGATACCCCATTATAATGTCGTCTTTGCTAAATTTGGTTGACATGATACATCAATAAATATCTTTTTCCCCTGATTTAAAGTATTCTATTTTTTTCTATTCGTGCGAACGCGCAAGGTATGGCAATATCAGGCCATCCTGAACATCCTGCCTTTCCAGCGGCTATCCAGCCTGTTCAGGAATACAATGGAAGCTGCGACCAGGATAAGTCCCATGCCTGCGATGTAAAGCGTTGAAAATTCGCCGTTAATCGGATAATAGAATGACAGAAGCGTTTCAGCCAGCAGTACAGGAACCACAGCCAGCGAGAACTGAAGCAGGATTTTT
>JAQUNZ010000040.1 GCA_028717345.1 Candidatus Methanoperedens sp.
ACTCAGCAATGAGTGCAAGCAAGAGGTTGAGTGAGTTTGAGCGAGCTAATGATCCTGTAAAGATTGTAACCGAACGAGATAAACAAGAAGCTGAAAGATTAGTTGAAAGTGTAAATAATAAGATATTAGAGTGGCGTGAAATACGTGATAAAGCTATTAGATGGGTTAATGAAGCAAAACAAACACAAGACCCAGAGGATATAAAAACAGCTTTGAGTAAATTACAGGCTACTAAAGAAGCAAAGAAATGCTTAAGAGATTTAGTTTTCCTTAAAGAAGATGATGATTCTTTACCCGGAACATATGAAGCTTATTTATCTTCATTAGAATACGAACTTAAACAAATAATTCCTAAATTGTATGATCTAGCAAGTCTAAAAATTGCAGGTGACAAAACAAAATTACAGAGGTTAAGCGAGTATGACACCAGCACAGCATCTAAAAAAGATATAGTTCCTGTACATGGTAAACTACAAATAGGTAATATAAAAGTACACACTTTAGCTATCGCGGGGGATAAACCGAAATTACAGAGGTTAGCGAGACATCTGGCGAAAGAGCATCCTAGCACGAAAGGCAAGATGAGTTTACAAGAAAAAGAAGATTTTAATTTATATAATGGGTTGTCTGGAGCATGTGATGATGGGCGACATGATGATTGTCAAAATACAAAATGTGAATGTCGATGTCATGAAGAATCAATATTAAAAACAAATAAAGACAAGATGCAAGTGTTCGATCCTAAAAGAAAACAAGGCCGTTCACCACATAGAAACATTGTAAGGGGTGAAATATTCGGAAGTAAAATTAGGTATGTTGATAAGGGTTATACTATTGTAGAAGTTGGAAAAAGAAAACACCTTTCTTTAATATCTCCTTCTAAGGGTGCTTTATATACTGAATTAATGGCATTTCGTAAAGAGAATCCCAATATGAATTTTGAAATTGTTCGAGTATATGATCCACGCAATGAAAATCTAGAAGGAAATGTCAGACAAGCAAATATAAACGCAGGATATATATTTTGGTCAGAATTAACAGATAAGCAAAAAGATAAGTTACTTTCAATAGGTTATAATTATGATGATTTGATAGGGCGCATTTCAAAAGATGATACCCTTTCTAAACGAAAAGATATAATGAAACTACTTGATTATACAGATCAGTTATATGATCCTAAGAAGTCAGCATATCAATCATTTGAAGCTGCGAGACTTGAATCATACACTAAGGCGTATGGTTCTATAAACGCTGCAAAATCTGCAATTAAGAAGGCATACTTAGCACTTAAACAAAAAGAAAGAGATAATGCAGCACGACTTAATGATCCTGCGATTAAAGTAACTGCTGGTATTCCTGCATCCAATGATCCATATAAAATCGTGCCACATTGGTATGAAGCTATGGTACTCGGCATCAAGAAGCGTAGTGACGTGCGCAATCCATATGCGATAGTGAAGAACATCTGGGCGCGATTACCGGCACACACCCAGCGCGATATCATAGCGCGTGAGAAGTCAGGCGAACGATTCCATTATGACCTGCCTTTACCGGATGACCGCGCAACTCACGGAACAGGTACGTTAAGGATGGTAAAACCCTTTAATCTTGCAGAGGCGCAAGTCAACGTATCGAAGAAAGACATGAAAGCCGTCAAAAAGTCAGGTATATTCAGGCCGATGAAGCGAGATGATGGTTCAATATGCCAGGTCGCAAGGTGCAAGGGTGCAAGACCAGTTAATATTTTCGTGGATGAATTATGAAAACGCAAGCTGAAAGGGGTTACATCGTGTTCATGACCGTTGATTGCTCACGAAGAGTACGAAGAGATTTTATGAAATTACGAGGTCGATAATTATGAGTCAAACAATATATCCGGGAATACCGAAGATAATAGATGTAACAATCTTGAATGGGCAGCTCACAGGAACAAAATATCATTACATGGGTACTACGCCCAAGTGCGGCAAGCCTAATCCCAATCTTGATGACTTAGCTAATGCGTCAGCATTCGCCACTGCTGACGATTCTATCGTAACGGTCACGGTAAGTATGCCTGTCAGTCAGGATACAACTTATGCGGTGCTGGTGATGGTATGATGAATAAAATATTAGTGTCTATATTAATAGTGTTGATGTTAATTACTCCGACTTTAGCCGAAGTGCCCCCTGTTCCGGTTAATCTCGCCAGTACCCAGGGGAATTACTGGGTCAATTATACATGGTATCCAGGAACCGGTAATATAACAGATAGCTATAATGTCAGTATTACGAACAATTCGGTACAATCATGGCGCAATATCACCACACCATACCTCAATTCTACACTTGCAGAGGATCAGTGGAGTAATATCACTGTATATGCGTATAATAATTCAGGATTGGGAAACCTGAGTCTTACAGCAACTTCAAAGAATGTTCAGGCCATAGATCAGAGGATGTTAGCCCCTACATCATATTGGACAGGGTTTAAACTCTATGGTAAATGGATTGACTTAATGGGTTTCAGGGGTATGCGCAATGGCTCTATTCAAGATGTGACATGCTATTCCAACTGCACTGGATTCACAACATCTATGGCTCAACTCCCTGCAAACATCACTTATGGGGGCTTTGATGTGATATTCAACAATGGTACTAATGCACTCGTAGCGGGTAATTCAGTCTTTGTGCAAGCCAAATATACGGGTACGCTGACTGCTATTTCAGCGCAAGCCTCACAAACTGGAAGCATCAATGTGTCATTATATAACCTCACCCTGGGAACTTACATCGGGTCGGTGAATATCAATACCGGGACTTCAAACTCAACCTCTGGTTTAGTATATACATTCCAAAAAGGAGACTGGCTAAACGCGACTGTGAGTTCAGTGAGTACGATACAGCAAGTCACGGTTGGAGTACAGACGAGCAGGACATAAACCATGAGGATAATAATACTGGCAGTTCTGGTATTGCTGATGCTGGCGGGACAGGCGGGAGCAGCGAACGTAACTGTAGGGATTCCAAATAGCCCCTCCTCACAATGGGATAACTATGGGGCTGGAAATAGGACGGCATACACTGCAAATAATACTACAGGCTTAGTTTTGGCTTCCGATAGTGGATGGTTAAATTATCTACAAGTACGATTTAAGGCATGCATAGATTGTTATGTATATTTTTATACATTTTCATCCAATACTACATATTATATCGTTCAAAATAAAACAGATGTATTTAATGTGACTACTGGTAATGATACAGATGAAACATTTGATATATCTACAAGCCCGTTGTGGATTAATTCGGGAGAAGGATTGGGTGTATATTATTGGAATTATACCAATGGTCTTGCTAGAATAGCAACAAATTCAACAGGAGCAAGCGGGTCAAAATACTTTTACCATGCTGGTGAAATAACAGACACATCATTAAAATCTGAGTGGAATCAAGTAAATAATATTTATATTTCTGGATATGGATCAACATTATTACCTACAGATGCAGGATCAAAAACAAATAATTCAACGACATATTACCCTGAAGTCATAAGATATGTCGCGCCCGGGGGAAGTAATTTAAATGGTGGTATAAATATAAGTGATGCATGGGCTACTCTACCTTATGCAGTAAGACATGTTACTCCAAACACTACAATTTATGTTGTGAATGGAACATATTTGAACTCAGCGAAAACAGAGTTTAGAAATTTCTATGGTAATTGTGGAATTAATAATACACTTCAAATCAAAATTATTGCTTATAATGGGACTCCTGTTCTAAAAGGAAATCAGAGCACTGACATAGGAACTGCCCTTAATATTGGTTCCTCTGCTGATATAGATACATGTAAAAATGTAATCGTGTCGGGCTTGCGATTTACAAACTTTACTAAATTATTTGATGTAAGGCGATCGGAAAATATCACTTTATCTTATAACATTTTTGATAATACTACATACTCGAATGATGCTGGCCAATTAGGCGGGTTTGGGGCAAAATATATTTATTTTCATGATAATATTATATCTCCATTCGTAGGTTATAATTCAATAAATATTCAAAATATAGATTATATATATTTTTATAATAATACAGTAGAATCTATAAATAACAGCCTCAACCATGGCGCGTTTCAATTAATGGGAACAGTTACACATGCTTATATATATAATAGTTCTTCTATAGATATACCAAGAAGCGGAGCTACTGTTATTACAGAGCCGAACAACTTAAGTTATGTATCTGATGTTGATTATCATGATATTTCTGGAAGAAATGTGACCTCATTAATGGAAGTTCTTACCGCGTTTAATATTTCAGGAAGAAATATGTCTGTTGACCCATATGGTGCAAAAATAGCAGCACATCAACTTTATATAAAAGGTTCACCATATTATTTTACTTTACCGGATATGTCAAAGCGAACTCATAATGTTACTTTTGATAATTTTACATTTTATAACACCTCTTTAGTAGATAATTGGATTACAGTTCGATTAGATGGGGGGGATGGTGTTATATTATCAAATTTTACATTTTTTAATCAACATCTAAGTACAAATTATGATTTTTACATACATGGTTACAATGAAACAATGGAAGAATTGTATCCGGCTTTAAATGTTATTCAAGATGTTAATAATTCACAATATAATATCCGAGCAGTTGCACCATTTAAATTTAGTATCAATCAAACAGATAATTCTATTTTTTCATACCACGACGAACTCACATATCCGGTCGGAAATAGTACAGAACTTGTTTGTTATTCTAATTACTGTTCTAATACTTTTTGGAAATATTCGGGAACAGATCATAGATTTACGGTAAATAAAACAAATATCACCGTTCGCCCATCTCAAAATAGTGTCATTGTCTCCAACAATTCCAACCAAATAAATATCTCCGGTTCTAATTATTCAAATCTGACAGTAATGATCGGTTCTGATGTATCCGATAAATCAATCAATCTGACAAATCAAACAAGTGCATACCTCACACGAATAGTTAATGGTATAGAACATGATAATGTTTCTGTAGTTAGTGGTATGGCTAACTTTAGTGCGATGGGGGGCAGTTTCATAATAGCAGAAGCATCACAGGGCGCACCGATTACACTATCTAATATGGCTCAATACTGGATTGCCTGGTGGGAATGATACTAATATATACAATGGAGGATATTAAATAACTATGAGCTTTGACTTAAACACATACTTGCCGTATATCACGGCTGCCAGCATTGCGTTAAATGCAGCCTATACATGGGCGGCGTACAGACGAAAGGAGATCCTTGTACTCTTCAGGAAGGCTATGGCCTATTACAAGGATGATAATAAGACTGTGGAAGAATTCTTTGACGTGATGGATGCACTTGAAGCAGTCCGGGAGAAGAAATAATATGGCTGAAACATTATGCCAGCAGGAATTGAGTACACTGCAAAAGATGGCCGCGAGCTTAGAGAATATCTACCTATATCTTACAGGCCAGACCTCAACCCCGTCATTTCAAGGCAACCAGGACGGTTGGACTTATACGCATGTCGGAAAGTCATGGTTCTTTAATAAAGTGATTACGTATGACGGTAATGCTAATACCCAAGACTTAAATATTCCCCGATCATTCCAGCTTAACCGCATTGAACAAATCTGGAATGATGCCACGGCCAAAGATTTTAGTATCAGGGTGTTCAGCGATCCAGCCAATATAGCCTATATAGAACTGGATACACAGACGGCAAACATTGCAACATCGCGACTTGTTCAGGCCGGTATAGAGTATAAGTTCCCTGGGGGATCACGCCTAAGGATATATTCGGGCGCGAACATTGCCGGTAAGACTGATACAATTAAGATACAGGTGGACGAGTTATGAGCATGTTAATTATCGAGAACGGACTTATAAAACAATCTATTACCAGCCCTTTGCATGATGCCAGTAACCATACTGCAAATGCCCTATTTATAGGTGAAGAGTATAGTAATCACCTGGGAGTTGTTGATAATTTTACACAGGCAGTTGTGGCAGGGGCAGGATCACAAACTCCAGATGCTACAAACCATAAGATTCTGTTAAGTACCGGAATATCGGCCGGCGTCACATCTGCTATATTTAGCACTAAAAAACAATATACTTTTGGAAGTAAGCCAATTGTTGCGAATTTTATAATTAATGACTCAACAATTGGCGTGGGTTCGGGATTTTCAACTCAGATTGGATTCAGTAATAATTTCGCTGGATCCATGCAGACTGCAGGTGCAAGGAAGGTAATGTTCTTTAGGTCTATCTCCGATGCAGGCTTCTGGTTTGCATATACTGGTATAGATACGCAGGGTCAGACAACTGCTCTATCTGTATCGAACGGTGATTTCGTGACTATAATAGCAACATCAACACAGGTTTTATTTTATGTAAATGGGGCTCTCATGGCGATACACACAACGTATATTCCAACAGTAGCTATGAACATCGGCGTGTCTGTATATGCGGATTCAAGCACAACAGAAAGAACAGTAAGCGTTGATCTGATGTCTATAAAGAAGTATAATTAAGACTCTGGCAGTACCAGGTGCGCAATCATTGCATAGGTACTGCAATACTTCCGATGAGCATGTTAGGCTCTCCGGCACAAAAGTAAGTTTCGCCCTGATATACTGCACTCATCCATATGTATAATATTACAATCATATATGATAATGCGCTAATTAATCCGATTGTTCTCAGGTTCATAGTGTACCTAACCCATGCCAGTGTAAAAGCTGCTTGTCACTGAGTCCTTGTGACCAGGGTGACCTGCGCCAGTGTGTAAGCTCTGCATGAGTACTACAATACTTCTGTTGCGCTTTAGTGAGCTCCTTGCCGCACACTTGACACACCTTAACTTTATAATGACCTACACGCCTGACTTGACCTTTGAGACTCATATTAACTCCACTGTTCAGCGAAAGCGTTTGCTATTCCTTGATATGTGCGACTTCGTTCATGCGCTCTTTTTGGACTTGGAGATAAATAATGAATCCGTTGCTGTTGTGCTTTCGGGAGTTTAAGCATTTCCACTTTTACATTGTTCGTTTCTTTTAACTTAGGCAACCCTTTTAACCAAAGACACGTTGCCTTTCTTTCTGTGTGTCCAAACATCCAGGGCTGAATAATTTGAGAATAATCAACAACAGAAGTATATTTATGTGGTATTGGGTTTTCCAAACAAATTCTGGGAATATCTACATACCAGAGGGTGTTAAAGAATATATCATCCTGTTCTAATAATTTCCATCTTCCCGTTCCGTATTCATCGTTTTTGAGCCACCTCACAGAGGAATTACACCGTCGAGTGCATGGCGGATGAGCTATCATCAAATCCCATCCATCATCAAGATGTTTTAAAACATCGTCTTGAATATGCTGTCCTGGGATTTCAGTAGGTAATAAATCACATGACCACGCGTCATGGCCTCGTTTTTTAAAGGCTTCTCGAACTACCCCGCTAAATTCACAGGCTACAAGCACTTTCATACTATCGCCTTGTCTTGTATAACCTGCCTCATCTCATCCACACTCGGAGTCATATAATGCTCCTGTATCGTGCTGATCTTATCCCCTGTAAGCTTGCTAATCTGCTCGTCACTCCATCCAGCAGCATGACAAAATTTGATGCAGGTTGCGCGGAGTGCATGAAAAGGGCGTTCGGGAATACCAGCAATGACACACCATTCATTGAAATGCCTGTACGCAGTTCGCCCCACAAAGTCAAACAGGTACTCGCGCTTTTTGAGATCCTGCTTATCCATGGAGTTATAGAATTTAGTGACAAGCACTATAATAGATTCAGGTAAGTCTATAGTGCGCTGTCGTGACTTCTTTGACTCCCAGAATACTAATTGAGAGTCTTTCAAATGTAAATCGTCAAATTTGATATTACACAAGTCTTCCCGCCTGATGCCTGTTGCTACAGCTAGCTTAATAAGTAGCTCATCCTGCAAGTCTGTAATCACGGCAATGAGCTTATCATACTCCTGCCGTGTGAGTGCTTTCTCACCAGACTTATAACGATCTGAGGCTAGTTTCATTAATCCTCAACTTTGATTATTACAAACTTGCATTGTAAACAAAGGCTTGCATCTACATCATTAAATACACATTCTTTTTTTGGACATAGTATTTTTGCGATTAATTCCATGAATATTACCTCAATTACTCAATGTCCTACTTTGTATTTATAGATTGTCCTACTTTGTCAACAAACATACAATTACTATAAAAAAGAGATTAAAAAAGAATAGATTTGATTATAATATGTCCTTTATCAGGGGCTTTCGGACTCATCACTTCTAATTGTCTTAACATACTGTCCATTAACCCACACTTTCATAATAAGAACTCTTTTTGGTCTAACCTGCTTGCCCTCGATCATTACTCTCTTGGCATTGTTCGCTTTACTCCTCTCCTTCTTCAACCTTTCCTTCGCTTTCAAGATCGCTTCTTTCAATTTCATGGTGAAGCCTTCATAATATTATTTGCATTCTTTAATCTCGCATTACAAATTTCTTGAATCCAGCAGTGCTTACATACAATCCTGCCGTCTGGCATAGTTCTAAATGAATCTTGAGGCTTTACTTTGATAGGATTATGGCAAATTTCACATAATTCTTTTGCTGCTTGTATCTTAGGTATTAATCTATTCCGAACGCCCCTTAAATCGTAAACAAGCTGTGTATAATATCTTTTTTTATATTCTATAAACTTTAAATCCGCATTGATCTCTGAATTTAGGGCTTTCAAATCTGCAAATGATTTATTAGTTACGTCTATGGCATCAATTCTTTTAATGCGTTCTTCTATTGTTTCATCCTTCATCGCTACTTCACTCCCCATGATTTGTGTTTATAATATAATTCCATAACAAAACAATTATTATCATAAAAACAAGTCCTGCTATAATAAATAAAACCTGGTTCATCACTTATCACCTCTTTATAATTTTTATACTGAGTTCGGTTTATTTTTTTCCTTGTAATATCCTTATGCTCATCCATATAAGACCAGCAATGACCAGGATAACCGCTAAGAATGCGATTACTCCAAGAACTATAATTAAAGTGCTCATCGTCTTGCCTTCCAGTGATCTTCATAGATTGATGGAAAGATACACATACCACGAATGCAACAGGTTTTACATGGATTCTCCTCGCCTGACGTGTCACGATCCATGCATGTGATGCAAGTATGACTTTCGTGGTTGAGTTCCTGGCCATCAGACATTACATTTTTCCTATCTGCTCAGCAAGCAAATCTCTAAAATGATATAAATCTGTTTCATGCTCAAAATTATCAATGGCTTTGTTAATCTGATCTCGTAATTCTCTTCCATCAAAGCTAGACCAATCGTTTCTCCAATATTGACCTATTGCACGAACCTCTGCCTTTAATACTTCTATATCTGTCATATTTTCATCATCTCCCATGCTTGCTCATATTTTGTCTTTGGTTTTGGGGCGTTTCTAATAATCTGAATCATTAAATCCAACCCAAACGCAATAGCTGCTACGGTAATAAGTTCTTTTTTATCAATATAGGGCTCAGACATTCAGACCTTAATATTACAGTATTCAGCTTCTAAGTCGCTCAATTCAATCCTCACTATTATTAATATATTCATATTTTATATTATCTATATAAATAATTCTGCTATTTCTTGTACATATTACAGTTTCAAACTCTTCATCTGTAATAGATCTTCCAATTTCCATCTCTATTTCATGAAATGACAATCCTATCAATTCAATCCCGCCTTTATTCTTTTTTCATCTTGTTCTATCAGCCTGTCACAGATTGTTTTCACAATCTTAATTTCAGAAATCGGCCATGCAGCCATGATTTCGGTTAATTCTTGAATTTGTTGATCTAACATTCTTATACCTCAATTTCCAGTGTTTGACCTATTAAATCACATATATCAACAGGTTTTTTAAATATATTCCACCACGGATACGGGTGTAAAAAATTAAAAATCTCTGTATTAAGTGCTTTTTTTAACTTGCATATTTGGTGATTGGTTAACTCGGCTGGTTCTGATATTACAGATATATTCCAACCTACTGATCTACTTGTAATATTTAATATTTCTACTTTCACAATCATATTAGACTCCTATATCCATCTCAGGCTGAGCCTTGACCGCTACAGTCCACTTAGTTTCACCATCAGCCGCAAATCTCCTAAGCGCGCCCTGTTCTTCCATCTGCATAATCATATTAAATACATATTCCCTGGTTGAGCCTGAAATGTGTTTCGCGGTTTCAGTCAGGGTATGGGGTTCATAGAACCACGCTCGAAGATCAGATTGAAGATCGCTCACGTGGTCTGGGTTAAAAGAAGAGGTAAGGGGCGTAGATGAATAAACCGCCCCTTCATTGGACGCAGGGGTATGACTCTGCATACTATCCTTTGTTTGTACTACTATAAATACCCCATGCTCCGATGTAATCAAGCCCGCCTCGGCCATCTTTTTGAGGCAGTTACGCATATCTTTACAATCAGGACTTCCGATTGCGAGATTAAAATGCTGGCATATCTCGCTATGCATCTTGCCCCCTGACTCTCGCAGATATTTTAATATCTCTTCTGCAATCTCTTTATGCTGTTCTTTAATTCCCTCATCTTCGACATTAGCACAAGATTGACACAAAGTGGCTTCATATCGTTTATAATAGCTCACTGCGCATGTATTTGATTCCGCGCCGCAATGATCGCATGCTACGACTAGAACCTCCAGGCTGCCTTTAGTACCAGGTTGCCCGGAAGACATGTCAGCAGGTGAGGATTGGATAGGTGTATTTATAGGAGTGACTTTAGAAAAGTCCTCACCTGAATGACTGGAAACCTTCTTGGTAAAAGGGTCAGGAGTACCGTTACGATCAGCTTGCGTAGGGCTAACGGTACTCGATGACTTAGAAGAGTCAAGAGTACTGAGCGTTGGTGGTATATCCGGCTTGCCAGTACTCGATGACTTGGAAAGGTCAGGGGGCTGACTCCCTGACGCTGACTTTTGTAATACTGATTTTTGAATGTATTGCGCGCACGCCTTATAATGCTTCTCTGCTCTCTTTGCAGGTTGTTTCAAGCATATCAGCTTATCGGTGATATGAAAGTCACAGGTCTCACAAGTACCCTTAGGCTGGAATCCCGCTTTCATGCGCTTGAACTCCTGGTGCTTCTTAGCTTCTGGACTTAGAGGCTTAGGAGGATATTTATTAATATACATATCACATTGTAACCAAGAAACATTATTTGAGCGAAGTACATTTGAGTTATTTGTAGTATCACACCCGTTCTTCTCTTTCGTACACGTCTTACAAAGATGCACTTCATCAATCGACTTGCCTTCAACGTGACCGACACACAGCACTACAGTATCACCTTTAAGTAGCCTGTCATCTGAGGTCATACCGCAGTTATCGGGCTTCTTGGTGCATGTGTTGCATAGGTTGACTTCCGTATCTTGCTTAATATAAGTCTCCTGCTTTACTCTATCCTTTGAAGCTTTTGCGCTCTGGCCGTCTTTATCACATCGTGGACATGCTGACTTAAATGTATTTTTACCGCACTTAGAACATACTCTAACTGGTTCGGGCTCTGCGTTATTACCAGCAGTACCATCTTTATTATGTAACCCTTTCCATATATCAGTTTCAAGCTCATGGTTTCTAAGGTGCTGATATACGACTTGACCCGTAGTCTTTCCAAGTGTTCGTATGAGCGCATCCTCGCCAGCACTACACAGCCAGAAAGGATTAGGATAGGCTTCAATAAGCTTCTTTGCACGAATGTAACCGACTTCGGGTAAGTTCATGTACATGTTGATAAGCCAGGCATCATAACTCAACTTCTTGACTTTAAGCTGGTGCGGTTTTGTAAGATAGATTAGAAGATTATGCAGCGCGTAAGGAAAGTGCGCCTCACTTCTTAGAGTTCTGACACGAATCCCGTTAGACTGTAAGGTATCGAAGAACCCTTCCATTGCCGCAAGAGTCTTTGTGGGCGGTTCGATTACTCGGCCTAACTTCTGAGATTGAAGCCTGAATCCTGCTTTCGCATGTTCAGTGTATTCAAGAATACAGTGTACTCCCTGCGGATCAGGCTTGAAGGTATAATTACCCTGCTCAACGAACAGCGCAACTTCGCCGTATTCCTGCGCCCTCGTTAAGTGGTCTTCCATGTCATCAATCGGATCCGACAAGAAATTATCCCATGCTTTAAATTCAACATTAAGTTCGACAGTCACACCTCTAAACTCACCTTCAAGCCTATAATCACATTCGGGTAACTCCTTATGCTGTATATCACAAATGCCATATAATGTCGCCCAATCAGTCACCGATTTTATGCGTGTCTTCTCCTGCTTGTTAGCCTCTTCGTGTGGACAGATTGTCAGGAGGAGGTTTTCAAGTTCACTATTCATACCCATATTCTCCTATCATGGTCAGGATTACCACAAGAATATTTTAAGAAATAACGCCCATAATCTGCATTGTTGCTTGTTAAATCCTTTTCAGCCCCAACACACCTCACTTTCCTTTTACAAAAATAACACGGCTCAGACTCAATTTTTGCTTTACATAATTCTATTAAAATAGCGACAAGAGTAGTTTCAGTATCATATTTAAATTCTTTGCGCTGCGTGTTTGGTTTTTGCAGCACATTAGCCCTTTGTGGCTTTCTTGATTTTATTAATAACAAATCACTTATTGATGTCAAAGCTTACACCACCTATTTTTATCTGTAGGTTAGAATCTATTAATTTAATACGATAGTTATTAAGAATATCTCTTTTTGTTTCCTGTGAATCTCCATAAACTTCATCTAAGTCATCATTTCTAAAGTAACCTATAGCACGGTTTAAATTGTCTTCTGCATTAGTTTTAGCTTGTGCCCACAGGTTATAAATCTCACTACTCAATTCAATCTTAAAACCTCTCTGCTTGACTTCCTGCAATAAGTCCTCATCAGGTATTTCAGCCAATGACATTACGGCTCCTGCACATACCTTTGTCTGTATTCAGTACCATCCTCTAACATTCTCAAAAGGCTTAGGCCAGTAGGCATATGATTGAGCTCACCAGCACCACCAGATATCGAGTCACAAATAGTGACTTCAACAAGGCGTTCGTGCCCGTCTGTAACTAATAAAGGTAGTACCCCTTGTTTTGCTCTCTGTTTAAGTGACATTACGACCTCTTCACGAACTGACCATCTGCATTAGTAACAGGTAATTTTCGCTTACCCTGGCACACAGGACACACTATCATAGAGTACCCGCCCTGTTCTCGCTTCCAGCCTGAACCATTACACCCAATACATCGTTCGTATTGCGTGAATGCTGGTATCTTTACAGGCTCAGGCCTATTGACTTTCCATTCTTGCTCACTCATTTTAAAGCCTCCTCGCACGCATCTCTCAACATCACAGGACTCAACAAGGCTTTAAGACTCGCTAAGTCAGCTTCAGCATTCTCTTCATGGATAGTCGCTGTAGTCCATTTACCTTCTTTTACTGCAATTGCCGCATTCTGTTTATGGGTTTTGTAGCTCTGTATTCGCATCCTGATATATGCGCGCTGCTGTTCCTTATTCATCATCTCATAAGCTTCTTGTTCTTTACACACCATCATAGCACCGTTCCGATATTTTGTATTTCTGATATTTGATTCAATATCATTATCTCACCTTCTATCTCTCAACATTCTTTATTATCAGTATTCATTTACAAACACCACTCTATTTTCTTTCTTTTTGGCTTCTTCTCGTTTCTTCTCTTCAATAGTTTTATCTGGTGTTCCAAATAAAAAACCTTTTATTAAAATTTGACTCATATTGTTTCACTCCATGCTTCTTTTTCATTATCTGTTGAATGAATACAGTAATGTAACATATCACACACATAACAATAATCTGTATTCGGTGCTAACGGTTGGTATAATGGAATACCACTAATCTTTATATGACGTGCTGTATGTCCTTTTCGCATAAGTCTTGGAGTACTCAAGTGTTTGATTGTACAATTTAGCCATCTCATATTAGACTCCTTTTTCAATCAAAATATCATACAGTGACTTGTTCGTAATATCCTCATTCCAGCACCCAACTAATGACTTATTACAGACAGCCCAATATTTCTTACCTTCGTACTTTAAGGTTATCAGGGTATCAACATTATATGACATCCATTCTTTCAAGCTTGGAATCCTACCCGCTTTCGTGGACTCACCTTTATTATTCATTGCATAATCATCCTTGAATTGAGCCGTCATTACTAGATTCAAGCCCTGCACCCTGCAACGATTGATGAGGGGGAATAATAACTCCCTTACCACTTCGTTGACTTCTTCCCAGTCTCCAGGATTAACGGCATGTTTGCGCTTATTCTTCAAGCACCATTTGGTATGCGCCATGTCTCGCAGATCACCAATACCATCTATTGCGATCGTAACAAAGCCCTTTAAGTCAATCAATGCTGCATCGACATTTTCAAGTGTCTTGATATGGTCTTCCTTAAAGTCCTTATTATATGCTAAACACTGCTTGATGGTGATGATTTTGTCGCTGTAATATGCATCTACAGTTCTTTTAACCCTGTTTTCAAGGTCAACCCATAAGATAGGTTCTTCAAACGTACCTATTTGATAAGATCCTCCTTGTCCGGGTTCCTTACTTAGAATTATAATCATGTCTTCTCGCTCGTAACGGATTCGATGACATCAGCAAACCCCATTATATTGTGTGCTCCCATATCTTGAAGCAGTTTGCTCAACTGCTCGATTCGTGCAAGTGTTGCAGTGGGCTTGATTTCTATGATGATCTTCATGGTTTGACTTCCATCACTTCAACATACCTTCTAAGTAGCTTCTCTGACAGGCTTACAAGCTCCGCAGGTGCAAGAATCTCGTAGTTATCAACCAAGTCGATTCTAGTTAATCGTTGATCTATTGATGTTAGTTCTACCATACTTACGTCCTCGCTTTCACACCTTCGATAATATTACCTTTTGCGATTATGACTAACCAGGGATGATCATAATCTTCTGTTTTAGATAATGAATACTTGAACTCTATTATATCATCTTGTTCAGGAAACAAGTTGCCTAAAAATATTCTACTAGCCATCTTATCTCACCTCTCGTGACTTTCAGGAGTCATCGAAAACCATCTTATAGATTGCATCGGAATCTGTCTATTCTGCTTGATTGTCAGCCTCATCCATAAGAAATCTTTTGAGGCTCTTGCATCATCACATTCAAAGCGTTCAAGATAGCCGTCTAACCATCTTACATGTACTATGATTTCATCTTTGCTCATTTACTATCCCCTCATCTTCTGGAACGATTAACCCTTTTGTATCTAATTGAACCCGTGGTTCATTGGGAATTAAACAATAAACTACACGCACCCAAGACTTGCCATTATCGTATGTAAGATTTTCACTACCTACAGGTATTCCATCAGAGGGTAGATAATAAACTCCTTTATCATCTGGCCTGAATCCAGTTACTATATATTTATATTTTATATATTCCATATTTATACCTCCGTTATTACTTTTCTAAAGTTCCTCTTTTCATGTTGAGAGTATCGCATCATTCTACCACACTATCGAAGGAGTGATTTACTGACTGAGGGTACAGTGTGTGTTAGAATGATTGTGCGCCCTGTGTTTTGAAGTATCGCAGCATGATAAGAAGGGAGTGGGATAGGTGGTATAGAATGGTTCCTTATCATGCTTATGCGCTCCATTATCTTATTGAGTAGAAAGCCCCCTGCGGAATCACACCGCATCAACAGGAACATGAAGCATTGAGTTATCTTCATTGCAAGTTGTCTCTTAGGGGCTATATTGCAGTTAAAAGGTGCAGACTGATTTGCACCCTTCAACATTCTTTCTGACCTCCTACTATCGCCAGATATGCTTGAAACATATTTTGTACGAAGTTCAAGTTAATCCTTGCTATAGCTAAGTTCTTTGCTGCTGTTTCTTCTTCGATCAGCGCGTCAGTGTATTCCGCGCTCGCTTCTCGCATGGCTTTGATCTCAGTGTCACGCTGTCCCTGATTCTTCAACGCAGGGTTGGCGTTTACTATTACGGCAAAGCCTGCATCCTGTTCTTTGACGTCAGCATGAGCCAGTTCATAGACCTCTATTAAGTCCCAAACTGCTTCTTCAGCAACTTTGATCGCAGCAGGATAAGTTAGTAGCTTGTCTGTGATTTCGCTCATGTGCCCTTCGCATTGATCACTGCAATGGCCTCTCTGATCTCAGCAGGCTTATAGGGTGACTTGCCTGCACCGCCGAACTTCGCGTATATATCTCCTACCGTCATAGTAGGATTTTCAAGCAACATATCCTCAATCTTGATTATCAAGTCATCATTGGCTGGTGCTGCTGGTTTTGCAGGTGCTTTACCTGCTTTCGGTGCTGCTGGTTTAGTTTTGGGTGCTTGTGATGGTGCTGGCTTGCTTGCTGATAATCCTTCAACACCCCCAATACTCCAGTCAGGATACTTTGAAGTCTGCTGATCATCCCCGACTTTATCCAGGGTCGCAACCATACTTAGGGTGCATCCGGTAATATCGGGAATTGTTCTGAATCCTGTTGGAACACCATCAAGAAACGCCCATTGTGTCTTGATACGCACGACAGAAGGATCATTGTTATTCATATTGACCTGGCCTGTTTTTGCATCAAGTCTTTCAATGCTGGCAATGAACTTTGATATCTTCCCACCATCAACGATCACTTTATCTTCATTTTCAAAAACTCCTTTACTTCGTTCCTTATTGAACATCAAAGTGCTGACTTGTTTTCCTGATTCAAATTCGCACCTCAGCTCAAGGGCTTTTAGGTTTTCATTCTCGGTCACATAGATGTTTTTTAGAACATCTGTAAAACTGTTCTTCGGATAGTTTCCTGATTCTATTATATTAGAATCCTTCCATATTGGTTCTTGTGTCATTGTCTCTCCGTTTATTTTATGTATTAATATTTTTATAACTCTTTTCGCTTGCTCAATGTCCTGGCCACTCCAATATAATGCTGCTGCTGCTAATTCTTCCTTCGTTTGGCATCCCGTGGTTTTAAGTTGATGAAATGCTCCATCTGCTGCTTGAGTGTCTGTGAATTGAGTCATTGTTCCTCTTTATTATTCTTGCTGTCTATATCTGCATCCTTCCGGTTTCTTCGCTGGATGCTGCGATACTACATGCTCAAATAAATCGTTCATTGCCTCAGTCATCTCTTTTCTCGAAGCGCGCCTCTTCGCCGCCTCGCTTGCTTGCATGGCTTTGACGAGGTTCATCTGTTCGTTTGTCGGATCTTCAATTTCAATTATTACTTTCATTTAGTGCCTCTTTATTATCTGGTTTTGCTTCTGGTATTATTTTGACCTTCTTATCATCACACAAAGGGCATTTACCCGGTTTGTGCGCTCCGAATTTCCTATTCGCCTTGCTCATTCTCTACCTTCGCATGATCTATCATATGCTCCATAACCTCGGTCATGGTTCGTTCCCTGCCATCCAACTCAAGTGATGCCTTATAAGAAGTCAATTTCTTCTCGTGTGCATCACTGATTTTCGTCTGTAATTTCATGTCTTTGTGTCCTCCGTGTGTCAACTGATGACTTTAAATTAAAAATATTTCAGTTTTTGGCCATGTTTTTTTATCCTCTGCAATTTGCAGATTCACCTCATGCAGATGCTCCCCACATTTTTTCAATTGCTCAATCATCCTCACAATTTCTTCATAGCTATACCCCCAACCAATATTGAGTGAAGACACGTTTTCCGTATGTTCAATTTTATCTCCATCCAGCCATGTACACGGCTCATACTCTGTGTACAGCGTTGGGAGTTCAGATTTTGTCAACATCCCCTCAACACCCACTATTTTTGCTCTCTTTTCTCCTTTTCCATTCACATATTTTTGAACCTCTATTTTTATCATTTTTATATACCTCCTTTGTCAGTACACTTAATAGTATTCAATAGTATTTAATAGTATCGGTTAGTATTCATTAGTCTTTACATTCCTGACGATAGTACCATTGCTTGCCTCCTTGTACGAAATAGTATAATCCTCCTGGGGTTGTACCACTACCCCGATACTTGCCTTGACCGGAGAGCTTGAAGATGCATGTAGGGCATGTGCGCTTAAACATGCTTACCCTCGCTTGATTCATTCCACGCTTTACACACATAACAGTATGAAGCGTCTTTCAAGATCAGAGTCCCGCACTTGGGGTTAGAACATTTGATGCGCTCAGGCAGTAGTACGGGCTTGTTAGTCTGGCAAGTATGCAAGCTAGTGAGCACGCGCCCACATTCCTTACACCTCTTCTTCACTATCTTCGGCATCCCCAGCTTATAATACTGTTTGTTGCGCATCCTTGCAATCTTTCTTAATTCTTTCTGGTTTGCCGCCTGATTAACCTCTTCCTGTGTTATCTGGTATGGTTCCTGACCAGGATTGACGTAACCGTCTATCATGGTTTCGCTTCCTTGTATTCCTGCAATCCTAATGAGATAAGAAAAGTACGTATTTTTTCTATAATCTCATCGTAATCAGAGCGAAGAAGTCCTGTTTCGGGATTATATTCATGAATAACAAACGTGGTTTCCCGCCCGAACCATAAATCATTGTCTTTTTGATTCATATCTTACCCTCTCAGTGATTTCAGGAAGTCTAATTCAGCTTGCGCATTCTCTTTACTTGGTTTTTTACAATATTGCCCATAGGGAGTATTTTGACACTTTATGCCTGTTTTTTGATATATTAAGCAATTATCGCATGTTGCGTCTGTAGTTTCACATAGGGCGCAATTATCAGCAGACTCATTAATACCGGTTTCATCTACAATATCCTGCCATTTCGCAATACTGACTTCCAGGGCTGGCTCACCTGCTGCAAGTCGTCTTAACATCTCATTTCTATTCATATATTATATCTCCTTATTTGACTTCCTGCATCCCATCTCTTCCTGATTCTCCATGCTGCACATGCTTTGCCATGAATCACTCACGAACACACGCCAGAGACACACTACCCCGGCGATAGTTAGACCTTCTGACCCGGATGGTAGGATCTCGCGCACTGTGTCAGGGTGTGTACCACAGTACCGCCCGTACTCTTTTTTCTTTTGATGGTTGCAGGTATGAGGGGGTTTGATACTATCCAAACAACCTGATACAGGCTCGCAGGTTTTTAAAGTGCATTCACAATAATAATCCTTAGTTAATTCATTCATAAGTCACCACGTCACATATGCAACAAGAAAACATGCTATAGCGACCAATACCATAGCTAATTTATCATCGTCAGTGAGCTTTATCATATCATCACCTGATTGATAATTCAAACAATGCACGCATTGCTATGCAATTGTCTTTTTGCTCTTTTAAAGTTAATTCCTCTCCACCGTGTATAGCATCAAAAAACACACATGACTGACCTATACAGTTTCCTTTTATTAAAGGGCAATATATTTCTTGTTTCATAATATACCTCATATAGAATACTTTGTCTTATCAGCTTGAATCACTGCAATCAATTCTAACATTTCAGGCTTTGATAGATAGTTACTTAATCTCAATAAGTTCCGCAAGTTACGAGCGGCTACCTTGACCCCGCATAAATCAATAGGTGGGTGCTTCTCCATTGGTGTAATAACCCGTACTGCCGGATCGCTTGAAATACATCCTTCAAGGGCATCATCAGTACACTTATTACGATATGCCACTTCGGTATTTGGGTGTAATTCTAACTGTATTGGTAGTACCCTGTCAAGATATCCCACTTCTGACATAATATCTTTCCAGCGATAATACCAGCCTATAGTACTAGTAAATACCGCACTAAAATTGAAATCTGCATTAATATTTTTCTTATACTGCCTGAATTCAATATGACCCTCTGCAATATCGCATAGTGCGCTTAGATAGTCAGGAACATAAGAGGGATTGCAGCGACCCACATCATCATGTATAAAAAGTTGAGTATGCTTACTAATATCCTTAACGTGGAGTTTATATTCGTTGGGTGAAAAGTTCGCACTAAAATAACTAATCCCGTTGATCGTTTCAAGGCTCTTTGTCGCGTAAGTCTTGCCGATTCCAGGATCTCCGGCAATGTGCAGGAATACCGGCTGTCGATCTTGACCACACCAGAACGCAGCATCAACGAGTTTTGGGATACTCAAATGTTTAAGTTGTATTGTTGCCATAGTATTTATCACCATGTTTACACCTACTGATTGCAGCTCCCGACATGCTTTTCAACGGAGGTTTTTAACGCCTCTAAATCGCCTGATTCTTGTGTCTCCTGCCTCCAAATCATGCAGTGTTTACGCTTGCTCATTGCATACCTCACTACTGGTTTTTAAAGTACTAATTCCCGTTACGGTATTATCACCAAGCCAGGAATTTCCACATTTTCCACATGAAAACATTTGATTTTTCTTGGATTTGCGCCAATTTGTTGATCCACAATCAGGACATTTTACGTCTGAAAGTCTATTTTTTGGGTTCTTTGCTAAACTTTGGGTAATATCATATCACCGACAATCAGTATGCCGTGATAGTATATAAATATTCTGTGTGTGTCTGGCGTAAAAGAAAGAAAGAAAAAGAAAAAAAAGAAAAAGATAAAAAGAAAGAAAGATACAAACAAACAGATATAAAGATATATACATATACAGACAAACACTTAAATAAAGTGAGTGAGTATTTAGTAAGCATGAAGCAAAGTTTAGTTAGAATGCCTACAGATACAGAAAAAGAGATTAATGCGTATGCAGATGAGAAAGGATTGGCGTTTGCGACAGCGATCAGGTGTATTGTAGTTGAATATTTCACGATCCAGAAAATTATAAAACTAACACCGGAGCAGACAAAGCAGGTACATGATGCCAGTTCACAGGTGAGATAAATGGAGTTACTCGAATCAGCACAACAACCAGAGTATAAACCACACAATGCACCGATATTAGAGGGACAACAACGATTACCGCAGGAGATGATTAATAAAATCGATAATTATGTTCACGAGAACCAGATAGATAAAATCGTAAACAGTCCCCTTCTTAAAATATTATTAATATCCCGGATTCCTGAAGCGCAAAAATATATAACCGAGAATTTCGGAGAATACGAACCATTAATCTATGATTACGTCAGGAGCAAGTATCCATCAATTTACAACCTCATTAATCAGGGTGAAAATAACGCAGGTTTGACGAACACACCCCTAAATCAAACTGATATACCTGAGAATGAAGAAAACTCAACTGACGAGAACGTGGCAAATGTAGAGCCCATTTCAAAAGAATTATGGGAGTCTATACTTGATGACATGGTTGAGATGGATAAAAATGGGTATTCACCGGGTAAAATATCAGGAATTATATTTGACGATCATGGAGTTGAGCTCACACACCAGCAGGTCAGGACTGCATTAGAACGATTCAAGCGATCTGAGAAAGCACGACTTCAAGCCGAGGCACAGGAACAGGAAGAAGAACAGAAGGAAGAGGAGAAGAGATTAGCACTGTCGATGGCGGCTCAAAAAAGGGTATTAAGTCAGGCTGAGGAATTGCGTAAAGTGCTGGCTGAAAAGGCGGAACTCGATAAGAAGCTTGCAGTCATGGAGGCTCTTGAAAAGGCACGGAAACCTGAGATCACACCGGAGATCAAAGAACGCAAGGGAGTTATCAGGCGATTATTAGCGTGGGTCTGGTAAAATGACAACTGACTTAAAACAATTTGAAAAACAATATATAAAATGTTTACAATGCCCGACAGAGGATAATATCGATAACCTAAAATGGCATTTTAAAGAATTACTTGAAGAAATAGGCGGTTAATAGCATGGGTCTGGTAAAATATTTAATACGATATATCAAGGAGATTTAAAAACATGAGTTTATTTGATATTTTTAAGAATACTATTACAGTGTATTTATGCACTCAGTGCCGAAGAGAAGTTAATCAAAGGTGGCGATATTGCCCGACTTGTGGGAACCGGTTAAATTGGGAAGCAGAAGAATGAGCATACTGAATCAATTTTTAGGTGATGCAGCAGGTCATATCATTGACATTATGGTGCAAGACTTGCTTGAAATTAAGCGAG